>NZ_JBQFYA010000003.1:0-420943 GCF_056541245.1 Ruegeria sp. AI3
CGCGATGGAGCAGGGCCTGCGCTTTGCGATCCGCGAAGGCGGCCGCACCGTCGGCGCCGGCGTTGTGTCGAAAATCACTGAATAAGTCGCGTAAGCGAATGATCAGACGGAAAGGGCGTCCCTCGGGACGCCCTTTTTTTTGTTGCAGCTATGATCTGGATGTCTCTCAAGGTGTCTGAGATGTTGCCTTTTGGCCGCGACTCACTGCACTCACGCATGAAAATATTGTTGAAATCAAAACCTTTTCTTACGGTCCTTGAAAACGTATCGCGCCTGATGAACGGCTGAGCGTGAAGAGGGAAGGGGACGGCAATGAAGATATTCTGGGCACTTATCTTCATCTGTGTTCCGCAGTTTCTGCTCGCGCAATCCTTGTCTCCCACGCCCCAACAAACAGAGCCAACAAAGCGAGAGCTGATCGGGTTCGGTTGGATGTTCACGGATGATCTGATTGGTGATGATCACGACCGTTGGCAGACATCGTCTCTGAACCTGTCGTGGATTCTGGCGCGGGGCTGGAGCGAGGAACTGCCAGAAACCTTTGGGGACGTGATCGAGATTCGGGCGTACACGCAGATGATATCTCCCGAGGATCTGGTTACGCCAAACCCGCAGGACAGACAGTATGCCGGGATCCTGTCGCTTGGTGCGTATACGCATTTTCAAAGACATAGTGCGCAGTTCACTGTTGGCGCTGAATTGGTGGCCGTAGGGCCGCGAACGGGCGTGGACAGCCTGCAGACCGAATTTCACAAGCTGATCGGAAGCACGCCACCGTCGCGGGCGGTCCTGGATGAGCAGATTTCCAATGATTTTTATCCCACCGTAGTCGCGGAAATCGGGCGAGAGTGGGATTGGGGCCGAAACACGCGCCTCCGCCCGTTTGCCTCTGTGCGGGCCGGAGACGAGACTCTCGCTCGCGTTGGAGTGGATGTGACCTTTGGACAAGTGGGACGGTCAGAGCTACTGATCCGCGACAAGATCACTGGTCAGCGCTATCGCTCCATGCGGACAGGACCAAAGGGTGTCAGCGGTGTGTTCGGGTTTGATGCAGCCTACGTGGACGACAGCGCATATATCCCGAATTCCGGGGCGGTCAGCCTTAAGCATGAACGGTATCGCGCGCGCCTTGGTCTGAACTGGGAGGCCAAATACGGAACTCTGTTTTACGGCGCGACGTATCTTAGCGAAGAATTCAACCAACAACCTGAAGGACAGGTTGTTGGATCATTGAGTTTCAAGGTCTCGTTCTGACCTTGTGTTGCTGTGAAACAGCGGCGGCCAGTAGCATTATTTCAATGCAGATTCCGCGGCCGCCCGAACCGAAGCGATATTCGCACCATAGACGTCAGGTTGGTCAACCGACCCGCCTTTGAACACGGCCGATCCCGCGACCAGCACATCCGCGCCTGCTGCTGCGACCAGCGAGGCTGTGTTTGGGTCAACACCGCCGTCAATCTCGATATGCACCGGGCGGTCTCCGATCATCTGGCGGAGCTTGCGGACCTTGCTGGTCATGTCGATGAACTTTTGGCCTCCGAAGCCCGGGTTCACGGTCATGACGCAGACCAGATCGGCGAGGTCCAGCAGATGCTCGACCGCCTCGGCAGGGGTGCCCGGGTTCAGGGCAACACCGGCCTTCATGCCTGCGGCGCGGATGGCTTGCAGGGTGCGGTGTGTATGTGGACCGGCCTCGACATGGGCAGTCAGTATGTCGGCACCCGCATCGGCATAGGCCTGGATATAGGGATCGACCGGCGTGATCATCAGATGCACATCCATCACCGTTTTCACATGGGGGCGGAACGCTTTGACCGCCGGAGGGCCGAAGGTCAGGTTTGGCACGAAATGGCCGTCCATGACATCAACGTGGACCCAATCGGCACCCTGGGCCTCGATGGCCTGAATTTCGGCTCCGAAATTGGCGAAATCGGCGGACAGGATCGACGGAGCGATCTTGATGGAACGGTCAAAGCTCATAGCGGGCCTCATGCAGGAAACTGGGGTTGCGGGCGCGTATAACGGGGAATGAGCCTAAAGGGTAGGCCCTATGGTACGGGCTGCGGTGTTTACAAAACTTTCACTGAACCGACACATATCCGTTGAGTGCAATCCGTAGCTACCCGCCAACACGAATTGGGGGTGGCACGTGCTGCACATCAAAAAACTGACCAAACGTTTCGGCGAGAATGTGGCGGTGGATACCGCAACGCTGGACGTGGACAAGCCCTGCATGATCGGCATCATCGGTCGCTCGGGCGCGGGGAAATCGACGCTGTTGCGCATGATCAACCGGCTGACGGATGCCAGTGATGGCGAGATCCTGTTCCAAGGCCGCGACGTGACGCAGTTGAAGGGTCGCGACAAGCGCGCTTGGCAGGCCGATTGTGCGATGATCTTCCAGCAGTTCAACCTCGTGCCCCGTCTGGACGTGGTGTCGAACGTGCTTCACGGGACGCTGAACCGCCACTCGACCCTGGCTACGATGTTCAATCTGTTCCCGATGGATGAGGTCCACCGCGCTATCGACATCCTAGATCGTCTGGGCATCGCGGAACATGCGCCCAAGAGGGCCGAGGCGCTTTCGGGTGGTCAACAGCAGCGCGTTGCCATTGCCCGCGCCCTGATGCAGAACCCCAAGATCATTCTTGCCGATGAACCGATTGCCTCGCTGGACCCGATGAATGCTCAGGTGGTGATGCAGACCCTGCGCCGCATCCACGAAGAGGACAGCCGCACTGTCATCGCCAACCTGCACACGCTGGATACTGCGCGCCGCTATTGCGACCGCGTGGTGGGTATGCGCGACGGGCGTATCGTCTTTGACGGTCTGCCCGAACAACTGACCACAGGTGTCGCCCGCGAGATCTATGGCGCCGATGCCAGCTTCTCGGAAGAGGCAACCTCGACCGAGATCGAAACCCTCGACGCCACACAAAAGGCCCTGATGGAAGCCGAAGCGACCGTCTGAGCCACCCCAAACCCTTTCATCGCCCGGCCCGATGAGAGGTCGGGAACATCAAACTGGAGAGAGACAGATGAAAAAACTAGTTGCTGCCCTTGTTGCGACCACTGCCATGGCCGCGCCTGCAATGGCTCAGGAAATTTCCGAGCTGCGTATCGGCATTCTGGGCGGTGAGAACGCTCAGGACCGTCTGAACAACAACGAATGCCTGCGCGTCTACACCGAAGAGGCTCTGGGCGTTCCAGTCAAGCTGTTTGCCCCTGCCGACTATAACGGTGTGATCCAGGGCCTGCTGGGCGGCACCATCGACGTCGCCTGGCTGGGCGCGTCGGGCTACGCGAAAACCTACCTGTCCGACCCCGAAGCGGTTGAGCCGGTTCTGGTCAAGGTCAACACCGATGGCGGCTACGGCTATCACTCGATCGGTTTTGCCCGCAAAGACAGCGGCATCACCTCGTTGGAAGACATGAAAGGCAAGACCTTTGGCTTCGGCGATCCCAATTCGACCTCGGGCTACCTGATCCCGTCGATCGAAATCCCTGCGGCCACCGGTGCGACCATGGATCCGGGCGACTATTTCGGTGAAGTGAAGTTCACCGGCGGTCACGAGCAGACCATCGTTGCAGTGAACAACGGGGACGTTGATGGCGGTGTGACCTGGGCCGATGGTCTGGGCGAATGGGAAGACGGCTACCAGTCGGGTGCCCTGCGCCGTGCCGTTGATGCCGGTCTGATCGACATGAACGATCTGGTGCAGATTTGGAAATCCGAGCCGATCCCGGAAGGCCCAGTTGTTGTCCGCAAGGCCCTGCCCGCCGACGTCAAAGCCAAAGTGACCGAGCTGTGGGACACCCTGTCGGAGAAAGACCGCGATTGCTTCTACGGTGTGGCTGCGGGCGAAGCCAAAAGCTTTGATCCGATCACCCACGACGCCTACGAAATCATCATCGAAGCACGCAAGCTGAAGTCCAACTAAGCCTGTCTCTTCTATTCGCGGGGTCCGGTGTTTTGCCGGACCCCGTTTTCCACTCAGGAGCATTCCATGACAGACCTTTCGGCAGGGTCCTATAGCGTCGATCAGATCCGCGACGACTATACCGCGATGACGCGGCGCAAACGGGTATATGGTGGTATCCTCCTGATCCTGTTCGTTGCTCTGATGGCAGCGGGCTTCCGCACGGCGGATGAGCGCAACGCGGGCAGTTTCATTGACGGTTGGCACAGGATTCTGGACTACCCGTCCGAGGTTCTGTCCGAGGCGTGGGAAAAGATCGCCGAGATGCCGGCCAATCTGGTCGAATTCTTCCCGGCCCTGATCGAGACGATCAACATTGCCGCCGCCTCGACCCTGATTGGGACGATTGCGGGTACGTTTCTGGCCCTGATGGCGACACGGGGTATGGCGCTCTGGCCCTCGTTGATCCCGCTGTTCCGCCGGATCTCGGATATCTGTCGCGCGATCCCAGAGATCGTGATTGCTCTGGTTCTGATCTTCATTCTGGGTGGCGGGCCGGTGCCCGCGATGATCGCCATTGCCATCCACACGGCTGGCGCTTTGGGCAAGCTGTTCTCTGAGGTGAATGAAAACGCCTCTCTCAAACCTGTTGAAGGTTTGCAGTCCGTCGGGGCGAATTGGTCCCAGCGCATGTATCTGGGCGTGATCCCTCAGGTCGGCCCGAACTATGTCAGCTACGCTCTGCTGCGGTTCGAGATCAACATCCGCGCCTCAGCCATCCTCGGTTTTGTCGGTGCCGGAGGTCTGGGCTATGAGTTGCGCAACGCCATGTCCTGGGGGCAGGGGCGCTATGATGAGGCCGCGGCCATCTTCATCCTTCTCTTCGTCACTATTGTGGTCGTTGACCAGATTTCTGGCTATCTGCGCGACCGTCTGACCCACGGGTCGGAAAAAGGAGCCTCGGCATGAGTACCTTTGCCACCGATCTGTCGATTGATGACCTGAAGGCCGAAGCGGACCGCCTGTTCAGCCGTAAACGCATCGTGAATTTCGGGTTGCCGGGGCTGGTTGCCCTCTACCTGATCTACGTCTTCTTCGCCTTTGACGTTCCGGGATTGACCGAACGGGCCAACTGGGAAAACGGCAAGACGCTGGTGGCGGACAGCTACAGCTACAAGACGCATATTGAACGCGATAACCGCACTGGCGAGGTCTCCGCCGCGATCGAAGGTGAGCGGAAAGGGAGCTATCCCGATGGCACAGCACCCGATTGGGTCGCGCTGGGTGAGACCACGGTGATCGATCTGGAAGACGGCCATGTGGTGCGTTTCGGGCCTGAGACAGTCGAATACGACATCCCAGGCTACGGCACAGTACGCGCAACCCCCAGCCGGTCGGCCGGTGTGCAGGCCGAACTTCCTGCCGGAGAAGTTCCGGACTGGATCAATGTTTCCAAGAACCGTCTGGCCATCAAAACTGATGCAGGCCGTCTGACCGTCACCCGCAACCGGTCCGAGGTGTTCCGTTACTTCACCGGGTGGGAGCTGTTCTGGTTCACGCTCGACAGCCCCTACTACGGCAAGTCCTTCCCCGAGCTTGTGAGCCTTGCGGCATCTGGTGAGGCGGGCGCGATCCTGAATGACTTCTGGACCAACAAGATGTGGCGGCATCAGGACGTGGCCTGGGCGATCTTCGAGACGATCCTGATGGCGTTCCTCGGCACGCTGGGCGCGGGCATGATTGCACTGCCTTTGGCCTTCCTCGCGACGCGGAACTTCAATCCGCTGCGCTCGGTCCGCTTTGCAACGCGGCGCGTGTTTGATTTTGTACGCGGCGTGGATGCGTTGATTTGGACTGTTGTTCTGGCGCGGGCTTTTGGTCCCGGTCCGTTGACAGGGGCACTGGCGATTCTGGTCACGGATACTGGAACCTTCGGGAAGATCTTCTCGGAGGCGCTGGAGAATGTCGACAACAAGCAGATCGAAGGCGTCCAGTCGACCGGGGCAAACGCGCCGCAACGCTATCGCTTTGGGGTGATCCCGCAGATCACTCCGGTTCTGCTAAGCCAGCTTTTGTACTTCCTTGAATCCAACACCCGCAGCGCGACCGTGATTGGTGCGATCACTGGTGGCGGGATTGGTCTGTTGCTGACGCAGGCGATCATCACGCAGAAAGACTGGGAAGAGGTCGCCTATTACATCGTTCTTATCATTCTAATGGTGATGCTGATGGATTGGTTCTCGGGCTGGTTGCGCAAGCGTCTGATTCAGGGCGAGGCCGGCAAAAAGCGCAAGCCGCGCGGTGCGGCCAAGCTGCAATCCTGAGCGTATGGGGAATACGATGACGCGTCTGCGCTCTGATCAGCCTTTCATTCACCCGGATTGCCAAATCTCGGGCAGCAGCTTTGGCGCCTATGTTGAGATCGGCGCGGGGACGCGGGTCGCCAATTCGCGGTTCGGAGACTACTCCTATTGCGACCGAACCTGTGACATAGCCAATGCCGAGATCGGCAAATTCGCCAATATCGCCAGCTTCACCCGGATCGGCGCGACGGACCATCCGATGGAGAAAGCCTCCTTGCATCATTTCCTGTATCGCTCAGCGGATTATTGGGAGGACGCGGAAGACGATGCAGAGTGGTTTGCCCATCGTGCCGGGCGACAAGCGTCGATTGGCCATGACACTTGGATCGGCCACGCGGCGATCATCAAGCCCGAGGTGAAGATCGGGCACGGGGCGGTTGTAGCGTCCGGTGCGATCGTGACCAAGGATGTCGCCCCCTACACGATCGTTGCCGGGGTAACCGCGCAACCGATCCGGCGGCGCTTTTCCGAGCAGGTGTCGGAGAGGCTACTGGCTCTGGCCTGGTGGGATTGGAGCCACGACAGATTGCGCGACGTGCTGCCGGATTTCCGCGCATTGCACATTGAGGCGTTTCTGGAGAAATACGCGTAACCCTCCCGCGTCCGCATGTGCATCGGCTACGCCGATACCCGTTGGCGGTCTTAGGCCCAGCGCCGCGCTTTGCGCGGCGCGACCCCCAACAGGATGAGGCCTTCGACAGGAGGCTGAAGACGGGCGGGAGCACCCCCGGATCAGGTCTCGTGCAGCGTCAGGGTTACGCGCTCACCGGCGAAAACGGTTTTTCCATACTCGACCGGTTGCCCATCTGGGGCCGCATTGATCCCAAGCGAATGCAGGATCGGCGCGCCTTCGTTGAGGTTCAGGTGCAACGCTTGCGTCGCCGTGGCCGCGCGGGCCGTTAGCCGTGTGGATGTCCGTATGAAATCCTCGATACCGCAGAGTTGAAGCGCCTTGGTGACGGATTGGGTTTCGGTCAAGTGGGTGAGGATTTCAGGCAGTCTGAGCGCCGGAAAGACGCTTTGAAACAGCGCGATGGGTTGACCATCCGCCAAAGACAAGCCGTCATAAACATGAACTGGATCGCCGGGCTGCAAAGCCAGTGCTTCGGCTTCGGCCTCATCCGCAGCGCGGGTGGTCAGAGACAGGATGCGCTTGCCCGGTATCTTGCCGCTGGCGGAGATGCTCTTGTGATATCGAACTCGTTTGCCAATCGGATAATCCGTTGGCCGCGCGGTGACAAAGACACCGGCCCCGCGGCGAGGCTGAACCAACCCCTGCTCCGAAAGCTCGGCCAGCGCGCGCCGGACCGTATGGCGATTGACGCCGTGGGTGGCCGCGAGTTGCGCCTCGGTCGGCAGCCGGTCGCCCGTGCCAAAGCGCCCCTCGGCGATATCCGAGGTCAGGCTGAGTGCGATGCTTTTCCAGATCGGTGTTTTGCTCATGTCATCAAAACTTCATGGTCTCATGGATTGCCTGACAGGCGTATGCAGGTTAATATTTGTCTAGTTGTATAGTTCGAGTAGACAACCGCGACAAGGGCTTTCGATGACAGAACAGATGAAAAGCAACGGGATCACGCGTCAGGAGTGGATGGGCCTGCTGGCCCGCGCCCCCGAGGACGCGATGATGCCGCTTTGGGACAGGGTGGCGTATCATCCATCGTTCAAATGGCTGCGCAGCCCCGAGATTGGCGGAGTGATGGTGCGCGGTCGAGCGGGCGCCATTGGCGCGCCGTTCAATCTGGGTGAAATGACGGTCACGCGCTGCTCGTTGGCTTTGGAGGATGGCACTGTAGGGCATGGCTATGTCCAGGGCCGTTCCAAGTCCAAGGCTGAGGCCGCCGCACTGATTGATGCTCTGATGCAGACCGAGGCAGCGGATCGTCTGACCGAACTGGTGATCACTCCGCTCAAGACCCAAATGCAGGATACCCGCAAGGCGCGTGCGGCAAAAGCGGCGGCCACCAAGGTTGAGTTCTTCACGCTGGTCCGAGGAGAGGACTGATGAACGCACAACCGCATTTTTCAGGCGGATTTCAGGACGCCCCGCGTGATGCTGCGCACGCGTTTCGGGCCGCGATGACCGTGATGGCGCGACCCGGAGAAATCAGAACGCTAGTCGGGGCGGAACCTCCGGCACCGCTATCGGTTGCGGCAGGTACTCTGCTGCTGACTCTGTGCGATGCGGATGCAGGGGTTTATCTGGCGGGCGCGGCAGATACGCCGGACATGCGTCAATGGCTCGGGTTTCATACAGGTGCTCCAATCGTCGAGGCGTCGAAAGCGGATTTCGCCGTGGGCCGCTGGCCTGAACTGATGCCTTTGAACGACTACAGGATCGGCACGTCCGAATATCCCGACCGCTCGGCCACTTTGATTGTTGAGAGTGATGCACTCGCGCCTAAGGGCGCGGTTCTGAGCGGGCCTGGGATCAAGACCACGGCACGTCTGTCGCTGCCGGATATCGCGGCGCTGCAGGGCAATGCGATGCTCTATCCGTTGGGCTGTGACTTCTTCTTCACCTGCGGGGATCAGGTCGCAGCCTTGCCGCGTAGCACGCAGATTCAGGCCGAGGGGTAACCGATGTATGTAGCCGTCAAAGGTGGTGAAAAGGCCATCAAAAACGCCCATGCCTGGCTGGCTGAGGAGCGTCGGGGCGATACCGACATCACCGATCTGAGTATCGCGCAAATCCGCGAACAGCTGAGCCTTGCCGTCAATCGGGTTATGGCCGAGGGTTCACTGTACGACCCGGACCTCGCGGCGCTGGCGATCAAGCAGGCGCGCGGGGATCTGATCGAGGCGATCTTTCTGATCCGCGCCTATCGCACCACGCTGCCCCGGTTTGGCTATTCCAATCCGGTCAAGACGGGGGATATGGCCTGCGACCGTCGCGTCTCGGCCACGTTCAAGGACGCGCCGGGGGGGCAGGTGCTGGGGCCGACCTTCGACTACACCCACCGCCTACTGGATTTTAAACTGGCCGCCGATGGTGAAATTGCCCCCGCGCCCGAAGGCGACGCCCGGCAAGAACCGACACCGCATATCACCAGCTTCCTCAAGGGTGAGGGCGTTATTCAGGACGAGCCGCTCAGCGAGGACGCACCGGGCGACATGACCCGGGAGCCGATGGAGTTTCCGTCGAACCGCCCTTTGCGTTTGCAGGCTCTGACCCGCGGGGATGAGGGGTTCGTTCTCGGCATGGCCTACTCAACCCAGCGCGGCTACGCCCGTAACCACGCTTTTGTCGGCGAATTGCGGATCGGTAAAGTGGCGGTCGAGATGGACATCCCCGAGCTTGGTTTCGCCATTGAGATCGGTGAGGTCGAGCTGACCGAATGTGAAACCGTCAACCAGTTTCAGGGTTCCAAGACCGAACCGCCGCAGTTCACCCGTGGCTATGGTCTGGTCTTTGGGCAGTCCGAGCGCAAAGCGATCTCGATGGCTCTAGTCGACCGGGCATTGCGGTGGAAAGAGCTGGGCGAAGACTATCTGGGGGCTGCCGCGCAGGATGAGGAATTCGTCCTCAGCCATGCGGATAATATTCAGGCCACCGGGTTCCTCGAACACATCAAGCTGCCGCATTACGTGGATTTCCAATCGGAACTGGAACTCGTGCGCAAGCTGCGCCGAGAGGCGGAAGAACGCATAGCACCCAAGGAGGCTGCAGAATGAAAGCGGTGGTTTTTGATATCGGTGGCGTGCTTGTCGATTGGCAGCCGCATCTGGCCTGGGTCGAGGCGCTGGGGTCGGAAGACGCCGCACACGCCTTCATCAAAAGGACAGATTTCCTAGCGCGCAACGCGCGGGGCGACAATGGAGAGCGTTTCGCCGATATGGCGCAGGAGCTTTCGGACCCGCGCGATCAGGAGCTGTTCGCAGCCTATGTCGACCTCTACGCCCGCACGGTCGAGACACCGATCCACGGCACATGGGACGTTCTGGACCGCCTGAAGACGCAAGGCACGCCGGTCCACGCCATCACCAATTGGTCGGCGGAAACATGGCCCGAGGGACTGAAGGTTCAACCACGGCTGGGCGAGGTCTTTGGCACGCTGGTCGTGTCGGGCCAGGAGGGCGTGATGAAACCCGACGCGCGGATTTTCGAAATCCTGTGCGAACGTTCCGGCCACGCGCCCGAAGACTGCGTGTTCATCGACGACGGCCTGCACAATGTCAAAGGTGCACAGGCAGTGGGCATGGACGCCATTCACTTCACCTCGCCACAGGCTTTGGATGCCGCGTTGACTGAAAGAGGCTTGCTATGACCGAGTACAACTTCGCCTATCTGGATGAGCAGACCAAGCGGATGATCCGCCGGGCGATCCTCAAAGCGTTGGCGGTTCCGGGCTATCAGGTGCCTTTCGCTAGCCGCGAGATGCCGATGCCCTATGGGTGGGGCACTGGCGGTGTTCAGGTCTCGGCGGCAACGCTAACGCCCGACGATACGTTCAAGGTGATTGATCAGGGTGCGGATGACACGACCAATGCGGTATCGATCCGCAAGTTCTTTGAGAACACTGCCTGTGTTGCGACTACCGAAGAGACCGAGAAGGCCACCGTCATCCAGACCCGCCACCGCATCCCCGAGGCAAAGCTGACCGAGGATCAGATCCTTGTCTATCAGGTCCCGATCCCTGAGCCTCTGCGCTTTCTCGAACCACGCGAGACAGAAACGCGAAAGATGCACAGCCTTGAGGAGTACGGGCTGATGCATGTGAAGCTTTACGAAGATATCAGCCAACACGGTGCGATTTCGACCTCATACGCTTATCCGGTCAAAGTGTCGGATCGCTATGTGATGGACCCGTCGCCGATTCCGAAATTCGACAACCCGAAGCTGGAGATGGACGCGATCCAACTATTTGGCGCGGGGCGCGAACAGCGGATCTACGCGGTGCCACCCCATACCAAGGTCGTCAGCCTCGATTTTGAGGACTACCCGTTTGAGGCCTCCAAAGCCGATCACCCCTGCGACATGTGCGGGGCCGAGGACAGCTATCTGGACGAAGTCATCATGGATGACGCGGGCAATCGGATGTTTGTCTGCTCGGACACGGATTACTGCCGGTCGCGCCGTGAAGCGGGCCACCAAGGCCCCATGACCAGAGAGGACGCGGCATGACCCCGCTATTGCAAGTCAAGGACATCGAAAAAAGCTACGGTGCCCGGATCGGATGTACGGATGTAAGTTTTGATCTCTATCCCGGTGAGGTGATGGGGATCGTCGGCGAAAGCGGGTCGGGCAAATCGACGTTGCTGAATTGCCTGGCGGGTCATCTTGAACCCGATGTAGGGCAGGTGATCTTTGACACCCGTGCTGACGGTCCTGTCGATACGGTCACCATGTCCGAGCCCGAGAGGCGGATGCTGAGCCGCACGGATTGGGCCTTTGTCCATCAACACGCTCGCGACGGCTTGCGCATGTCGGTCAGTGCGGGCGGCAATATTGGCGAGCGTCTGATGGCCGTTGGCGATCGCCACTACGGTGACATTCGCGACAAGGCGATCGACTGGTTGGGCCGGGTTGAGATCAGCGAGGTTCGGGTCGATGATCGCCCCACTGCGTTCTCGGGAGGGATGCAGCAGCGCCTGCAGATCGCGCGTAATCTGGTGACAGGGCCTCGGCTTGTATTCATGGATGAACCGACCGGAGGGCTGGATGTTTCGGTTCAGGCGCGGCTTCTGGATCTGTTGCGCGGTTTGGTGCGAGAGATGGGTCTGAGCGCGATTATCGTCACCCACGATCTGGCCGTTGTGCGCCTGCTGGCGGATCGGTTGATGGTGATGAAAGACGGGCATGTCGTCGAAACCGGCCTGACCGATCAGGTGCTGGACGATCCGCAACATGCGTATACGCAGCTGCTCGTGTCCAGCGTTCTGCAGGTTTGAGAATTTGGGAAAAGATGAAGCAATGATTGAGCTTACAGACGTCAGCAAGAGCTTTACCCTGCACAATCAGGGCAGCGCGGTCATTCCTGTGATGGAGGGTGCCTCGCTGAAGGTCGGCCCCGGTGAATGCGTTGCACTGACCGGGGCCTCGGGCGCGGGCAAATCCACCTTGATGCGGGTGATCTATGGAAACTACCTCGCGGCCTCTGGAACAGTGCTGGTCGGCGGGTTGGACGTGGCCAACGCCCAACCGCGCGAGATTCTGGCGCTGCGGCGTGAGACGCTGGGCTATGTCAGTCAGTTCCTGCGGGTTGTCCCTCGAGTCCCGACGCTTGAGGTCGTGGCTGAGCCTCTATTGGCGTTGAGCTGTGACCGGCAAGTCGCTTTGGACAAGGCGGCGGGGTTGCTGGCGCGGTTGAACATTCCCGAACGGCTTTGGTCGCTCAGCCCGACCACGTTTTCGGGCGGTGAGCAGCAGCGCGTGAACATCGCGCGCGGTTTTGCGCATGACTACCCGGCGATGCTGTTGGACGAACCGACGGCCAGCCTGGACGCGCAGAACCGTGAAACGGTTCTGTCGCTGATCGAAGAGGCCAAGGTCCGCGGGGCCGCAATTGTTGGGATTTTCCACGACGTCGAGGCGCGCGAGCGTGTCTGCGACCGTTCGGTAGATGTCTCGGAATTCACGCCCGGACAGGCGGCATGAGCCTTGCGCCCGTCATAGCGGTTGTTGGCCCGTCAGGTGTGGGCAAGGACAGCGTCATGGCTGCACTAGAGGCCCGCGCGTCGGGGGTTCAGCGCCTGCGTCGCGTTATCACGCGGCCCGAGGGGGAAGAGGGCGAGGATTTCGACCGGGTCTCGGTCGAAGTGTTTGAGCAGATGGTGCTGGATGGTGCCTTCTCGATGCACTGGCAGGCGCATGGGCTGCATTACGGTGTGCCGGTGCAGATCGCGAAACAGCGCACGAAATGTCAGGCTCTTCTGGTCAATTTCTCTCGCGCGGTTCTGCTGCAAGCGCAGGAGGTGTTCGGAAACCTCATCGTGATTTCGCTGACCGCCGATGCGAAGGTTCTGGAACAACGCCTTGCAGCGCGGGGGCGCGAAACCACAGAAGAACAGGCCAAGCGCCTTGGACGCGCCAAAGCGCCGCTGCCCGAAGGGTTGCGCCGGGTGATCGAGATCGACAACTCGGGCGCGTTGGACGATACGGTCAGCGCGATCCTTGCGCGGCTTCAGCCGGAAAGGGCGTAGCGATGGATCAGGTGAAAACGTCCATCCTCGGCCTCGCCCATCAGGGCCAGATCCTCGATCCGGAAGGGCGCGGGCAGCTTTGGGGCCAGATGCGCGTTCAAAGCCGCTTCGACCTCCGCCAGCACAGGTTTTGCCAGTTTGCCGCTCAGCGTGATGTGGAAGCGGAAGGCCTCCAACACGTAAGGGTAGCCCCATCGCACCAAATTGACGTCCTGTTCCGGGGTCAGGTTTGCCGCGCGGCGGCGGGCCAGTTCGGCCTCGGACGCAGGCGCGCGGAACGCGTCAAGCTCTTGCACACAGGCCGCGGCGAGGGCGTTCAGGGCATGGGTTTCTCCGACCGGGCGCAAGGCCAAAAACCGGCCCAGTCGCGCGATCTCAAGCCCGTCCAGCGAGACCGGCGCGTGGCGCGCGGCCAGCGTGGCGCTGGCCTCGAAGAGCGCCTCAACCGTCTGCCCATTGCGCAGCCGGAACGGAGGTTTCATCGTCGCGTGCAACCCGTATTTGCGCGGCACCTCGGTGACGGATGCAACGTCGATACTATCCACGGCGGGATGCGCCACCGACGCCCCGGCTTCCATGTCCCAGCCCAGCCAGCTGGTTGCAAATTGCGTCCACTCTGCATCGGCAGGGGGGGCATAGTAGATCGCGTATCGCGTGAATGTCACATTGGCCTCCTATTGCGTGGCCCGTTCAATAGCTCAAACTGTGTGAAGTTCAGATGACAGAAGAAATGATCCTTGCCAATGCCACGCTCGTTCTGCCGGACGAAACCGTAACGGGGAGTGTTCGGGTCGTAGGAGAAAGCATTGCGGATATCGACGCAGGCGCCTCGGTCCCTGCAGGGGCGGTCGATTGCGAAGGCGACTATATCAGCCCGGGTCTGGTCGAGCTGCACACGGACAACCTTGAGCGTCACATCCAGCCGCGCCCGAAGGTCGACTGGCCCCACGCCGCCGCGATCCTCGCCCATGATGCCGAGCTGGCAAGCACCGGGATCACCACCGTGTTTGATGCGATGCGGATCGGATCCATCCCCTCAGGCTCGGCCCGGTACCTGAAATACGCGCGCGGGCTGTCGCAGGAGCTCTGGGACCTGCGTGAACAGGATGCGCTGAAGATCAGCCACTTCCTACATCTCAGAGCCGAGGTGTGCTCTGAAACACTGGTCGAGGAGTTGGACGAGTTCGGCCCCGAGGACCGCGTTGGTCTTGTCTCGATCATGGATCACACGCCGGGTCAGAGGCAGTTTCGCGATATCTCGAAGCTTGAGGCCTATATGAAGGGCAAATACGCCATGGACGATGATACGTTCATGCAACACGTCGCCCATCTGAAAGGGCTGCGCGATCGCAACGGCGAGAAGCATGAGGTCGAGACCGTCAAGGCCGCCAACCGCTTTGGTGCGGTTTTGGCCAGCCACGATGATACGACGGAAGAGCAGGTTCAGGTCTCCGCAGGCCACGGTATTCGTCTGGCCGAGTTCCCGACTACGGTCGAAGCTGCTCGAGCCTGCCACACGCACGAGATCAAGGTGATGATGGGGGCGCCTAACATCATCCGGGGCGGGTCGCATTCGGGCAATGTCGCCGCGCAGGAGCTGGCGGAGCTGGGCCATTTGGACATCATCTCGTCTGATTACGTGCCCTCGGCGCTGCTGCTGTCGGCTGTGCGGCTGGGACAGATGTGGGACGACATTGCCCGTGGGCTGAGGACTGTGACCCAGACCCCGGCACAGGCCGTGGGGCTAGACGACCGAGGCGTGTTGCGCACCGGCGCCCGCGCGGATCTGATCCGGTTTCGCATGCGGGCAGGTGTTCCCGCCCTGAATGCGGTCTGGTCGCGTGGGCGGCGCGTCGCCTGATCACGCCATGTAGAACAGGTAGCGGTCCGGAGCGATGGTTTCGGGCCCCTCGATCTGATCGAACCCGACCAGAGGCTGGCCCGAGATCAGCAATCCTCCGGGCTGCATCACCTGCGCGATCAAAGGGCTGAGGCGCGCCGCCTCGGCCACGTCATCCGCCTTGATCCCTCGGCCGAAATCATAATGCGCCATCGCCATCTTGTGCCCTGCGCTGGCAAGCTTTTGCAGCATCGGTTCGGCCTCACCTTGCAGGAAATCCTGTTCCGGCGGAGTGCTGTCGGGATGGCATTGCAGAACGCGATCCATCACCCAGATGCGGCGCTCGGGCAGGATTTCACGCAGATGGTCATAGGTGCGCCCATTGCCGAGCCCCATATCCAGAACATCACCTTTCTGATCAGCGATCTTCGCAGCGGCCCAGTTCAGCCCGTCGCGTTGCGCGGTCAGGCGGCGCAGCATGGAATCCAGTCGGCTCATTCGGGGTCTCCGTTTCCGTGTCTGGGGGCGGTCCAGAGGGTCGCCGGCCCGTCCAGCATGTGTTTCAGCAAAGCTTCGGTAAAGGCCCAGATGTCTTGATCATGGACCAGATGATGGGTCAATACGCCAAGCGGTTCGCTGTTGTCGGCGTGCCCTTCCCGGCGGTCACGCAGCAGCGCGGTGGTTTTCTGGATCAGCGCGTCAGGATCCACCAAGCTCCGGCTGCCGCGCCAATCGATCGGGTCGATATGGGTGTTCACCTGCTCCAGCCCCGGCGCGGCCTGCGCTGATGTCCGAGGGGTCGCGGTCGAGAGGATTTCATACCCGAGATCGGGCAGGCGCGCGCCAATCTCGGGCGCGATACGGTTCCACGGCGGGACGAACATGGGACGCAAACTATCCGGAAACAGAGACCGCAGGCGCGTCATACCGGCCTCGGCGTCCTGCAAGATCGTCTCCATGGGACGGTGCAGCCGGAATTCGGATTTCTTTTCCTCTGGCGGAGCGTGGTTTTCATGCGCCCAGCCGTGGACAACGGGTATCAGGTACGGCCGTTGCGCCATGTAAGTCGCCAGTTCGCTCGTTACGTCACGCGGGATGATCGCCAGGTGAACCGAAATCCCAAGCCGTTCGGACAAATCGGAGAGTTGGTCCAGCTGAGGGGTCGGAGCAATCGCATCGTCGTCCCGCCACCACAGCGGAAAAGACAGCCCTTGGTCGCGCCAAATGGCCAGTTCTTCGTCCAATATGTGCCAATTTGCCATCATCTGCGCGCGTCCCAGAGCCTCTGAACGATCTCAACGCTGCGCTGCGCTCCGTCGAAGCCAAAGCCCTGCGTCGAACGGGGTACGTCAGAAATCACTCGCTCCAGCGCCTCGGAAAGACGGGTCGCGTCAAGGTCCTTGCTGGGAAGAACCTCCATCGCCGAAAGTGCAGAGAGGCTTTGCCCTCGCAGGCTTTGTTCCACTTCATTGCCGTCATCAAAGGGCACCATCACCGCCGGAGTCCCCGATTGCAGCAGGTCCATCGCGGTGTTGTAGCCGCACATGCTCACCGATGCCGCCGCATGAGGGAGCATTTGCCGAAAATCCGGGCGCACGGGTTCGATGACAACAGGCGCGCCTTTGGCCAGCTGGGACAGTTCGGAAATACGCGCTTCGGCATCACGCCCGCCCACCAACAGGCGCCAGCGCCTGTTGGGCATCTTTCGGGCGGCCTCGATGGCCGCGCGAAAGATCGGCTGCCCTACCGATCCACCGCCCGCGCTGACCAGAACCTCTCCCTCCCCAACACCGTCCGGATGGGGCTGCGGCGCAACCGGCGCGACAAAGCCGGTATAGTGCAAATACCCGGCCAGCCGGTCTGAGACGGGCCAGCTGACAGTCAGCGGCGTGATACGTTCATCCGCGTGAACCAGAACACCGTGATAAAACGCGTCAATAATCTCATCGGCCCGTTCGGCCTTGGAGGGTTTGGACGGTGGTGCCAGAATATCGCGGATTGAGCTGAGGATGACGGGGCGGTGAAGCAGTGCCCGCGCGGCGGTCAGTGCAGCCTCGAATTCATCCGCCAATACGCGTCGGCCAAAGGGGAAAAGCTCGGTGATCAACACGTCCGGCTGTAACGAACGGACGGCCTCAACCAACGCCACGGTCCGCGCGTTGCGATAGGTTTCATCAGCCTCTTCGCCGTCCTCACCCAACAGCCGGGTAAAGTTGGTCCCATCCGAGCGCAGCGGCGGCAGGCCAAACAGCGTCAGGCCCGTGCTGTCGAGTTGCGGCGCAGGCATGCCACCAGACACCACCATCACTTCATGGCCTGCACCCGAAAAGGCACGTCCCAGCGTCAAGGCTCGGCTCAGGTGCCCGGTTCCCAACAGGTGGGTAACGACAAGCATCACTTTCATGTCGTGGCCTCGCGCTTGATCAGGCGGGTTGGTTCTGCTTCGGGCGTCATCGTTTCCATGTCGATGACATAGAGCCTGTTGCGCTTGATTTTAAAAGGGACAGGGCCTTCAAAATCCCATCCCCAGGCCCGCGCCAGAATGACCCGCATGATGCCGATGTGGCACACAGCAAGCGCGTCTTGCCGGAGTTCTGCCAGCCAAGGCGCGAGACGATCTGCAACCTCAGCCGGGCTTTCGCCATTTGGCGGGCGGTAGTCCCAACCCCAGTCTTCGATATGTCGGTAGCCGCTGGACGGGTCTGCAATCAGGTCTACACCGCGCAAGCCTTCCCAATCACCCCAGTTCATCTCGATCAGCGTGTCGCTGGTCATCGGGGCGCGGCCCGAGACGATCTGCGCCGTCTCAAACGCGCGCTGCAACGGACTGGCCCAGATCTGAGCCTGCTCCCAAGAGGTGGGCAGGGCGTATCCGGACAGTTCAGCCCGCGCCTCGGGGTCGAGCGCAATATCACTGCGCCCCTGAATCTGTCCGGCGCGGTTCCACGGCGTATGACCGTGTCGCAGCAAGGCCAGTCTGGTCATGCCGAATCCTCCAACAAGGGGCGGATGGTCTGCCAGAACCGACGCGTTGCACCGGGCATCAGGTGGCGATCTGCCACGTATTTGCGGGCTTCACTCCCAAGGCGTTCCCGCTCTTCGCCGTTCTGCAACAGGGTCTGCATGCGCTGGGCCAGTCCTTGCGCCCCTTGATCGACACTGGGGTAGTCCGAAGGCGAAAGAACGTCGCGCACGCCGGGGCGGTCTTGCGCGACCACAGGCAGGCCTGTGGCCTGAGCCTCAAGATAGATCATGCCGTAGGCTTCGTTGACGCCGGGCCAGACCAGAAACCCAGAGTTCTGATAGAGGTGGCCTAGGCTCTCTTGGTCCAGTTGGCCCAGTAACGTGACCTTTTCACCGAACTGGGCCATGAGTGCTTCAACTGCGCCTCGAGCCGGTCCGTCGCCTGCGATCTGCAACTGCCAATCGCCAGTGAGATAAGTCAGAGCTTCGGCCAGCAGCTGATAGGAGGCCAGCTTGTCCCCGTGCCGCATCATGCCGACGGCCAGCATTGGACCTTCGGCAGCGGCCTGAGGTGGCAAATCCCTGATCGGCAGAAACGGTGGCAACTCGACCAGAGCCTGAGCGTCAAAGCGGTCGCGCTCCAACGTGATCAGGTCATTTGCGGTGTGATAGAAAATCACGTTGGCCGCATCGCAGGCCTCATGAGCGGATTGCGCGAACCCGACCCAAGGCCCCTTCAGGCGGCTGCTGGCCCGTGTGCTTTCTATTTGAACATAGGGGATTTGCCGCGCCGCGCAGACCTGAGGGCCAATCAGGTCCGGGGCTTTGTAGTAGTTGTGGTAGGTCACCCAAGTCGACGTGTCTTGCGGCAACGCGGCGATCAGGCGTTGCGTTTCGGCTTCGGCCGCCGCGCGCAAAGCGCGCTGTTTGGCGCTATCTCCGTGCTTGTCGTAGATCCGCAGCTCGGAGACGAGATCTACTTGGTCTCCTTCGGCGGCAATGGCGGTGATCAGGTTGCGCGCCATCTCGCGGTCGCCCGAAGGGGTCGGGCTGTGTGGGGACTTCATGGGGGCGTAAAACGCCACGCGAGTCATCAGACCGTTTCCAGGCACAAAGCGTTCAGCCGATCCGAAAGCCGCGCGATGCCGGGGTCCATCCGGAACTCGGCCAGCAAACGGTCATAGGCGGCCCGGGCCATTTTGGCGGTGGCTTCGGGATGGCTCGCCAGTGCTAGCACCGCGTCGGCCAGCGCCTTTGGGTCGTCATCCGACAGGATGCCGTGTGTGCCTGAGGAGATGAACTCAGGAATAGCGGACACCGGCGTCGACAGAATCGGCAGGAGTTGCGAGGCGGCCTCCATCAACACATTCGGCAACCCGTCCCGATCGCCATCCTCGGCAATGCGGCTGGGGAGGACGAAGAGATCGGCAGCGCGCATGGCCTCGATCACTTCAGGCTGATCGCAGGCGCCTTTCCAACTGATCCGGTCGGCAATGCCGGCTGCCGTGACGCGGTCGCGCAGGACGTCCCCCAAAGCGCCGCCGCCGATATGGGTCCAATGCCAGTCCAGCGTCTCGGGCAGCAAGGCCAAGGCATTAATCAGCCGATCGAAGCCCTTTTTCTCGACCAGGCGCCCGACCGAGATCATGTGAAACGGCCCGTCTGCTGTTCGTAGTTTCCGGTCCGGCGGGCTTGGGAAACGTGCTAGGTCCAACCCGTGGTAAATCAGGTCAACGCGTGTGGGGTCATCCGCCAGCTCCCGCAAATGGGCGGCCCCTATAGCGGTGCAGGTGGCGCCAAAGGCGGCCCCATGGGTCGCCGCTTGCAGTTTCTCGCGCTTTTCCCACTCGGGCGAAGTCCAGATATCCTTGGCGTGGGCCGAAAAGCTCCACGGTACACCGCGCATGATGGCGGCATAGCGCGCCACCGATGAGGGCGTGTGCATGAAATGGGCATAGAGCGCCTGCGTCGCTTCCGGTAGCTCAGCCGCCAAAACGCAGGCCTGTCCGAAGCGGCGAATGCGGTTGTGGGTCGGGTCGCGGCGTAGGTCTTGCCGCCACACGCGGTAGGCCTCGGCATAGCCGGGCAGGCGTTGGGCGATGGCCCGTGCGGCCCAGACGCGCTGTGGTTCCTGATAGAGGTATTCGGGCAGATAGTGCACCTGCCCCTTGAACCTGTCATGCAGGGGATGGCGCTTGGTGTCGGTCGGATGGCGCAGCGACCAGATGTCAAACTGATGCCCGGCCTCCTGCAAGGCGACCAGTTCCTGAGCGATAAACGTCTCGGACAGGCGCGGCCATCCTTTGACCAGCACCGCGAGTTTCGGGTCTTGGGATGTCATCCGGTCGCTCGTTCCTGTTCCCGGCGCAGCAGCGCATCGATGCGACCTGTTACATAGTCCAGCCCGTCCAGCAAGCCGTCGCTGATCGCCTGCGAGGGCAGGGGCTGTCGCGGCAATTCGCGGATGGCGCGGATCATCGCGTCGGTCGTCAAGCCGTCGCGGTGTTCGTCCAGCATCCGGACAAGGCCAAGGTTTTCAGCGCGCGAGGCGCGTATCCATTGTTCCAATCGAGGCGTGGTGCGGGGTACGATGACGGCGCGTTTGTCGAAGGACAGGACTTCGCAGAAGGTGTTGTAGCCCCCCATGCAGACGACGCCCGCCGCCCCGGCAAAAAGCGTTTCGATCTGGGATTCAAATCCAACGGCTGTCACGCGCCCGTTCAGCGCGGCCACGCGGGTTTCAAATTCATCGCGTGACTCGCCCGACAGGAAGGGTCCATAAACCAGCACCGCGCGGGGCGACAGGGTCGGGTCCTGTTCGTAGGCCGAGAGGACCAGGTTGACCATCGCCTTTCCATCGCCGCCGCCACCGGGCGTGATCAGGATATAGGGCTGTTCCGGGGGCTCTCCGACCGGGCCGAGATCGCGGCGCAGATAGCCGGTCCAGTGTAGGCGTGATCGGGCCGCTGCGCTGAGGGGCAGACCCTCGGTCGGGTCGTAGATCGAATGCAACCCGTAGACCCAGATCTCATGATAGAACCGCTCGGTCGCAGCGATCGCATCCTTGCGGTCCCATTCGGCGGCCAGAACCTCAGGCTCGTCCAGAACATCGCGCAGGCCCAGAACCAGCTTGGTGTCGCAGGACTGTTCGAGGAATTCCAGCGTTGGCAGCAACTCGCCGCGAAAGCCCGTGGGTTCCTTGTCGACGATCAGGACGTCGGGATCGAATTGCTGAACGGCTGTCTTGATCAGGCTCGAGCGCAGCTCGGTCACCTCATCAATGCCCATGCCAATCGTGCGGGCCGCGTAAGATCCGTCCGAGCGTTTGGTAACCCCCGGCAGGCGCACATGGTCGACGCGGCGGGGAAAGGTGAAACGCCCGGCCACAGGCGATCCAGTCAGGATCAGGGCGGATGCGCTTGGGTCGGCTTCTGTCATCGCCGCAGCCAACGCGCGCGAACGGCGCAAGTGGCCCAACCCAAAGGTATCGTGGCTGTAAAATAGCAGGCGCGGCGCGCGGTCCGGATTGTCTTGTTTTTTGCCTAGGCTCATAGGGTCGCCCGTCTTATTGGTCTGGGTACTACATCCGCGCGTATGCAAGCGTTACCGTATATCCTTATGCTGCGCTTGCCAAAGGGGAAATCGCCCGCCTGCAAATGTGCCAAACATGGCGATTTGGCAACAGGATATTGAGGATATGGGTTCAATTTGCACCAGTCGTCGCCGTTTCGTTCAAAGCGCGAAAACAGGCGGCGGGAGGATTTGAACAGGTCCAACAGGTTCTGTACGGTGTGCGCCAGTGAAGAAATTGGATGCAAGACCCTATGAAACCGAACTTTCTGGCCGCGACGCTTTTGGCATTTTGGGCTCTGTTGTTGGCGTTTCCAGCCAGTGTGGCGGCGCAGACCTCGCTGATACCGGGCTATAGTTCAGGCTCCGCTACAGAAGAGACTGCAACCAACGACAGTGATCTCGCCGACGCGATCCGCACCGCCACCGAGGCTGGTGCCAGTGTCATCGTCATCGATAGTTCGGGCAATCTGGTCTCCACCGCGGGTGAGCAGCCCGAAGCGGAATCGGCTGTGGCTGACCCCATGGCGGAGGCCTCGCAACTGATGCGGACACAGGCGCGATTCACCAAGTTCCGTGAATCGGTCCAATCACGCCTTGAGGCACTGCCCTATTCGGTGTTCGAAGTGGAGTATATCCTGCGTCAGACCAGCCCGGATGGTCGTATCCAGACTTATGTCGAGGTTCTGGGCTGGAACATCCTCTTCCTACTATTGGGGCGGTGGCTCTCAACCGAGATCTATGGCAAACGGATCGCCAAGCGCTGGGTCGTGGCGCGGATCAAGGAGAACCCGCAGGGCTATCGCGAGAAGATGCCGTTTCTCGTGTACCGCTTCGTGATGGGAATCGGCGGCACGATCTTTGCCATGTTGATGGCATTGATCGTGGGCTATCTTTTCTTTGGCGAGGCCGAAGATATCTCGATCCAGTTTACCGTGACCGCGATCTTCACGGCCTTTTTCCTGTCGCGCACGATCTCGGACCTGTGGCGAATGGTGCTGTCACCTTACCTGAGCCAGTATCGCCTGCCGCCCTTTTCCGACCGCCACGCCAAGCGGCTGTATATTTGGGCATCGGCGGTGGCGACCTATGACGTTTCGGTCGTTCTATTTTCGACCTGGGTGGCGGATTTCGGTCTGAACTACAACGTCTACGCTTTGGTCTATGGGTGCCTGACCCTGTTTGGGGCCTTCTTGAATATTCTGATGATCCTGTTCAATGCCGGGGCCATTTCAAACGCGATCCGGGGCGGGCGGGCACCGTCTCAAGTTTCGTGGATTCTGCGCTTCATCTCATTTGCTTGGGCTCCGGTGTTGATCCTGTACATTGTGTTCAGCTGGTCGAAGCTGGCCGTGGATCTGGTGCTTGAGAATGAAAACTCGGTCCCGATTGTTGCCAGCAGCTATGCGATCTTCATGTCGGTTGTCGTGGCCTATGGCGCGATGAACTACCTGCTGGAGCGCTATTTCGATCGCAACCGCAAGATCGAACAGATCAACGCCGAGGCAGAGATTGAGGCAGAGGCACCCTCGCCCGAGGCGGTACAACGCAAGCACGCCATTCTGACCTATGAGGACCTAGCCCGCCGGGTGGCTGGCATTCTGGCCTTTGTCGTGGGCAGCTACGCGCTGGTGGTGATCTGGAACCCTGACGCCAGCTGGAGCGAGGATCTGCCGATCGGGCGCGCGCTGGACGTGATGGTGATCCTGTTCATCGGTTACATCCTGTTCAATTTTTTCCGCATCTGGATCGACAGCAAAATCGCCGAGGAATCCGATGACGGCTCCGAGGCCGAGTTGGGCGATGAAGGCGGCGAAGGCGGTCAGAGCCGCTTGGCCACCTTGCTGCCCTTGTTCCGCGGGGCGATTCTGGCAGTCGTTGTCGTGACGATTGTGCTGATTGTTTTGATGGAGCTGGGCATCAACGTCAGCCCCCTGTTCGCTGGTGCTGGTGTGGTGGGTTTGGCCGTCGGGTTCGGGTCGCAAACCTTGGTGCGCGATATCTTTTCGGGCGCGTTCTTTCTGTTGGATGATGCGTTCCGCAAAGGGGAATATATCGACATTGGGGATGTGAAGGGAACGGTCGAGAAAATCTCGGTCCGCTCGTTCCAACTGCGCCACCATCTGGGGGCGCTGAACACTATCCCCTTTGGGGAGATCAAGGTTCTGACCAACTATTCGCGTGACTGGGTGATCATGAAGCTGCCTCTGCGCGTGACTTATGACACGGATGTTGAGAAGGTGCGGAAACTGATCAAGAAACTGGGTCAGGAGTTGCTGAGCGATCCGGTTATCGGAGACAACTTCATCCAGCCCCTGAAGTCTCAGGGCGTGATCGAGATGCAGGATTCGGCGATGATCATCCGGGTCAAATTCATGACCAAGCCGGGCGATCAGTGGCTGGTGCGCAAGAAGGTGTATCAGGATATCCGAGAACTGTTCGCCCGCGAAGGCATCAAGTTTGCGCATCGTGAGGTAACCGTTCGTCTGGCTGATGGCAAAGAGGCCGAAGACCTGACCCCGAAACAGCGCGAGGCGGTGACTGGCGCGGTGCAGGCCGCGATTGATGAGGATTACCTGGACGATATCGGGCCGGGCGGCGACGACCGCTAGACGGTTCTCCCGCCCCTTTGGGCCGGGCCGCGCGTGCCGCGCGGCGGTTGGCGCGTCAGGGCCAGGTTGGCTCGGATGTGCCCAGTTGTGGGGCGGGCAGGTCCCACCTCATCACCGTCTGACCAATGGTCAGTGCGGGTTTTAGCCGGTGGCCAGGGCCCCATCCGGACTGTTCGGTTTCTTCGCCATAGTCGGATTGGTTGGCCGTGATCGCGTCTTGCCCTGTATCGGTTTTGCCAAGAATGGCTAGCAACTCGGCGGTGCGCGCCAAAGATAGATGGGCGTGCATGATTGAATTTCCCGAGGCTGCCTCGGCGAGTGCAGAAAGGACTGCGGCCGCTATCAGGTATCCGGTCGCATGGTCCAGAGCCTGAACTGGCAGCGGGGTGGGTTTGTCGGCATTTGCCCATTCCATCCCGGCATAGGCAATACCTGCGCTCATCTGAACCAGGCTGTCGAACCCTCTGCGTGTGGCCCAGGGGCCCTGCCAGCCATAGGCGTCCAGAGTGACCTCGACCCGGTTGGGGGCCAGTTCGTCACGCTTTGCTTTGCCAAGCCCCAGGGCGTCAAGCGCGCCGGGGCGGTACCCGTGGATGAATACATCTGCTTGTGACAACAGGTCTTGCAGGTGGGTCAGGCCCTCGGTCGACTTCAGGTCCAGATAGGCGCAGCGTTTGCCCAGCGAGATGTCGGGAATAACGCCCGGCTCATCCCAGCCCGGAGGGTCGACGCGCAGCACAACCGCGCCGAATCCGGCCAATGTGCGGGTTGAGACGGGACCCGCCAGAACGCGGGTCAGGTCTAGGACGCGCAAGCCGGCAAGCGGGCGGTCGGCTGTTGCAGCCTGGCGATCTCGCAGAGTGATCCGACGTGGGTTCTGCCAACTGATCAGTGGATCACGGCTAACGGCGCGGCCTTGGGGGTGTTCCAACCATTCGGCGCGGCTGCGCATGGCGGCTGCGACGCCGCCCTCGGCTACAACAGCGCTTTCCAGGTCAGCGATAGCCCAGCTACGCAGGGCCTGTGAGACCGCGTCGCGGTCTGCTTCGGTACCCAATACCCTTAGGGCGGCAGCGCGGTGGTGGGGCAAGTTGGTGTGCAGCCTGATCCAGCCGTCAGACGCGCGATAGTCGCCTGCGATGGCGTCCCAAAGGCTGGGCATCTCCCAGCCATCGGGTTTGAAGGAATAGCGATACCAGAGCGAAGCGAGGCGGTGATCCACCGTGACCTCTGGCGCGGTTGGTGACAGGTTTGCGGCGGCCATGTATCTGGCCATCTCCCGACCGACCGCGGCGAAACTGGCGGTCGCCAGTTCGGAGACAGCAAAGGCGCTGGGCAAGGTTCCCTCGCCGGTGGTGCGATAGCTGTCGGCCGACGGAAGAGAGGACAGCAGGCTCATTGCTGATATGGGTCCAGACTGTCGCGCAACCCGTCGCCGAGGAAGTTGAAGGCCAGAACGACGACGATGATGGGCAGCATCGGAATGGCCGTCCACGGGTAGATCTCGATCGAGGCGAGGTTCTGCGCGTCGTTCAGCATCACGCCCCAACTCACCGCAGGCGCACGTAGGCCGAGGCCGAGGAAGGACAGCGCGGTTTCACCCAGGATCATCGCGGGAATCGACAGGGTGGCCGACGCGATCAGGTGTGACATGAAGTTCGGTAGCAGGTGCTTTCGGATCACCCGCCCTGAGCTTGCGCCCATCATCTCAGCCGCGCGGACGTATTCTTCCTCTCTCAGGGATAGGAATTTGGCGCGGACGGAACGGGCGAGGCCGGGCCAGTCGAGAATGCCGAGGATGATCGAGATGATGAAGAAAACCGCGACGGGGCTCCAATTCGAGGGCACCGCGGCGGACAAGGCGAGCCAGAGCGGCAGTTCGGGTAGGGATCGCAGGACTTCGATCACACGGTTAATTGTCCAGTCGATGCGCCCTCCGAAATACCCGGCCATCGAGCCGAAGAGGATACCAAGGAAGAACGACACTGAAATGCCGATCAGACCCACGGTCAGCGATAGCTGCGCGCCATAAAGGATGCGGCTGAAGATATCGCGGCCCAGCCGGTCCGAGCCCCATAGGAACAGCGTCGCGCCATCAGGGGCACAGAACAGATGCCTGTCAGAAGGGATGAACCCTGCCAAGCGATACTCCGACCCTTCACAGAAGAACTTGATCGGACGAGGATCCTCGGTGTCTGGAATGAACTTCCACTGGAAGGTCTCAAGATCCGCTTCAGCTGTGATGGGGTAGACATAGGGCCCGATGAACTCGCCCTCGTGGAACCAGTTGATCGACTGGGGCGGGGCGTAGAGGTGCTCTCCGTTCCGGTCATTGGGGCCATAGGGGGCGATGAAGCCTGCAAAGGGCAGCATCAGGTAGCACAGCAGCAGAAAGACGCCCGAAATCAGGCCCAACTTGTGCGTGCGGAATTTGCGCCAGACCAGAACCCAGTTCGGGGCGTCCAGATCGGCGCGCTCGAGTTGCTGGACCGAGGCCTGCGGGTCGAACGGAGCGTCATCAACATAGCGATCATCGGGGCGTTGGGTCATGCGTCTCGCCCCTCATACCGAATGCGCGGGTCGAGTATGACCAGCAGGATGTCCGAGATCATGGTGCCGATCAGGGTCAGCAGGGCCACGAACATCAGGATGAACGCCGACAGGAACTGGTCTTGCGTCTTCAGCGCTGTCAGCAGGGTCGGGCCAATGGTTTGCAGGCCCAACACGACCGATACCAGAACCGAGCCGGACACCATTGAGGGCAACAGGTTCCCGATGTCGGCGACGAACGGGTTGAAGGCCACACGCAACGGATATTTGGTCAGCATCCGCGATGGGGCCATGCCCTTGGCAACGGCTGTCTCAACATAGGGCTTGCCCAGCTCGTCCAGCATGTTCGCGCGCAGACGCTGCATCATGGCCGACGCGCCCGAGGTGCCGATGACGAAGGTCGGCACGATCAGGTGGACAAGGATGGATTTCAACTTGTCCCAACTCATCGGTTCGCCTTCGAATTTGGGGTCCATCAAGCCGCCGATGGGCAGGTTGAAATACTGATGTCCGTAGTAGAACAGGATCAGTGCCAGCAAAAAGTTCGGCGTGGCCAGACCCAAATAGCCGACAAAGGCCGAGGTATAGTCGATCCACGTGCGCGACCGCGCGGCGGCGATCACACCCAAGGGCAGGGCGACAGCGTAGACGAACAGGATCGCGGCAAGATTGACCACAACCGTCAGCCAAAGCGTATCGCCCACGATGTCTGAGACGGGGCGGTCGAACTCAAAAGACCAGCCGTAATTGCCTTGCAGCAGACCTTCGAAGCCGTGGGGGCCGGGCCAGAAGCCCATCCAGATCAGGTATTGCTCCCACATGGGACGATCCAAGGCGTACTCGGCCCGCAGAAATTCGGCCTTGGCAACGCCGGCGGACTGGCCTGAGGCCTGAAGCTCGGCGATCTGATTGCTCAGATAGTCGCCGGGCGGCAGGTTGATGATGACAAATATCAGAACCGAGACCACCAACAGTGTCAGCAGCATCGTGAAGAAGCGATAGACCGCATACCGCAGCATGATCATTTAGCTGCTCCTGCTCAGTCGACCAAAAAGAACTCATCCGGGCGATGGACGCCGAAATGCGCGCCGGGTTCCCACGCCCACATGGCCTGCTCGGGGACATTGCGCAAACGGTTCGAGACGACAATGGGCTGCGGTGCGCCATTCAAAATGCCGATCGCGTATAGCTGGTCAGCGTGGATTTCCAACATCTCGGTCCAGACGGCAGCGCGCTGCTCATCCGTTGTGGCGGTCTCCCAGTCATGGACCAAAGTCATCAAGCGCTCAGCCTCGGGCATGTCGGGGGCCTCACCCACTTCGCCGCCGGTCTGATAGTACTGTCCCCATTTTGGCCAGGCGAGAAACACCTGATCCGTCGGGGCAAGATAGGCAGGCGAGGTGTGGATTTGGGGCAGCCCGTCATCCCAGCCGAACCAGACCGAAGCCATCGTGTTGCCTGCAAAAACCCGGTTGCGCAGGATATCGCGATCCAGCGGGCGCATAACCAGATCGACGCCAATCTCGCGCCATGTGTCGGTGACGATCTGCAGGGCGTTTTCGACCTCCTGCCGCTCACCAGCGGTTTCGATGATTAACTCCATCGGGCGCCCGTCGGGCAGCAGCCTAATGCCGTTCTTGTCGCGCTCGTTCAGCCCAGCCTCGTCCAGCAGTGCGTTCGCCAGATCGGGATCATACTGGGCCCAGGCCTGGGCGTTTTCTTCGCTGTAGAAGGGGGAGGCCGGCAGAACCGCCATCGCGCCCGGTTTTGCCAGTTTGAAATAAAGCGCCTGGTTGATCGTCTTGCGATCAATCCCCAAAGACAGGGCGCGGCGCACGCGCACGTCTCGCATTACGTCCCGCCAAACCTCATCCGCGTAGTTCAGGTTCGGATAGATCGCGATTTGCGAGGCCACTCCGGTTTTCCAAAGCAATGTCTTATAGTTGCCAACCGCCTCACCCTTTTTCAGGATCGAGGCATCTCGGAACGCCAGACCACGCCCCTGCAGGTCGGTCTCACCCGCATTGGTCTTTGCGGCCACCAGTCCCGGTGCCACAATCTCCATCTCGACCACGTCGATATAGGGCAGTTGCACCCCTTTGGAGTCGATACGGTGGTAGTACGGATTGCGGACGAAGTTGTGGCGGATTTTCTTGCCCGAGCTTGCATTCAGCCAGGGCTGAAGCGTGGGCAGCTTGTGGTTGTCGAACTTGTAGAGGTTGTCCAGCTTGTTGTGCAGGGCCGCCCAGCTTTTGACGCGGGCATCATCGACCTGCGCGGCCAGATCCTCAGGATCAACATAGTTTTCGTGATATTGTTTCAGAAAAGCCGACGGGCGGTAAATGAAGGGCGGGCGGGCCTGTGCCAGCGTTTGCAGGAAATCTGGGTTCGGATCATCCCATTCGTAGATCACTGTCGTCTCATCCGGGAAAGAGACGGTCGGGGCCTTGCCCTCGACGATCAGAAAATCAGGTGGTCCGGAGGGGCTGAGCAATTCGTTATTGGCGACATCTTCCCACCAATACCGGAAATCTTCCGACGTAAACGGCGAGCCATCCGACCATTTGTGCCCTTCGCGCAAGTGCAGAGTGAACTTGCGGTTCCCGTCATTGTCGAACGAAGCCAAAATGTCGGGTACGATATTGTAATCACCGTCAAAACCAACCAACCGGGCGTAACCGTAGACGACCATCTGCCGGATATCCTTGGACCGGGTTACCATGGTCCGCATTGTGCCGCCGGGGGTGCCGAATTCACGCCCCTTCGCGGCCAGATCCACCACCAGAGGGTCTTTGGGTAGGCGTTCCGAAACCGGGGGCAGATCGCCCGCATTCACCTCAGCCGACCAAAAGCTGCTCTCTTGCGGAACCGGCACATCGGCCAGTGCAGGCAGCGTCCAGCCAAAGGCCAGAGTGGCGGCCAGGATCAGAGGGCGAGTGGTCTTAAACATGGCAACGTACCTTATGGCCCGGTTCCAATTCCACCAGCGAAGGTATCACGGTGTCCGAGAAACGAAAGGCCTCATCCCAACTGTCCGGCGCGCCGGCACCCAGAGAGACCATTTGCAGGTCAATCGGGCGGTTAATGTCGGGTTCTGGTTGAGCGGCAATCAACGCCTTTGTGTAAGGATGGCGCGGATTGTAGAAGAGTGTTTCGGGCGGGGCTTGTTCGACAATCAGCCCCCGACGCATAACGGCAACTTCGTCAGCGATACGGGCCACGACCGCAAGGTCGTGAGAGATGAAGAAATAGGACAGGTTCAGGCTGTCCTGCAGGTTTTCCAAGAGTGTCAGGATTTGTTCCTGAACCGACACATCCAGCGCCGAGGTCGGCTCGTCACAGACGATCAACTGCGGGTCCAGCATCATGGCGCGGGCGATGGACAGGCGCTGTCTCTGCCCACCGGAAAACGCATGCGGATAGCGCTTCAGCATATCCGAGTTCAGCCCCACGCGTTGCAGCATCTCGGCCGCTTTGTCGCGTTGTTCCGAGACGGAACCGATACGGTGTATTTCCAGCGGCTCGGTCATTGCATCCTGAATACGCATCCGTGGACTGAGTGAGCTGTAGGGATCCTGAAACACCATCTGCGCCTTGCGTTGAAACGCGGTGCGTTGGGCGCGGGTCATATGGTGGACCGGGATGGGGTCTTCGCCTTGGGCGGTGCAGAACAGAACCTCTCCGCCAGGATCGGGCAGTTCGGCGCCAAGGGCAATCCGGGCGGCGGTGGTCTTGCCAGAGCCGCTTTCGCCGACAATCGCCAGTGTCTTGCCACGTGCAAGTTTCAGGTCGACGCTGCGACAGGCATGGATCTGTTTGTCTGCCTGCCAGCCCTTGCTGGAGCGCATCGTATAGGTCTTGGAGACCCCTTTCATATGCAGGATCAGGTCCTCGTCCGGCATCGGAATGCCTACGGCGTCCTGATCCGGAATGGCTGGGGCCGCATCGAACAACTGCTTAGTATAGGGATGCGCCGGCGCGGTCAGGATGGGGGCGGCGGGGCCTGCCTCCATCACGCGACCTTTGTGCATGACGACGACCTGCTCGGCCATATTCGCAACTACGCCCAGATCGTGCGTGACAAGGATCAGCGCCATCCCGGTTTCGCGCTGAAGTTCCTTGATCAGGCCCAAAACCTGAGCCTGCGTTGTCACATCCAGCGCAGTAGTAGGCTCGTCTGCAATCAGCAGCTCTGGCTTGGAGACCATCGCCATGGCGATCATAGCGCGCTGGCGCATACCTCCCGACAGCTCGAACGGATAAGAGTCATAAGCCCGCTGAGGGTCTGGAAAGCCCACGCGTTCAAACTGGGTCAGGACTTCCTTACGGGCTTGCGCCTCGGACGCGCCGCGATGCAGCCAGAGGACCTCGCTGACCTGATTGCCGATCTTGTGCAGTGGCGACAAAGATCGCATCGGCTCCTGAAAGATCATCGAGACGCGGTTGCCGCGAATGCTGCGCATCTCCCGCTCGTTGATTTGCGTCAGGTCGGCCTGGCCCTTGGAATCATTCAGAATAATCGAGCCGCTGCGAATCTGCGCCACGCGGGGCAGGATGCGCAACACGGCCCGGCAGGAGATTGTTTTGCCCGAACCCGACTCACCCACCAATGCTAGTGTCTGTCCGGCCTCCACGTCGAAATTCACGTCTCGCACAACTGAATCCGCCGTGCCGAAACCGATGCTGAGATCTCTGACAGACAACAACGCAGTCATTCGGGTTTTCCACCCGTTTGGCCGTAGATGAGCATCGGCTTTTTATTCTCCCCGTTTTTTGACTTACTGTCGCGCGGTTTCACCCGACTCGTCAAACCCGTTCTTAGGCTGAAATGTCGCGGGAATGTGAAACTTTCGCCTCTACAACTACACAAACAGTTGAGTTTTTGCCATCAAGTTCGTGACCAGCACCATTTAAGCTGGCGATGAGTATCAAAGAGAGAATCCCCTGTGTCCGAAAACCAAAGCCGACTGGATCTGTTTATTGACCGCATGGTGTCGCAGCGCGCCTGCCTTGATTTTGCAATCGCGCAGACAAAAGGCATGTCCGGGCCGGTGTTCGAACTGGGCCTGGGTAACGGTCGAACCTACCACCACATGATCCAGTACATTCAGAATCGCCCGGTTTTCGTGTTTGAACGCGCGGTGGCTTCACATCCCGACTCTACCCCGCCCGAGGGTCGGGTGATTTTGGGCGATGTGCGGGACACTCTGCCAGCCTCGGTGGACCGGTTCGGCGCGACGGCCAGCCTGATTCATGCGGATCTGGGTGGGCACAACCGCGAAAAGAACGACGCCTTCGCGCGGTTTGTTTCGCCTTTGATTGAACCGCTTCTGGCGCCGGGTGGCCTGATGGTTTCCAGTGATCGAATGTATTTCAATGCGCTGACTGAATTGCCCTTGCCCGAGGGCGCGGTCGAGGGCCGCTGTTTTATCTACCGGCGGTGACGCCTTAGGCGCGTCCGGGTCCACGAAAAGGCTAAGCAAACCGGAGGAACATAATGCAGGCCATCCTGACGCTGAACGCGGGAAGTTCGACCATCAAATTCGGAGTTTACCGCGCCGACGCTGAACCCGAATTGCTGTGGCACGGGCAGGTGGACAATCTGGGGCCGGTCGCCCAATTGCAAATCAACGGCGACGGGTTTCATGAGACACGTGAGATCGGGCCTGCTGACCACGTGGCCGGGGTCGCGGCGATCTTGCAGAACATCGAGCCTTTGCTTCAATCGGATCTAATCGTCGGTGTAGGCCACCGCATTGTCCACGGCGGACAAACCTTCGAAGGGCCAACGGTTCTGGATGATCACGTGCTGGCCCAACTTGAAACGCTCTCGTCACTGGCCCCGTTGCATCAGCCCCACAATCTGGCGGCCGTCCGCGCTGCACGAACGGCTTTCCCGGGTGCGCAACAGATTGGGTGTTTTGACACCTCCTTTCACGTCGGCCATCCGTTTGTAAACGATGCCTTTGCCATTCCGCGCCGCTTTTATGAGAAAGGCGTTCGGCGCTATGGGTTCCACGGCCTGTCCTACGACTACATTACCGGCAAGATGGCTGAGGATTTCCCGGATCTGGCAGCAGGCCGGGTGGTTATCGCGCATCTGGGCAACGGGGCCTCGATGTGCGCTGTGGCCAACGGAAAGAGTATCGGCTCAACCATGGGTTTTTCCGCGCTTGATGGGCTGCCTATGGGGACCCGTTGCGGTCAGCTTGATCCCGGCGTGTTGCTCTATCTGATGGAGCAAGGTCACTCTGCCGAGGCGATCACGCATATCCTCTACAAGAAAAGTGGCCTGCTAGGCCTTAGCGGGATCAGCCACGATATGCGCACATTGCTTGAAAGCGATGATCCCCACGCGCGTGAGGCGATAGACTATTATGTCTTCCGGATCAGGCGGGAACTGGGTGCGATGGCGGCTATTCTTGGAGGTGTTGATGCGGTGGTGTTCTGCGGCGGCATTGGTGAGAACGCTGCGCCTATTCGCCAGAGCGTGCTGGATGGGATGGGATTTCTCAACATCCATCTGGACGCCGAGATCAACGTCCAAAACGCGACGGTGATTTCAGATGGCGGTATACCCGTGCTCGTGATCCCAACCGACGAAGAACGGGTGATCGCGCGGGCGGTCGCCAAGGCTTTGAGCTAAACACGACAGAGGGAAAACGGATGATCTTTTACGACTGCGCCACTGCTCCGAATCCGCGCCGCGCGCGTATGTTCATTGCCGAAAAAGGCTTGGAGATCGAAACCCGGCAAATCTCGATCGCGGAGGGAGAGCAGTTGAGCGATGCTTTTCGCGCAGTTAACCCTCGGGCCACGATCCCTGTGCTGGTGACCGATGAAGGCACGGTTCTGACCGAGAACCTTGGGATTGCTGCGTATCTTGAGGCGCAGAGCCCGGAACCCCCATTGATGGGCAAGACGCCGGATGAAAAGGGCCGTGTTCTGATGTGGAACGCAATCGCTGAGCAGCAAGGCGGCATGCCCATTGCCGAGGCTCTGCGCAACGGCCATCCTGCTTTCAAGGATCGTCCTATTCCGGGACCAGAGAACTATCCTCAGATCCCCGAGCTTGCGCAACGGGGTCGCGACAGGGTGGCGGCGTTTTTCGATTTGCTCGAGGACCATTTGCAAGACAGTCCGTTTTTAGCGGGCCAGGATTTTTCCTTCGCCGATATCACCGGGTTCGTCTTTGTCGATTTCGCCCGAGTGATCAAAATGCGTATCCCGGAAGCAAGTACCGCGACTCAAGCCTGGTTCGACACGATCAAATCCCGGCCCAGCGCCAGCCTTTAACAGGCACCTGAATTGGCCGAAACAAGCTTGCGCTCGACACTGTACAGAAATGTCTAGACAGAAGTGAACAGTGCCTCTAGCGTTTCACCCGAGTCGTGCAGCGGAGGGCAGGATGAAATCTCAGTATCGCGTTGTGGTCATCGGGGGCGGGGTCGTTGGGGCCTCGGTCCTGTATCATCTGGCCAAGTTCGGCTGGTCGGACGTCGTCATGTTGGAGCGGCGTAGGCTGGCCTCTGGGTCATCCTGGCACGCGGCGGGCGGTATTCACGCCTTAAACGCGGATCCGAATATGGCGTCCTTGCAGGCCTATACCATTGACCTGCTCAGTGAGATCGAAAAGGAATCCGGGCAAAATATCGGCCTGCACATGACTGGCGGTTTGACGCTGGCTGGCACCCCGGAACGCTGGGAATGGCTGCAGGCAAACTACCGCATCTTCCAATCCATCGGAATCGATGATTGCGAGCTTCTGACCCCGGACGAGGCACAGAAACGCTGTCCGATTATGTCCACCGATGGTGTGTTGGGCGCGATGTGGGCGGATCGCGAGGGTTATATTGACACGACCGGCACGGTGCAGGCCTACGCGACGGCTGCAAAAAAGCGTGGTGCGGAGTACTATGAGGAAACCAAGGTCGAAAGCCTGACGCAGACCGCCGATGGCTGGCAGGTCGTGACCGACAAGGGCACGATCACCTGCGAGCATGTGGTGAACGCAGCGGGCCTTTGGGCCAAGCAGGTGGGCCGGATGGCCGGAGTGGAGCTGCCGGTCTCTCCGCTTAAACACCATTACCTGATCACCGACACGGTCCCCGAGGTTGCCGAAGCCGAGTTCGAGATGCCGATGACTGTCGACCTCGAAGGCTTCACCTATATGCGGCAGGACCAGAAGGGCGTTCTGGTTGGCATCTATGAGGTCGACCATGAACACTGGGCCATGGACGGTGCGCCTTGGAACTATGGTGAGGAACTGTTTCAGGAACAGCTCGACCGCATCGAGAACGAGCTGACGCTGGGCTTTGAGCGCTATCCCTCGATCCAGAATGTCGGCATCAAGACATGGGTCAATGGCGCGTTTACCTTCTCGCCCGACGGGAATCCTCTGGTCGGCCCGGTTCCGGGCAAGCGTGGCTACTGGTCGGCCTGCGCCGTGATGGCCGGGTTCCTGCAGGGCGGCGGCGTTGGCAAAACTCTGGCCGAGTGGATGATCCACGGCGAGCCAGAGGCCGACGCGTGGCCAATGGACGTCGCCCGCTATGGCGATTTCGCGCAGAACAAACGCTACATCCGCGAAACGACCGGTCAGTTCTACTCGCGCCGTTTCGTGATGACCTACCCGAATGAGCAACTGCCGGCAGGCCGTCCGCTGAAAATGGCCCCGGCCCATGATGCGATGACAGAGGCCGGGTGCAAGTGGGGCGTCAGCTGGGATCTGGAGGTGCCGCTCTATTTCGCGCCCAAAGGGTTCGAGGAAACGCCGACACTCAAGCGGTCGAACGCCCATGACATCGTGGCAGAGGAATGCAAGGCGATCCGCGAAGGTGCGGGCCTGCTGGATATCTCGGGCTTCTCGCGGTTCAAGGTGACGGGCCCGAATGCGCAGGCCTGGCTGGACAAAGTCATGGCCTCGAAACTGCCGGGGCCGGGGCGCGCCAAGCTGGCGCCGATGCTGGGTGAGACCGGGCGGCTCAAAGGCGACCTGACTGTGTTGAACTGGGGTGACGGAACATGGTGGATCATGGGCAGTTACTATCTACGCGCGTGGCATTTGCGCTGGTTCAACGAACACATGATGGAGGGTGTGACTGTCCGTGATCTGGGCGAGGAATATTGCGGCTGTGCTGTGGTCGGCCCGAAATCGCAAGCCGTGATTGAGAAGCTGGCGGAACAGGATATCTCGGGCCTGAAATTCATGGGCTGCGGGGATTTCGATATCGGTCTGGTCCGCGCCCGCGTCGCCCGCATGTCTGTAACCGGCGAAAAGGGCTATGAGATCAACTGTCGCTATGGCGATCACATCAAGCTGCGCCGGATGCTGTTGGAGGCAGGTGCTGACGAAGGCATCCGCGAATGCGGGTTCAATGCCATGCTCTCAACCCGGTTGGAGAAGAGTTTCGGCATCTGGTCCGCCGAGTTTACCCAAGCCTACACGCCGGGCATGACCGGAATGGATCGCTGGATCGACTGGGAAAAGGATTTCGTCGGTAAACAGGCCGCCTTGGCCGAACGTGACGGCAATGGCCCGGCTCAGATTCAGGTGACGCTTGAGGTCGATGCCGTGGATGCCGACGCCAGCGGGTATGAGCCGATCTGGTCCAATGGCGAGCGCGTGGGTTTTGTCACCTCGGGCGGCTACGGCCACTACACGGGCAAGTCCCTGGCGATGGCATTGATCAATCGCGACAAGGCCGAACCCGGGACGGAGTTGACCGTGCATGTGGTTGGTGTGGAACGGCCTGCGCGCGTGGTTGCGCCATCTCCTTACGATCCGCAGGGCAAGGCGATGAGGGGCTGATGGTGATCTCGCAGACATCCGAGCGTGGTCGGCGACGGCGCGGGCGGGGTGCAGACGCTGCCCCACCGCCCTCGCGCGATGTAAACTACCGCCAGCTGCGCAACCCTTTCCCGCAAATGGAGGTGTTCCCCGAAGATCAGATCGCGGACATGCACGAAACGGCGCTGCGTGTGTTGCAGGAACTTGGGGTGAGAGTTCTGCTGCCTGAAGCCCGCCGCATCTTTGCCAAGGCTGGTGCGCGTGTGGACGAAGACACTCAGATGGTCTTTATCGGGCGCGATCTGGTTGAGGCCGCCGTGGCCTCGGCCCCCAAATCCATCGTGTGTCGCGCCGGGGCGCGGGACCGCGATTTTACCCTCGAACTGGGTTCGCTAGTGTTTCAACCGGGTGCAGGTGCCCCGAACGCAACCGATCTGGAACGGGGCAGGCGACCGGCGTCGGGTCAGGATTACATTGAATTCCTGAAGCTGACGCATCACTTCGACGTCTTCCAGATGATTTCGCCTCAGGTCGAGCCGCAGGATGTGCCGACCCATCTTCGCCACTATTTCACAACGCAGGCGCAGATGGAGTTGACGGATAAGTTCCCCTTCTTCTTCTCGCGCGGCACCCCACAGGTGTTGGACAGTTTTGAGATGCTGTCTATCGCGCGAGGGCTTTCGGATGATGAATTCCGGGGCAACGCGCATTGCTATACGATCATCAACACCAACAGCCCGCGCACGCTGGATATCCCGATGGCGCAAGGGCTGATCGATTTTGCGCGACATGGTCAGATGTCGATCGTCACGCCGTTCACCCTGATGGGGGCGATGGCCCCGATCACGGTCGCGGGGGCCATCACGCTTTCCCATGCCGAGGCTCTGGCGGCCGTGACACTGACGCAATTGACCAACCCGGGCGCGCCGGTCTGCTATGGAACCTTCACCAGCAACGTCGACATGAAATCCGGCGCTCCGGCCTTTGGGACGCCATCGCATTTTCAGGCGTCTTTGGCGGCAGGCCAACTGGCACGGTTCCTAGGCCTGCCCTGGCGGTCGGCGGCCGGGTCGGCCTCGAACATCAACGATGTACAGGCCGCGAATGAAAACCAATTTGGCCTCTGGGGCTGTTTGATGGCCGGGGCGACGGTGATCATCCACTCGGCAGGCTGGCTCGAAGGCGGGCTGTCCGTGTCGTTTGAGAAGATGATCTGTGATGCCGAAGTGCTGAACATGGTGGCTGAGCTCTGTGCTGGCGCGCAGGCCGGACAGGCCGAGATCGGCTTTGACACCGCGCTGAGTGAGGTTGACCCCAGCGGGCATTTCTTTGCCTCGTCCCAGACGATGGATCGCTACAATACCGAATTCTACCAGCCTCATGTTCACGACTACGCCAATTTCGGCACCTGGACCGAGCGTGGATCTGTCGATGCCAATCAGCGTGCAACGGGTGTCTGGAAAGGCATCCTGAATGATTTCAAACCGCCCGCAGGCGATAGCGATCGGCTCGGGGCCTTGCACGATTTCATCGCGAAGCGAACTGCCGAAGGCGGCGCGCCGCCGGAGAGTTGAATGAGCACCAAACCGATCCTGCACCGCGATGACCCCAAGGCAGAGCCTCTGGTCGGCAACATCAAAGTCACGCGAGATGACTGGCTGAATGTGGCGATGGACGTGCTGATCTCGGACGGGGTGGATCAGATTAAGGTCATGAACCTGGCCGAGCGCATGGCCGTGTCCCGCTCGTCTTTCTATTGGTACTTCAAATCGCGGCAGGAACTTCTTGATGCTTTGCTGGCGCGGTGGCAGGCGACCAATACGGCGGCGTTGATCGCGCAGTCCGAGGCCCCGGCCGATACAATTACCAGCGCGGTCTGCAACGTGCAGCGATGCGTGGTGAACACGGATTTGTTCGACACGGCACTGGACTTTGCCATCCGGGACTGGGCCCGCAAATCGGGCAAAGTGCGCAATGCGCTGGATCAGTCCGATGCACGACGCCTCAAAGCACTGCACGCGATGTTTGCGCGGTTTGGCTATTCGGACATTGAGGCCGAAACCCGGGCGCGCGTCCTTTACTACATGCAAATCGGGTATGATTTGGCGCAGCTGAATGAGCCAATGGAAACGCGTCTAGCGCTTGTGCCTCACTACCTGCATGCTTTCACAGGGGTTCAGCCTCGGGCCGAGGAAATTGAAGAATTTCGCGCTTATTCCAAGCGCTATTGGGAAGGAAAGACAGAATGAGCCAACCAGATGCAATCATAATCGGGACAGGCGTCATTGGCGCGGCCATCGCGTTCGAGATGTCCAAGTCCGGATGGAAAACCCTTTCGCTGGACCGCAATACGCAGGTTGGCCATGGCTCGACCGCGGGGTCCTGCGCGATCATCCGCATGCACTATTCGACGTTCGATGGCACGGCTTTCGCGTGGGAGGGCTACCACTACTGGCGCGATTGGGCCGCGTATCTGGGCCTGCCCGCAGATGCCAATCTGGCGCAGTTCCGCGAGACCGGGTGTCTGGTGATGAAAACGGATGCCAACGGGATGCTGGAAAAGCATATGCAAAACAGCGCGGGTCTGGACTGCCCGTTCGAGGAATGGTCGCCCGAGACGGTCACCGAACGCCTACCGGTTTATTCTCAGGACAGCTTCGCCCCCGCGCGCCGGATGGACGACCCGGAGTTCGGACAATCGAATGGGCGCAAAATGCAGGGCGGCGTGTTCTGGCCTCAGGCCGGCTATGTCACCGACCCGGCGCTTTCGGCGCAGAACCTGATGGATGCGGCAATCCAGAACGGGGCGGAGCTGCGCACCGGGGCCGAGGTTGTTGAAATCCTGATCGAGGATGGGCGCGTGGCGGGTGTCAAACTGGCCTCGGGTGAAGAAATTCGCGCCAAGGTCGTGGTAAACGTGGCCGGGCCGGGATCGGCCATTGTCAACGGCATGGCGGGCGTTCTGGACGACATGACCATCGAAACCCGCCCGCTGCGGCAGGAAGTGGTCCATGTTCCCGCGCCTGAGGGGTTCGATTTCGAAAACAACGGGACCATCGTCTCGGATAGTGACATCGCCTGCTACTGCCGCCCCGAGCACGGCAACCACATCCTCGTGGGGTCCGAGGACCCCGAATGCGATCCGCATCAATGGTGCGAGGATGACAAGACATATAACCGCGATTTTACAGACCAGTGGACGATGCAGGCGATGCGCTACGCACAACGGGTGCCGAGCCTTGGCATTCCGTCCAAAACGCGGGGTGTGGTTGACCTTTATGATGCGTCGACCGACTGGATTCCGATCTACGATAAATCCAGCCTGCCGGGGTTCTACATGGCCTGTGGCACTAGCGGAAACCAATACAAGAACGCTCCGATTGCGGGCAAGATGATGACGGCTCTGATCGACTATTGCGAGGGCGGTGCTGACCACGATGCTGAACCGCTGCAGTTCGAACTGCCTTACATCAAGCGCGTGATTGATGTGGGATTCTATTCGCGCAACCGCCCGATCAACGAAGAAAGCAGTTTTTCGGTCCTGGGGTAGTCAGCCCGACAATTGGCCCTAACATAACGTAAATGCGAAAAGGAGCGGATACGTGATGCCTCAGACGCCAAACAAAGTTCTGATCCTTGGCAGTGCGCCGTCAGCGGTGGCTGCCCGGGATTGGGATCGGACGCCGTTCACGCATATCGTGGCCATCAACAACGCATGGCGCATTCGTCCGGATTGGGACATCCTGATCCACCCTGAGGATTTTCCGCCGGAAAACCGACCCAGAACTCTGACGAAAGACCAAAGGATCGTGACAGCCGAAGACTATGTGCCTCGGCAAAACGCTTATGGCGGTTTTGTCTATGCGGGCGGCACCATGGCGTTTACCGCGGGCTATTGGGCGCTATCAGCCCTCAAACCTTCTATGATTGCCTATTTTGGTTGCGATATGGTTTACCCCGGATCTGGGAAGACGCATTTCTATGGCAACGGAACCGCTGATCCGCTGCGTGCCGACATCTCGTTGCGGTCGCTTGAGGCGAAGTCGGCCAGATTGGGCGTGTTTGCCGCCGCGCAGGGCTGTCGCATGGTGCGCTTGACCGAGGGTGAAAGCAGGCTGCTCTATCCATCGCTTCGCGCGTCACGGATGGAAGACGCACCGATGCCGTCGACCGTTGGCGCGCATGACGCATTGGAGGCCGAAGTTCGCCTCGGCTACTATGTGCCATCAGGGAGGTATTGGGAATCCGAGCAGCATTTCGATCCGGACGAATTGGATGCAGTGGACCGTCTTTGGATATCCGCCTACCAAATCGCGCAAATGGACCGCGTTGCTTAAGACCTCAGACGGCGAAAGTGATCCAAGCCCAAACCATGGCAATATAGGTCAGGCTGTGCATCAGCTGGTCCAGACCAGTTGCCCGCCAGAATGCGGCTTGATTGGGCTGTAGCTTTTTCTTGTCAGAATAGCTGGCCTTGGCGAAATCAATATTGAAGTGGATGATCCATTCTAGGGCCGAGATGATCAGGATAAAGCTGATCGGTGCTCCAAACAGCAAAAAAATAAGGGCCGAGCCCACAACATGCACCCCTGCATGTTGCGCGCGTCCCAAATGAAAATACTCGCCACGCCCGGTCAGCATCTTGGGCGTCTGTAGATAGAAGTCCGCGAACATATGTTTGATCTGCAACAAGCAGAGCAACAGCAACACGGCACCATAGCTTTCGGGCAAACGTATCCTCCCGATATCGTCCTAAAGGGAACTCTAGGCGCTAAAATGCGTGTAGGCAAATGAACTAGTTCACACATGCGCAAAGATTGGCACTTTGTCGGAAACTATTTGCCTAGCAAAGCAAGATTACTGTAAATTCAGACTGTTAATTTTCCGTGCATCGTTTCGAAACCGGATCATTGATCAAAAGCAGGGACAGGTTCCATAGAACGCACGATTTTCCGCTTCATCTGGAAATACTCCAAGCGCGACCAGTTGATCCTGCTGGCCGTGACCTCGACGTTGTTTCCGCTGCTCTATCTCACGCTTGAGCTGCCCAAGCGCATTATCAATGACGCGATTGGTGCCTCGAGCAGCGTGGTTCAGGTTTGGGGCTACAGCCTGCAGCAGACGAATTTCCTGATCATTCTCTGCTTTGCCTTTCTGGCGGCGGTGCTGGCCCACGGCCTGATGAAAATGCGCATCAACACAATGAAAGGTGTCCTGAGCGAGCGTATGTTGCGCCGCTTTCGCTATCAGTTGATCAGCCGCGCCCTTCGCTTTCCTCAGCCCTATTTCGAGCGGGTAAGCCAGGGTGAGATGGTCTCGATGATAACTGCCGAAAGCGAACCGATGGGCGGGTTGATGGGGGATGCGATCAGCCAGCCGGTTCTGCAAGCCGGGCAGATGATCACCATCTTGTCGTTTCTGTTCCTGCAAAGCGTTTGGTTCGGTCTGGCTGCGGTGGCGCTGATCCCTGTGCAGGCCTGGTTGATTCCCAAGCTGCAGCGCCAGATCAACCTTCTCAACAAAAAGCGCATTCAGGAGGTGCGTATCCTTGCCGCTCAGATTGGCGAGAACGCGGCTGGGGCCTCGACCCTGCGCGCAAATGGGGGCTGGCGGTATCGCAGGGCCATGATCTCGGATCAATTGGGGCGGCTCTTCGGGATCCGGTTCGAGATCTACCAGAAGAAGTTCTTTATGAAGTTCATAAACAACTTCATTTCACAGCTGACGCCGTTCATGTTTTATCTGGTGGGCGGTCTGCTGGTCCTCCAAGGCTCGGTCTCGTTGGGCGCGCTGGTGGCGGCGTTGGCGGCGTATAAGGATCTCAGCTCTCCGTGGAAGGAACTGCTGACCTACTACAACCAGACGCAGGACATGTCGTTGCGTTGGGATGTGGTGATCGAACGGTTCGCGCCGGCCGGAATGCAGGATGAAGCGTTGTTTGAGGGTGAGCCAAAGACCCGCCCGCATCTTGATGGCGACATCGCACTGGATCGGGTGTCGGTGCGCGACATGGACGGAAACCAGATCCTGGACGATCTTAACCTGACCTTCCCGCATGGAAAGACAATCGGCATCGCCGCGCCTAGCGAAGAAGACCGCCGCGCCATTGCCGAGCTGCTGACCCGTGAAATCCTGCCGAGCGCTGGGCGTGTCCGCATTGGCGAGCAGAATCTGGCCGAACTGCATCAGGGCGTCGTCGCCGCGCGGATCGGCTATGCGTCATCGCGGCCGGTGATGTTTCAGGGAACGCTGGGCGATAATGTGATGATGCCGATGCGCTACAAGCCCCTGTCGGAGGGGGGCGACGATCCCGGATTTGCCGAAACCTTGCGGGCGGGCAACAGCGCCGACCCTTTCAGGGCTGAGTGGCTGGACCCGTCTCTCGCTGGGCTGGAATCGGCGGATGCCCTGCGAGATTGGTGGCTGCAACTGATTGATGGAATGGGGTCAGGCGCGGCCTTGTTCCAGCGCGGGGCCGAGCAGGTTTTCGACGCTGCACTGCATCCGGAACTGGCGCAGAAACTGGTCAAGCTGCGACCGTTGGTGCAGCAGGCGGTGAAGAAGGCAGGGCTTGAGCAGCAGGCGCTGATCTTCGACAAGTCCATCTATAACCCGGCCTTGCCCGTGGCCGAGAACCTTCTTTTTGCCACGCCCCGTGTACCGGTCACGCAAGCGCTGTTGGCACAGCAGAGAGTCTTTCTGGGTCAGTTGCGCGAACTGGGGTTGGACGAGACTCTTATCGCGCTGACCCGTGATGTGATCGACATGCTGCGCCAGATCTTTGGCCTGGATGGAACAGATCACCCGCTGTTTCGCAAGTTGGGACTTGAGGCGCAGACCTATGAAACAGCCGTCGAACTGGTCGAGCGCACCCGCAAGGAAGGCGCTGAGGGGTTGGACGACGAACAACTGGCAACATTGCTGGCGGTGCCTCTGGTCGTCTCGGCTGAACAGATCGGCCCGGCCTTTTCGGATGAGTTAAAGGATCGTATTCTGGAGCTGCGCCACAGCCACTCGGAAAAGCTGATGCGGCCGTTGATGGACGTCTTCGTGCCGCTGGACCCTGAGGCCGTCGCGCCCGGCCTGACCGTGATGGAGAACGCGCTGTTCGGCAAGGTCAGCGAGATCGGCGGCGCGCGCTCGGACGAGGTGCGCAAGCTGATCGTTGATGTTCTGGCCGAACACGGCGCGCGTCCGTTGGTAGTCGAGCTGATCTATGACGTGCCGGTCGCGCTGGGCGGTCAGAACCTGCCCGCAGTCTTTGCCGAACCCCTGGCGTTCACCCGTGCGACGATCAAGAAGCCGGACATTCTGATTTTGGAAAACGCGCTGGCCAGCTATGACATGCAGACGCAGGTCGCGGTCTACAAAAACCTGCGCGCGCTGTTGCCCGAGACCACGGTCATCTATCTGAACGATCAATTCCAAAACCCCGATGTCTTCGACATGTATGTCGAGATACGGCAAGGTCGGGTTGTCACAGATGAAGGACCGGGGGACGTGGAAGAGGATAGTGCCGCCTCGGCCGACTTGGCCCGCAAGCTGCGCGCCCTAGAGCAGACGCCGCTGTTTTCCGGCCTTGATCGGCGACAGTTGCGCCTGCTGGCTTTTGGTGCGCGGTGGTTTGATGCCTCTGCCGGGCAGGTGATCTTCCTTAAGGATGACCAACCGACGGATGGTGCCTACGTTGTTCTTGAAGGCGAGGCGGGCCTATACCTGCCCAAATCAGGCACGCCGGATGAGCTGATCCTACGCGTCGGCCCCGGGGCATTGGTTGGGGAGCTGGGCTTGATCCGCAAAGAGCCCCGCGCGTTGAGCATGGTGGCCGAAACCGACCTGTCCTGCTTGCGCATCGGGGAAGAGGAATTCCTGGCCGTGGTCGAAAACGACGCGGCGACGGCGTTCAAGCTGCTGCAGGTGGTTGCGGGATATGTCTCGAACTAGCGCCGTTCCGGGTTAACCCCGGAACGCTTCTCTGTCAGTCTTTCGGCTTGCAGAACAGTTGATAGAGCAACTCGATCACCTGTTTCGTGTTGCCATCCTCAAGCGAATAAAACACCGTTTTCCCAGCGCGTCGGGTTGAGACCAAACCGTCCTCACGCAGGCGGGCCAGCATCTGGCTAACGGCGGCTTGCCGGATTTGCAAAAGCGCCTCCAGTTCGCCCACCGATTTCTCGCCGTCTTCGAGGTGGCACAGGATCATCAGGCGGCCCTCATGCGCCAGCGTTTTCAGAAACGCGGCGGCACGGGCGGCGTTGTCTTTCATTTCCGCCAATCCGTCCGATGCCGGGGCTTGAGTGGTGCTGTCTTTCAGTGTCACCGGTCAACCGTTCTTCAACTAAGTCTTCTGACACTATGCCCTAAGAAACGTTATAATGTCACCCCTCAGATACGGGAGCCCCACCCTGAAAGGCGTTACCATTGGCATAGTCGCACGGTTCTTCCTGCATCTGAAGGTGAAGCCCGTCGCCTTTGTAGGGATGCGCGCGAGCCAGATTTTCGTCCACTTCAATCCCAAGTCCGGCGGTGGTTGGAGGGGGCACGAACCCGTCCTCAACCCGGATTGAGCCCTTGATCAACTGGTCATGGAATGGCGTTTCAATGGTTTCCAGTAGCAACAGGTTCGGGATAGAGGCCGCCAGATGGATATTCGCAGCCCACTCCACCGGCCCGGCATAAAGATGCGGGGCCATTTGCGCGTTGAACACTTCGGCCATCGCAGCGACTTTCTTCATTTCCCAAATACCGCCTGCACGCCCCAAAGCCGGTTGCAAAATCTCCGCCGCGCCTGCGCGCAGAACCGCGCCAAATTCGGCTTTGGTGGTCATGCGTTCTCCGGTCGCGACAGGTATGCGGACGTTGCGGGCGACGCGGGCCATGTCCTCGATATTGTCGGGCGGAGTGGGTTCTTCGAACCAAAGCGGAGAGTATGGTTCCAGCGCCTGACCCAAGCGGATAGCGCCTGCGGTGTTGAACTGGCCATGGGTGCCAAACAGCAAATCAGCCTTGTCGCCCACCGCCTCGCGGATCGCTTTGCAAAACGCAACGGACATTGAGATATCGGACATCGCAGGCATGTGTCCGCCCCGCATCGTATAGGGCCCGGCGGGGTCGAACTTGACGGCGGTATAGCCGCGACGGACCGCATCCGCCGCGGCCTCAGCTGCCTGTTCGGGCGATGTCCAGAAGTCGGTCAGGTTGTGCTGGGGCAGGGGGTAGAGGTAGGTATAGGCGCGAATACGGTCATTCATCTTGCCGCCCAACAGCGCATAGACCGGTCGGTCGCGGTCTTTGCCCAGAATGTCCCAGCATGCGATCTCGAGCCCCGAAAAGGCCCCCATCACGGTCAGGTCCGGGCGCTGTGTAAAGCCCGAGGAATAGGCGCGGCGGAACATCAACTCGATGTTTTCCGGATTCTCGCCCTGCATGTGGCGGTCGAACACATCCCGGATCACGTGGCGCATAGCGTCGGGTCCGATGGACGAGGCATAGCACTCGCCCCAGCCGGTGATGCCGGTATCCGTGGTCAGCTTGACCAAAATCCAATAGCGTCCGCCCCATCCTGGGGCTGGCGGGGCTGTGACGATAATATCGAGGTCTTGCAGTTTCATCCTAGCCCTCTCGTGCTTGGTCAAACGCAATGAGTTCGCGATCAATCTCGGCCACCACCTCGGCGCTGCCAAAGAACGCCAAGTCAGGGGCGTCGACCTCGTCCATGAAGGCCTGAATTTCGATCAGCGCTGGTTTGCCGTCGAAACTGCCCTCAATCTGCCAGCGGCTGCTTTGGTCCACGGGCAAATCCGACAAGTTGTCCGCGATCTGGGCGACTAGTGCGTCGGGCAGCCCAAACCGGGGGTTGTTGGCGAGGCCTGTCAGGAAAGGCGGTACCTCTGCCAGATCGAAATTCATCGATGTCTCCGAGGTGGACGGCGCAGGTTTCGCCGCCTCGGGTTTGAAGAGATCGGTCAGGAAACGCAGCATCGGCCTACCTGTCGAACAGGATCACATTGCGCTTGGCGGATCCGGTTTTTGTATCGGCAATCGCCTCATTGATCTGATCCAGAGACCAGCGGCCCGAGACCAGTTCGTCCAGCTTCAGCCGCCCCTGTTCATAGAGGTCGATCATCCAGGGGATGTCGCGCTGAATAACCACGTCGCCCATCTTTGACCCCACCAGACCTTGTCCCAACGCGGCGAGGATCACCGGTTCATAGCTAGCTTCGTCCCCGGAATGGGGCATGCCGATCATCACGGCTTTGCCGCCCAAACCCAGATACCGTGGGGCCTGATCATAGGCGGGGATCGCGCCGACGGTGATCAAAACCGCATCTGCACCGCGGCCACCCAGCGCTTTGTATGCTGCCTTCCATGGTTCTTTCAGGCTGGCGAGCACGCCGTGGGTGGCACCGAATTCCTTGGCGATCTCAAGCTTCTCTTCGGTCATGTCGACCGCAACGATACGGCGCGCGCCGGCAATCCGAGCGCCTTGGATGGCGTTAAGGCCTACGCCGCCCGCGCCGATCACCACTACATCCTGACCAGGGCGCAAACCTGCGGCGTTCACCGCTGCGCCGACCCCTGTGATCACGCCACAGGACAACAGGCTTGCGAGGTCTTTGGGCAGGCTTTCCGGAATCCGAACGATCTGCCGGTGGCTGACGACGACTTTCTCGGCGAAGGCACCGCAGGCCATCGCCTGTTCCAAAGGTCCTCCGTCACCTGTACGCAAAGGACCTTTGACAGTGTCATAGGGGGTTTCGCAAATCGTAGGTTTGCCACCTGCACATGAAGGGCAGGAGCCGCAGGCCCGGATCAGTGTCACGACCACTGGATCGCCTAGTTTGAAATCCCCTGCGGCTTCTCCAACTGCACTGACCACCCCGGCTGCCTCATGCCCATAGACAGCGGGCAGGAACCCGCCCCATGCACCGTCGGCATATGAGATGTCCGAATGGCAGATGGCCACCGCGTCCAGTGTAACCTCGACTTCGCCGGTGCCGGGTGCGGCCAGTTGGACCTCTTCTATGGTCAGAGGTTCCCCGAACGCCCGGCATACGGCGGCTTTGATGGTTTGCATGTCGTCCCTCGCTTCGTTTGGTTTACGGTGGCGCGGGAATTGGCATCTCGCAAGACGGAAACCGTCACGGGTATGTCGGTATTACGCTACGGCAGGTCGAGCGCGCAGAAACAGGACAAACCCGGCGGCCATGAGGATCAATGCCAAGAGGAACGGTGCTCCGGGCAGGTAGAGCGACGTGTCGGGCCGGATGAACCACGCAAACACGCTGGTCATCAACAGGGGCGAGATCACCATTGACAAGGCGTGCAGAGACGTCAGGACGCCCTGAAGTTCACCCTGTTGCGAGTCCGGCGTCGCGCGCGAGGTCAGCGCCTGCAGGGCGGGCGTGATCACGGCGCCCAAGGCGGTGATCGGGATAAGCATCAGGGCGATGGTGCCGTTGGTCAGGAAGGCTAGCAGGGCGAAGCTGATGACCTCAAAACCCATGCCACAGATGATGGTCATGCGCTCCCCAAGATGACGCGTCGCGGGTCTGATCAAACCGCCCTGAACGGCGGCCATGCCGATGCCATAGACGCCGAGAGACAGCCCGATCATCTGCGGCGACCATCCGAAACGCTCGGTCGTGAAATAGGACCAGATCGCGGGGTAGACGTAGATTGACACCGAGTAGAGGAAATAGACCCACAATAGAGGGCGAACTCCGGGCAGGGCGGCAATGGCCTTTAGCGCATTGACAGGGTTGGCGCGTCGCAAGCTGAAGGCGCGGCGGGTTTTGTCTGTGACCGTTTCAGGCATGACCATTAGACCGAGGCCGAATGAGAGGGCTGAAAGGGCTGCAGCCGCCCAGAAAGGCGCGCGCGTCCCGTATTCGGCAAGCAGGCCGCCCACTACGGGACCAAGAACAAATCCCATGCCAAAGGCCGCGCCCAGTAGGCCGAAATTGGCGGCTTTGTCTTCGGGTTTCGAGACATCTGCCATGAAGGCAGCCGCGGTCGCGTGGGTTGCGGCTGTGATTCCTCCCACAATACGACCGAGCAAAAGCAACCAGATGCTGCCCGCGATGGCCATGACCACATAGTCCAAAGCCATCACAAACAGTGAGACCAGCAAGACACGCCTGCGGCCATAGGCGTCTGACAGGTTGCCCAGAATAGGACCGAATACGAATTGCATGGCGGCAAAGGCAGTGCTGAGGACGCCTCCCCAAAGTGCGGCGTCGGCAAGCGTTCCGCCCTGCACCTCGACGATCAGTTGCGGCATGATCGGCATCACAAGGCCGATACCCATCGCGTCAATCATGACGGTCAGAAGAACAAAGACAAATGGCAGACGCATGGAACCCGGCTATATGACCCATCGCTCACCCTAGAGGGGCCAGCAGGATGTGGGAAGGGCGCAAAGACACCAACCCGGATGACGTCTCGTCAGGCGGCTAAAGTTTATCCGACAGCTCATCCAGTATTTGGGCAAGTTGCCGCGGGTGCGAGAAGAACGGAGAGTGTGAGCTGTCGATATCCCTCCGTAAATGGGCTGGAATTCGCTCGCTCATATCTTTCTGGTAGGTCGGAGGAATGGTGTGATCTTCGGTGGTGCGGATATAGGCCTTTGGGACCTGGTCAAAGTGATCCCCCAATGAAAGCGGAGTGCCCTGCGGCTTGATGGCCTGCGGGCAGAGCCGGGCAAAGGCATAGGGCAGTATCTCGGGCTTGCAATCATGATAAAACAGATCCTGAACGCGGTCGGGATGCACGGTATAGGACAGCCCATCGGTGGATTTGTCGACCGCATCGCCAATGGTTTGCTCAGGACCTCGTCTGCGCATATCGACAAGAGACAACCCGTCCTGCGGGATATAGGCGCAAAGATAAATCAGCGCGCGCATGGCGTGCGGGTCGGCCTCGGCCGCGGCGCTGATCGGATAACCGCCCCAGGAATGTCCGACAAGGATCGCTTCTGCTGATGAGGCCGCGAGCACGGCGTCTCGGCAGCTCTCCAGCGTTACATCGCAGATCGGTGTCGGGTCCGAGCCGTGGCTGGGCATGTCGATGGCACGGGCGGAGTGGCCGAACGCTTCAAGCTCGGGTATCAGGTCGCGCCAGCACCAGGCGCCGTGACAGGATCCATGGACCAATAGAAATTCGGCCAAGGGACGCTCCTTCAAATGTGACCGATCTCGGTCAGGAATTGCCGCAACAGGGCAGCGTATTCAGCGGGGTTTTCGACGCAGGGCAGGTGGCCCACCCGGCGCATCAATTCGAACCGCGAGCCGGGGATCAGGTCTACTGTTTCGCGTACCAGATCCGGCGGGGTCGAGCCGTCCTCATTGCCTGCGATCCCAAGGGTGGGCAGGCGCAGGCCGCTGGTCGGCGTGTAAAAATCGGTGCCCGCAATGGCGGCACAACAGCCCAGATATCCTTCGGCCGGTTGGCTGACCATCATCTCGCGCCATGCGAGGTGCTGGTTGGCGGCCCGGAAATCGCGCGAGAACCACCGCTCCATCGTCGCATCGGCCAGCGCTTCGATTCCACCGGTTCGGACGGCCTCCATCCGGTCCTGCCAGATTTTCGGCATCCCGATCTTGGCAGCGGTGTTCGACAGTACCAGCGCGCGGACCTGATCCATCCGTTTCACCGCTAGCCCTTGGCCAATCATACCACCAATCGACAAGCCGACGAAGACGCAATCCCGTATTTCGAGATGATCCAGCAGCGCCTCGGCATCGCGGATCAGCGCGCCCATGGCGTAAGGCGCAGGCGGGACCGAGGATTTGCCGTGACCGCGCTTGTCATAGCGAATGATCCGCAGTCCGTCGGGCAGGTGTGGTAGCACATCGTCCCACAGGTGCAGATTGGTGCCCAGCGAGTTTGCAAACACGATGGGCGCACCGTCCGGCGCGCCATCAATCCGGTAGTTTAGCTGAACGCCACCCAGATCAGCGATCGTCATTCTTTGGTTCCTTGCTCGACCTTTGCGTGCAGATTGCACAAACCCGATATGGGTGTCAGGTCAGGAATTCCAACGCACGCTTAAAGACGCCGGGATCAACGTTTCCGCCTGAGGCGACAACGATCACGTCATCCCCTTCGACTTGATCCTGTCGGAACAGGGCCGAGGCCAGCGAAACCGCACCGCCCGGCTCCAGCACGATCTTGAGGCGCAAAAAGGCCAGCGCCATGGCGTGCAGCGCCTCGTCTTCGGTTACGGATAGGCCGGGGCCGCAGAGGCGGTTTAGGATCGGAAAAGTAATGTCACCCGGTTGCGGTGTCAGGATCGCGTCGCAGATGTTGCCAGCAGTCGCAAGATTGCCTTGGATCTGCCCCGCCTCCAGCGAGCGTTTGACATCGTCGAACCCGTCCGGTTCACACGGGCGGGCACGCAGGCCAGGGGCGTGGGCCTCAAGCGCAAGCGCGATGCCCGAGGTCAGCCCGCCACCGCCGCAACAGACCAGAATGTCGGCATCGGTCACGCCCGCAGCTTTGGCTTGGCGCGCAATCTCGAGCCCGGCGGTGCCTTGCCCCGCGATGACTTGGGGTTCGTCGTAGGGGCGGATCAGGGTCAGGCCGCGTTCTGAGGCCAGTGCATTGCCGATCTCTTCGCGGCTTTCCTTGGCTCGGTCGTAAAGAACAACTTCACCGCCCAAGGCACGCGTGTTGTCGATCTTCAGCTGCGGCGCGTCCGAAGGCATGATGATGACCGAGGAGATTCCGTGCTTCGCCGCCGCCAAGGCCACCCCCTGCGCATGGTTGCCCGAGGAATAGGCGATCACGCCGCGCTGTCTTTCCGCCTCGCTCAGCGCCGAGATGGCCGACCATGCGCCGCGGAATTTGAAGCTGCCGGTGTGTTGCAGGCATTCCGGTTTGACCCACACCCGTCGCCCGGCGATTTCGTCCAGAAAGGGTGAGGTCAGAAGGGGCGTCTCGCGAACATACCCTTGCAGCCGATGGGCGGCGGCTTCGATCAGCTCTAGTGTACTCATGCTTGGTCCAGAATCTTGCGAATAACGGTGAGGGATTGCGGCTCGTCCAGAAAGGGCACATGGCCGCGATCCGGGATTTCAGCCGTGATCAGGCCCGGGCGGCGGGTCTGTATCTGTTTCAGTGTTTCTTGGCTCAGGATGTCCGAGTTGGCGCCGCGTAGAACGCCCGTCGGAATGCCCTGCAGCGCCTCAAAGAAGGGCCATAGATCCGGTACTGGGCCAGCTGCGGCTTGTTCCAGAAGGGCCGTGCGCAGGGCTGGGTCATAACGCAAGGCCAGCCCCTCAGGTGTCTCCTGATACTGGTTCTCGGCCTGTATGCGCCAAATTTCCAACGTGACGCCGGGGAAATGCGGCTCCATCACCGCTTTCAGAGTGGCGGCGGCCTCATCATAGGTCTTTGAGTTAGGTGCTACGCCCACATAATCCATGATCCGAGCCATACCTGAGGCTTCAATCACCGGACCCACGTCATTGAGGATCACGCCCGCCAGTCGGTCCGGCTGCATGGTGGCGAGCGTCATCGCAATCATCCCGCCGCGCGACGTGCCCAAAACCACCACTCGGTCAAGGGCCAGATGGTCCAGCAGTTCGACAACATCCTGAGTTTCGCGCAGGACGTTGTAGTTCGCGTGGTTCGGATCATGATCCGACTGCCCACGCCCCCGCGCATCCAATGTGATAAGGCGGGCATCGGCTATATGCGTAGCAAGAAGAGAGAAATCGCGTCCGTTGCGCGTCAACCCTGCAAGACACAGAAGAGGAGTGCCTGCGCCACTCTCCTCATAGTGCAGCCGAATCCCGTCAGACGTTTTGAATTCGCCCATTACAGCCCGGCCAGTTCGGGGATTGAGGTCAGGTCAGACAGAACATGCGCCGGTTTCCACGGCAGTCGATCCATCGGTTCGCCAGTGCGATTGACCCATGCGGTAACAAAGCCGTATCCGCTTGCCCCGGCAGCGTCCCAACCGTTGGAACTGACGAACAGAACCTCATCGCGGGCACATCCGAACCGGCCCTGCACAAGATCATAGACCTTGGCGTGGGGTTTGAAGATACCGACGCTTTCTACCGACAGCACATCGTCCAAAACATCGCCAATACCGGCCGATTGCACCGCGCCATCCAACATGGGAGGCGACCCGTTCGACAGAATCGCGGTTTGCAGCCCGCCTTGTTTCAGCGTCTGTAGCATCTGGGGCACCTCGGGATAGGCGCGTAGCTCCCAGTAAAGATCCAGCAGCCGCTGGCGCAGCTTGGCATCCCCGTGCAGCCCCGTCGCCTCGAGCGCCCAGTCCAACCCGTCTTGTGTGACATCCCAGAAATCGCAATGAGCGTCTGCGACGGCGCGCAGCCATGTGTATTGCAATTGCTTGAGCCGCCAGTGATTTGCCAGGTCCGGCCAAGTATCGCGGAGCGCCTCAAAGCCCGGCTCTACAGCGGCCTGACGTGCCGCAGCCGCCACATCGAACAATGTGCCATAAGCGTCAAATATACAGGTCGTGATTGCCACTAGCTCTCTCCCCTTTTTCTGGCGCAAGTTGGCACAAGAGGGCGGTGCAGGAAAGAGCCAAGGTCCGACAACATTTTGTCAGGCGCGGGCTAGTTAGGCGAAGTGACAGTAGCGGTTTGCACTTTTTCTGAAGCGAGAGACCGGGTATTTCTTCTGTCGGTGTCAATGCTAACGAGACTCGCTCATCCCTGCTCAAGAGAGCATAAAGAAACCGATAGTGATCTGAGAATTGGTGGAGCCTAGGGGAAATGCCGCCGAACGACTAATGCACTGATAGTAAAAGCTATTGTAGTGTGTTGGTTTGCGGTGTGTCTCACCTTATTGTCACACTCCAATATGCACAACCTCTTCCGCAAAGCTGTGCACATCAAAGCATACAAACCTCTTTAGTGCCCTGCTTGGTCTACTGTTCAGACCTACTGCTTCTTCCGTTTTGAAGTGTTGCGAACGAAGTTGAACAGTTGTGTGCGGATCTGCTCGGCAACTACCTTACTCACGCCGTACTAAGCCGTATTAAAGCCACTTCGCTATCTGCAGCGAGATTGGTCTTTTTGATTTCAATCAGTTATATTTGAATGTGATCGCTTGAAGGCGGGGTGGGGCAGGTGAACAGTTCTATTTCTGATGAGGCAATGGCAAGGCTCCCATTTTGGGTAACACCCCCGGGGGAGACAGACGGTTTTCTGATCGTTGTTGGGTTGGTTCTAGTCATAGTGCTGATGGGTTTTGGTGCGCTTTACTTCACCGTACAGGCCATTCCAGACCGCATGGCAGCAGGTGCTCACAAAGTGCAAATGCAGTTGGTCGGTGTGCTTGGGCTGATCTCTCTCTTCACCCTCAACAACGCTTTTTGGATCGCAGCAATTCTGATCGCCGCCGTGCCCTTGCATGAAATCTTTCCGCTCAAGACCGAAGTAGACATCTCGGAGAGCGACGATGCTTGAGTTGGTCTTCTCTGCACTGATCACAATCGTCCCGGACTACCTTTATCGCCGCTACAAGCAGGGCAAGCGGTGGGGCCAGGAAATTACCCTCTTCAATGTCTGGTATGAATTGCGGTGGGGTTTGACCGCCTGTGCAATACTGGCTGTGACGCTGATCACGGTGATCTTCTATTTCCACCCTTCAACGCGGAATGTCTCAGCTGCATTTCGCACAGTTACCATTCTGTCGGATCGCGTGGGGCGGGTCGCGGAAGTCTACGTTGCCAATAATGAGGACGTTATGGCTGGCGAGCCGATTTTCCGACTGGACACCACACGGCAGGAGGCAGCAGCAGAAACGGCTCAGCGACGTATCGAGGAGATTGAGGCGGCTTTAGGCCTGACCGCAACGGAAGTTGTGAGTGCCACCGCCAGGGTTGAGGCGACAGAAGCTGACCTTGCTCAGGCGACGAGTGATTTGGAGCGACGCCTGGAGCTTGCGGAGCGAAACAACACCGTTGTTAGTAAGCAGGAACTGGAACGGTTGCAAACCGCAGTGACCGGCGCAGAAAGTCAGCGCGCAGCCGCTATTGCCTCGTTAGACGGTTCCAAATTGCGCCAAACCACCCTTCTCCCTGCACAGCTTGAAACTGCGCGTGCGGTTTTGAGAGAGGCTGAGAACGAGATATCAAAATCCACCGTATTTGCCGAGGTGGATGGGACGGTAACGCAATTTCTCCTCAAGCCAGGTGATATCGTTAATCCAATACTACGCCCTGCAGGGATTTTGGTGCCTGAGGTTACGGGACAGGGGCGCTTTATCGCGGCTTTTGGTCAGATTTCTGCCAGCGTACTAAGGCCGGGTATGCTGGTGGAAATCACCTGCGCGTCTAAACCGTTGACCATAGTCCCGATGGTTGTGGATGACGTGCAAGGGGCGATTGCTGCGGGGCAGTTCCGACCGGGCGATGCGCTGCTGGATCAGCAGGATCGAGCGCGACCCGGTACAGTTACAGCGTTCCTAGCACCTATTTTTCCAGAGCATCTTGATAGCATCCCGCCCGGTAGTGCGTGCGTTGGTGTTGCTTATACGAGCAGAGCAAAGGAGATCGACGCTGGTGAGATCACGGGCCTGTCTGCCTTCATTGCAAGGATTGTGGATGGTATGGGAATAGCAAATGCAATTGTCTTGCGTGCACAGGCCATTCTGCTTCCTGTTAAGACATTGGTATTCAACTAGGCCCACAACTGGCAGTGAGGTAGAGGTTCGCTATGGGTTGCGACGCCAGCTACATTTGCACGTTTCTATCAGTTTTCCTTTGGGACCTGATCTACCTGTCACCGATACTCGTATTCTTGTTGGTTTTGGTGTGCGTGCTTGGGGTATCAATTGGCCGGATCGAAGGCTGGTCGACCGGGGTGAGCCTTTACCATGCCTTCATAAACGCAACTACGGTTGGCTACGGAGACATTAGGCCTGAGAAACCCACGAGCCGGGCTTTATCGGTTGTTAACGCATTTGTTGGGCTTATCTTTGCAGGCATTATCGTCGGTATAGGTGTACATGCCGTCGAGACTGCGATGGTCGCCGATTTATAGTTAGCTATCTCACTCTTTGGTGGCTGTGCTGTAGGTCTACTAGATGAGGGTTTGTTTTGTATTCAGTATGCGTCACAGCGGTGTTTCGAGCGGTCTAAACGCGACAGCAACGCCTGTGCTTGCTAACAAAATGAAATAGCCCTTTTGTGAACCTGTGCGCGTAGTTAGTTTATCGCACTTGCTGCATGAAGATGTTTAGTTTTTTAGCCGCTGCGAACGGCTGTCACTTTTCGGAAAAAAAACCTCTCTGTCATCCCAGTACCAATCATAGCGTGCAGTGTGCATTTATTGAGACAACAACACCGAACTAGAGCGGCGATAACTTATAGTGACTCGCTCTATGGTACAACTTTCTCTATCCAATACGACAGATACTGGCTCGGAGAGATTTGCCAAAATTTTGCGGTAAATTCGGCCAGCACGGCGGACATTGACGCGATATATAGCGAGTGAGCGTCCTAAGTCCAAAACACTCAGTTCCTCAGAGCACCGGCTCCAGACGAGAGTCGCTTCAAACACAAATTTCTAAACGCGATTAAGCGCGAGCCAGATCAAAAAACCAACGTACAAGAAAACAGATACGTTCAAAACCGTATCGACGATAGAACCTGTCATTTGGTGGCCTCTTTTGAAAGCGACTTGAGGAGACAGATCACAAGTATTGGCACGATGAATACAAACGCAATTGCCGAGAGTGCGATAATAGATCTGACAAGTGAAACATCATTTACGAGGATCATGGCTAGACCCAAGGCGCCTAGAACTATCCCCCAGATGGTTCGAACGCTCGGCGAGGGGTTTTCGTCTCCGCCTGTTCCAATCATTGCAAGTGTGAAGCCTGCGCTCACGACGCTCGTTACAACAAAGAGGAAAGCGGCAGTTATCGTCGCTATCTGCGTGATAAACTTCAATGGAAACTGTTGCAGGAGAGCGAATGTCGTCGCATCAAGGCTCTTTTCGTTGACCTCAAGAAGATGACCACTTCCATCCAAAACATCAAAAAAACCTACACCGCCGAGCACTCCAAACCAGAAAATCGAAAAAAGAGTGGGCGCAATTATGACCCCGGCCAGAAACTCGCGTATTGTGCGCCCCCGCGAAATGCGTGCAATGAAAATGCCGACAAATGGAGACCATGCAAGCCACCAGATCATGTAATTAAGCGTCCAGTCTTGAAACCAGGTGGAAATGCTCTGATCGAAAAATTCTGTTGTCGAAAAACCGGCAGGTATGACGTTGTAAACATAACGTCCAAAACCCGAGACGATCGAATTCATCACAAAAGACGTGGGACCGACGACAAGTAGAAAAACCAAAAGACTGATCGCGATCGCCATCGCCAAGTTTGACAGTTTTGACATTCCTTCTCCTAGATCACGTCTCAGAGGAATAAGGAAAGCAACGCACATGGCGGAAAAAATAATTGCCGTTAGATAAGGAGAATTTGGTATTCCAAGAACCCCTGCCAGTCCTGTTTGAATTTGAAACACACCCATGGCCAACGAACCCGCTAGGCCAACGGCTATGGCGACGACCGATAAGAAATCGAACAACCATGCCAACCCGCGGGTCCAAGTTTTCTCGCCGTACACGTCCAGCAACGGAGCGCTTAGCAGCAACGAACGTTCACGTCGAAACGCAAAATAGGCAACTATCAGTGCAACGACACCGTAGATGGCCCAGGCGTGGAACCCCCAGTTCAAATAGGTTACGAACATGGCGAGCCTTGCGGCTTCTGGATCGGAAGAAAAATCGCGTATTACCGAAAAGTGGGTTAGTGGCTCTGATACGCCAAAAAACAGCAGGCCCACTCCCATACCAGCCGCGAAAAGCATTGCAATCCAAGCTGTAGTCGAAAACTCGGGCTCTGAACCTTCGGGTCCAATTCGGATAGAGCCGTACTTGGAAACTGCGAAATAGATTGCCAGCAACAAAAGTGCGCTGGCTTCGAGCATTATGAACCAGCCTCGGCTTTCGAACTGGATAGTGACAATTCTTGAGGAGACAGAACCCAAGCCATGCGGGTCGACAACACCCCATAGTGCAATACAGCTGCTGACGAAGAGAGCCGAAATCAAAAGCGCATTGACTTTCATAAAATTCCCAATCGAAGAAAAATGGCTTCGTTTAATCGTAGCAGCGATCATCCAGCTCTAATAGCTGGAAACTTTTCTTTCCGGATTGAAACAGATGACCGTTTTGTCCCGCTTTGTAGTCTTTCGATTCACATAGACCAGCCAATTCCACGAGATGCCTGTTTTTGGGTTCCGAGCAGAACTAGAAACAGCTTACAGGGCTATGGGGAGCTTAAGGGTAATGCTTGCTCCTCTATCGACTTGGTTGATTTCGACTATTCCTCCATGCCTCTGCGCCACTGCCGAGACGATGGATAACCCTAGTCCGCTGCCCTCGGAATGTTCTAACTGAGAAAATCGATTGAATGCTGCTTCGCTTTGGTTCGGCGAAAGGCCAGCCCCGTCATCGGCCACCGTTAGCTCAACGTGTTTGCCCTCACACTGCAGCACTACTGAGATTTGGCTCAACTTTGGGCCACCGTGTTTGATTGCGTTGTCCAATAGGTTCTTTAGAGCTTCAATCAGAAAGATACGGTCGCCGAGTACCGCGACCACCGTCTCAGGCATCGTGACATCAAATTCAATACCCTTTGCGAGGATGTGAACGCCCATCTCCGCGCAGGCCTCTTCCACGACCGAGCGGAAGTCAATTTTATCCATTTGGTCTTGGTGCGTCGGTTGCCTAAGCCTCTCAAGTGACAACAGCTGTTCTGCCACTGTTGCTGAGTTTTTTGCCGCCGCCACAAGCTCTGAGATGCGTTTTTCTCGGTCGTCAGCTGTTTTCGCATCCTGCAGCGCTTCGGCCATTGACTGCACGGCCGCCGCCGGATTCCGCAGTTGATGCGCAGCTTCGGATATAAACACTTGATGGGCGTTGATACTGTTTTCCACCTGTCCAAAAAGTCGGTTCAGGGTTCTGACAACTCCTTGAACTTCGATGGGGACGGGGCGCTTGATCTCACTGAGGTCATCTGGTGAACGCAAGTCAATAGCGTCCTGCAAATCCAACAAGGGCCTCAGACCACGCGCGACGCCGAACCATACCACAATGGCGAGGGTGGCCAGCAGAATTCCCATAAGAATTCCAGCGCGGATTGACAATTCATTTGCGAAAGCGTTGCGATCCGCCATACGTTGCCAGACTGTAACTGTCGCATCTCCGATGAGATTTTCTATCGTTACTCTTTCCGTCATCTTGAGAACGCGAACTGGTTCTTGGCGGTAGAGCGCTTCGAAAAACTGCGGCTTGTACACCTCTTGAGTAGACGGGTTGGTGGCTGCCGGTGGGTAGGCATAGCCTGTCACATAGATGCCACCGGGTCCCGTTACGTGGTAAAAAATCTCTCCGCCCGATGCGTCGCGGATCATGCTGCGTGTCGTTGGTGAAAGCGCATCACCCCCCGAAATCGCAACATCTCGCGATATTGCGAGGCCAGCAGATAAAAGGCTGTCGTCGAACAATTCTTGAGCCGTATTCTGCGCAATCATAAAACGCCAAAGACCAAGCAGAGCGGCAATTAGCACCAACGGGGTTAGGATAAGAATGAAAAGTCTTAACCTGAGCGAGCCGTGATTGATCACTTCTGCACCTCAAGCAGATATCCCAGACCACGAGCTGTCTTAATTCTAATACCGAGATCTTGAAGACGTTTTCTCAGCCGAGACACATGAGGCTCAACGGCCGAGGCCTCGACATCGGCACCGACGCCATAGACATAGTCTGTAAGTTGGCTTTTGGGAACAATTCTGCCCCTGCGCTCTAACAGGCATTCAAGAACCGCGATTTCCCGCCGCGGAATATCCAGAACTTCGCCTTGCACACTAACCTGACGGGCAGCGCGATCGAATTCCAGGCCACCAATGCTCTCCTTTGCGCCGTAGTCGAGATCTTTGCGTCGAGAAAGCGCTCGGATGCGTGCTTCCAACTCGTCCATTTCGAACGGCTTAACCAGGTAATCATCGGCGCCCATATCCAACCCCGAAACCCGGTCGCTTGTTTCGGCACGTGCCGTCAGCAAGATCACTGGTACGCCGTCACCACGATTGCGAAGAGATTTCAGGATCTCCAGTCCTGACTGTCCGGGCAAATTGATATCCAGAACAACCAAGTCGGCACCCTCTTGCGCAAGATACAAGTCAGCCTCGTCGCCATCCGTAAGCACTTCTGCCGCATGACCGCGGTCACGCAGACGATAAGCAATGGCGTTGGCGAGGGTCTCGTTGTCTTCGACGATGACGATCCGCATCGAGTCTCCTGCAAGTTTCGCGCAAGGTTGGCGCTCCATGATTGCCAGATGGGAGGGGGAATCAACCCCACAGTTCTATTTGCGATCACGGTGGCGCAGAGGGCGCCAGCGTGGTTGTCTGGTCAACAGGGAGGAACCAATGACCATTTCCAACTTCACCCGTCGCGCGGTCGTGGGGCTGATCGCCGCCGCCGGTATCGCCGCACCTGCCGCCGCCGAGGTCGATTTCTCGGGCAAGACCGTTGAATGGGTTATCCCATTCTCGGAAACGGGCGGATCCGCCAAATGGGCCAACTTCTTTGCGCCGCTTCTGTCCGAAGCACTGCCGGGTCAACCGACTGTTGTCGTGAAATTCATGCCAGGCGCTGGTTCGACTAAAGGCGCAAACTGGTTTCAAGAGCAGAGCCACGACGATGGAACGCTGCTGTTTGGCACCTCCGGTTCAACTCAATTCCCGTATCTGCTGAGCGATCCGCGCGTGCGCTATGAATACAACGACTGGATTCCGGTTATGGCGTCGGGAACCGGTGGTGTTGCCTATCTGAACGCCGAGGATGGAGCAAAGTTTGATGGCTCCGCAAACGCGCTGAAAGACACCAACTTCATCTATGGCTCGCAGGGCGCAACCCGACTGGACCTCGTGCCGCTGCTGGCCTGGCAAATGCTGGGCATGAATGTCGAGCCTGTCTTTGGGATCAAAGGCCGCGGCGATGGTCGCCTGATGTTCGAACGCGGTGAAGCTAACATCGATTATCAGACCTCGTCCGGCTATCTGGGTGGTTCGGCCCCGCTGGTTGAATCCGGTCAGGCTGTGCCGATGATGACCTGGGGTGCTCTGGATGCAGACGGTAATATCGTCCGTGACCCGACCTTCCCGGACATCCCGACGTTCAAGGAAGTCTGTGAAGCCACCGATGGTTGTGAAACCAGTGGTGAGGCATGGGATGCTTGGAAAGCATTCTTTGTAGCCGGTTTCCCGGTTCAAAAGCTAGCCTTCCTTCCGGGTGATACACCTCAGGAAGTGGTCGACGCATACACCGCCGCATTCCAGGCTGTAACCGAGCGCGGCGACTTTGCCGAAATCTCGTCAAAGCGTGTCGGCAAGTACCCCGTGTTCGTAGGTGACGGCTCTAAGGCGGCGCTGCAAACCGCAACAAATGTCGACGACAACGCCAAAGCCTACGTTCTGAACTGGCTCAAAGAAGCCTATGGTGTCGAGCTGAACTAAGCCCAGACACCACCGCGCGTGCCCCAATGTCGGGCGCGCGCTTTTCCAAACACAAGACAATTTATGAAAGGCGGCCGCTATGGAGGTTTTCGCCACCGCTCTTCCTGCGCTCAGTGATGCGTGGGGTCTGATCCTGCAACCTATTGTTCTGGGATATCTTATTCTCGGTGTCGTTATGGGACTGGCCGTAGGTGTTTTCCCCGGACTTGGCGGTATCGCTGGTCTGTCTTTGTTGTTGCCTTTCATGTTCGGCATGGACCCTATCCTTGGGTTGGCGCTGATGATCGGAATGGTTGCTGTTGTTCCGACCTCTGACACTTTCGCATCAGTTCTTATGGGCATCCCCGGCAGTTCCGCCTCGCAGGCGACTGTGCTGGATGGCTTCCCGATGGCGAAAAAGGGTGAGGCTGCGCGGGCATTGTCAGCGGCCTTTGCGTCATCGCTGTTTGGCGGTTTAGTCGGCGCGACCTTCCTGACCATGTTCATCCTGATCGCGCGACCCATCGTTCTGGCCTTCGGCCTGCCCGAGATGTTGATGATCACAATTCTTGGCCTGTCGATGGTCGCCATTCTGGCCGGGCGTATCCCGCTGAAAGGCGTCGCCGCTGCCGGGTTGGGCCTGATGGTTGGCACGATTGGTGAGGCCGACGCGGGTGGCTCTCTGCGTATGGCCACCTATGACATTCCCTACCTGACCGACGGTCTGAAATTGGTCATCGTTGGCTTGGGTATCTTTGCGGTGCCGGAAATCGTCTCGCTGCTGCGTCAAGACCGATCCATTGCCAAGGGCGCTTCGCTGGGAGCGGGTTGGTTTGATGGCGTCAAAGACTGGGCTGCGAACATTTGGCTGTCGGTCCGCTGTTCGATCATTGGCGTGGTTGTCGGTGTCATTCCCGGCCTTGGGGGTTCGGTTGTTGACTGGATTGCCTATGGCCACTCGGTTCAATCGACCAAAGACAAAAGCAACTTCGGCAAGGGCGAAGTGCGTGGCGTCATCGGGCCGGAAAGCTCGAACAATGCCAAGGAGGGCGGGGGGTTGGTCCCAACGCTGCTATTCGGCATCCCCGGCTCGGGTTCGATGGCGATCTTTATCGGCGCAGTTGCGCTGTTGGGATCTGGCGATATCGAGGTTGGTCCGAGCATGCTCAAGGATAATCTCGATATCACCTATTCGATTGTCTGGTTGCTGGCTCTTGCCAACGTGGTGGGCACCATCCTGTGTATCGCGGCCTCTGGCGGGATTGCCAAACTAACGACGATCCGCTTCACCTATCTGGCGCCGTTTCTGTTCATGCTGATCAGCTTTGCGGCATTCCAATCCGGTCAGAATTTCGAAGACCTTCTGGCCCTGTTTGTCATCGGCCTGATCGGCATTTTCCTGCGCCGTTTCGACTGGTCACGCCCGGCCTTCCTGATTGGATTCGTGTTGTCCAACCCGGTTGAGAAGTTCACCAACCAGGCGTTCCAGATCGCCTCTTTCCGCTTCCGCAAAAGCTTTGGCGAAGGCATGGAGTACGTCTTCAGCCCGATCGTCATCGTCCTGATCGTGGTCACCGTGGTTTCGGTTATTCTTGGCATTCGTCAAGCCAAGATGATCATGGCCGAAGGTGAGGTCAAATCCGGTAGCAAGCGCGCGCCGCTGATCTTCCTGCTGGTGATCATGGCCTATCTGATCGTGGCGTTGATCAATGCCAACATGATCCCTGACTACAACATGACTGACAAGATCATCCCGCTTGTGATCGGTAGCGTGTCGCTGTTCTGCTGCGTCATCCTGCTAATCCAGATGATGCGGCGGCCCGAGGGTGACGCGATCTTTGCAGACAAGGAACTCGCCGGTGAGGATGCAAGCGCGCCGCACGGACTTTGGTCAACGCTCGCGTGGTTTGCAGGTCTGATCGCGGCCACTTGGGTTGTTGGGTTCATCCTCGCCCTGATCGGGTTCCTGATCGCATTCTTCCGCATTCGCGCCGGGTCCAGTTGGCAGATGACGCTGCTCCTGACGGCTTGTGGCATCGGTTTCATGTGCTTCATGGCTGGCGCTTTGAACCGGGATTTCCCGCCAGGTCTGCTGCAAGACATGGTGAACCTGCCATGGCCGCTCAAGTAGGCGCTCAACGTCTGCCCGGCCTGCCTATCTGGCAACCGGGCAGCACTGAAATCAGAAATTTCAACGGTTTGTAAAGGAGGGTTCGCAATGACCCAGACAGCAATCCCATATGTTTTCATGCGCGGCGGCACTTCCCGAGGGCCTTATTTTCGACGCTCTGATCTGCCTGAAGATAGGGATAAGTTGGCTGATGTTCTGGTCGCTGCCCTCGGGGCTGGGCAAGCGCTCAATATCGACGGGATCGGTGGCGGTAACGCGGTGACGACCAAAGTGGCGATGCTGTCTGCCAGCGAGGACGACTGGGCCGATATCGACTATTTCTTCGCGCAAGTTTCTGTGGATGAGAAGCTGGTCGATTTCAAACCCACCTGCGGAAACATCCTCTCAGGAGTTGGTCCAGCTGCGATCGAAATGGGATTGTTTCAGCCCAACGGCGATGAGACCGAAATCCGTATTCGCGCCGTCAATACAGGCGCCCGCGTCATTGCCAAAGTGCAGACCCCGGGCGGCGATTTGGTCTATGAGGGTGACGCGGAAATAGCCGGAGTTCCCGGCCATTCTGCACCGGTGCAACTGAGTTTTATGGGCGTTGTGGGCTCGGCAACAGGTGCATTTCTGCCCACGGGAAATTTGCGCGATACAGTGCAGGGGATCGAGCTGACGTGCATGGATGTCGCTATGCCGATGGCGATAGCCCGAGCAGAGGATTTCGGACTGACAGGATATGAAAGCGCCGAAGAGCTGGATGCCAACCGTGCTTTCTTTGATCGGATGGAGGCCGTGCGGATCGAAGCCGGGGAACGGATGGGTATGGGGGACGTATCGAAATCGGTGACTCCCAAATTCGGCCTGATGGCCCCCGCCAGAGAGGGTGGAACCCTTGCGGTTCGGTATTTCATGCCATGGAAAACCCACCCAACTATGGCCGTAACGGGAGCGCAATGCATGGCGTCTTGCGCTTTGACGCCCGGAACCGTCGCAGACGGGTTGCTTGATCGTCCGGATTCAAGCCCGGCGGACGTTGTGTTGGAGCACGCCTCAGGTAAGATCGACGTTCTGGTGGACTTCTCGAACGACGAGGAGTTCAACGTGAATACCGCCGGTCTGGTGAGAACAGCGCGCAAATTGGCGGATGGGCATGTCTATGTACCGGAATCTGTGTGGAACAACAGTTGAAAAGGCGGATCTCAAAAGGTATACTATGGTATACATAAAGAGGATGTTCCGATGGATGACTATTCTGAATGCCTTGGTATCGCGCGTCAGGAACTCAGGCTGGCGCAGTCGGCTCTGCGGAGGGACATTGCGGACTACCCGACACCGATTGCCGGGTGTGATGAGCAATTCAACCATTTGCTGGATCAGCGCGAACGTGTTCGCAACGCGCTAGAAGCGCTCGACACACGTCATTTTGTGTCGACGCCAAGAAAATTGAGCTTCGAATAGGGTATAGGAAGTCGATGAAAGTTCACATTCTGGATGATTGGTTTGATACTCTGCAGGGCCTGCCCTGTTTTGAGAAGCTATCTCGCCATGACGTGAAGGTCTGGACAGACCATGTCGAAGATACCAGCGAATTGGCTGAACGCTTGCGGGAGGCTGAGGCGCTGGTGTTGTTTCGCGAACGCACCAAGATCACCCGCGATTTGGTTGAAAAACTCCCAAACTTGAAATTGATCAGTCAGCGCAGCGTGTATCCGCATGTTGATGTGCAGGCATGCTCGGATAACGGAGTGCAGCTGTGTTCGAACATGCATGGCGGGACGCCTTCATATGCAGCAGCCGAACTGACATGGGCGCTGATCATGGCCGGGATGCGCGATTTGCCTGCGCAGATGGCCTCGGTCAAAGCTGGGCGTTGGCAGGCCGGGGTTGGCAAGACCCTGAGAGGGCGGCAGCTGGGGCTGTATGGATATGGCCGTATCGCCCGCGCCGTTGCTGGTTACGCCGAGGCATTCGGCATGAATGTGGTCTGGTGGTCCTCGGACGATGGCCGGGCGCGAGCGCAGGCAGACGGCGCGCAGGTTGCCGCAAGCCGCGAAGCGTTCTTTGCCAGCAGCGATGTTGTCTCGGTCCATGTTCGCCTGAAGCCGGACACACACGGCATCATCACAGCGTCGGATTTCTCGCAGATGCAACCCGGGGCGTTATTTGTGAACACCTCCCGGGCCGGGCTGATTACTACGGGTGCTTTGTTGGACGCGTTGAACGCCGGTCGCCCGGGCAAGGCCGCAATTGATGTCTTTGATGCCGAGCCCCTGACGGACCCGAATGACCCTTTGCTATCGCACCCAAACCTTATTGCGACACCGCATATCGGCTTTGTGACCGAGGACGAATTCGACCTGCAATTCGCAGACATTTTCGATCAGGTGAACGCCTATGCTGAAGGCGCTCCCATTCACATGATCAACCCCGAGGTTTGGACCAGCGCAGGATAAGATTGGCCGCTATGGGCGCGCCGATGATCACCAGCACGATCCTTGTGAGATGGTGGGTGATTACAAAGCCCAGATCCGCGCCCGAAACGATAGCTAGCACTGTCATCTCTGCCTGTCCGCCGGGGGCAAAGGCCAAGAAAGCCTCGACCGGTTGGCCAAAGCCCAACGTGGTGACAACAGCGGTGAAAGCGGCTGCAAGGATGGCAAGGACAATGACATAGGCGACGCCCGCAGCAACCACCCGGCGGAGTTCGACCCAAGTGACGCCCACGAACTTCACGCCTATCCCGCAACCGATGAAGAACTGCGCTGCAAGGATGGCCTCGCGCGGTGGTCGGGTATGAATGAAGTCGCCCAGTGACAGAGCTGCTGTCAGGATCATCGGGCCGAGGATGGATGCTCCGAACAGGCCGATCCGCTCACCGCCTTTCCAGCCTATAAGGGCGGCCAGCACCATCAGCGCCAACTCATGTATTGGCAGGTCGCGCGCAGGCTCTCCGATCGGATTGGTGAGTTGGGCATCGTAGAACACTGTCAGAAACAGCGGGGCCAGCGTCACGATGATCAACACGCGCGTACCGTGGATCAGCGAAAGTGTACGCGGGTTGGCGCCTGCTTCGGCTCCAAAGATGATCATGTCCTGCAATCCGCCTGGCATGGCGGCGTAAAACGCGGTCGTAGAGTCAAACCCCCAGATCTTGCGAAAGAAAGGCACGCCGACCAGTGCGATCAGCAGGATGAAGAAGGGGACCAGTGCAATAGACGCGGCCATCTTCGGCAGCTCTGCGAAAAGGGCAGGGGTAATCGAAGCCCCAACTGCAACGCCGAGTATGGTGCGCGCTGCAACCGAAACCTGACCAAAACCTTCCATAGGGGCATGCGCCAGGGCAGCGATCAGACATGCGCTCATCGGGCCGAACAGAAAGGGCAGCGGCAGGTTCAACGCCCAAAATACTCCGGTGCCCAGCAGTGCAAGGACCAGTGTTACGGCCCGCTTCTTTAGGAGTGAAAGTGTTTTGTTTTGGGTGGGCAAGGCGGGGCTTCCGACAATATTGACTCATTGTGTATCCAAATGTATACAACTGGACGCAAGAAGACAAGAGAGCGCTCGATGACCATTCAAGACGACCCCTTACAGTCTGGCCCTCAAGGCAATTCAGCGTATCAACGCCTGCTGGACGAGATTCGGGATGGCACACTTCTGCCTGGCGAGCGGCTGCGCGAGATTGAGCTGTCGGAACGACTAGGCGTCAGCCGTACTCCCGTACGCGAGGCTATCCGGCAGTTAGAGGCCGACGGGCTAGTCACTCATGTGCCACGGCAGGGCGCAACTGTACGCAGCCTCGACTACGCCGAAGTAATGGAGCTCTATGAAATGCGCGCGGTGCTCGAGGGAACTGCGGCCCGTTTAGCCGCGCGTGCTGCGTCGGATGTCGAGTTAGACGAGCTGAGCGTTTTGAATGATCGCTTGGCTGAGGCTGGCACCGGTTCGGAAGCGGCTCGGATCAACCGGATTTTCCACGCCACACTTTTGGACGCAGCAAAGAACCGGTTTCTTGCCAAGTCTATGTTGTCTTTGCAAAAAGCGCTGTTGATCCTTGGGCCGTCGCAATTGCTGGACGGTGATCGGGCCGAGACAGCAGTGGCAGAGCATAAGCGCGTCATGGCTGCCTTAAAGGCCCGCGATGGCGCAGCGGCTGAAACAGAAATGCGTGCGCATATTCAGGCCGCACAACGGATGCGTATTCGGGCGTTGCAAGAGCGCGACCGGACAACCGACGAAAATCAATAGGTAGACAGGATATGGCCACCCAAAAGGAAGCATATGATATCGCTGTGATCGGCGGTGGGAACGCAGCCCTTTGCGCCGCGATAACCGCTGCCGAGGCAGGCGCCCGTGTTCTGATCCTCGAGACGGCGCCAAAACCCTATCGTGGTGGAAACTCCCGCCATACGCGCAATTTTCGTTGTATGCATGGCGCTCCTCTCGGCCCGCTGATCGAAGAATACAGTGAAGATGAGTATCTTGAAGATCTGCTAAAGGTCACTGGCGGCAAAACCGACGAACATCTTGCTCGCCTCGCGATCCGAACCTCCGAGGAATGCCTGCCGTGGATGGAAGAACACGGGGTGCGTTTCCAACCCTCTCTGTCCGGAACACTGTCGCTGGCGCGGACCAACGCCTTTTTTATGGGGGGAGGGAAGTCTCTGGTAAACGCCTATTACCGAACTGCCGCGGGTTTGGGTGTCGATGTTCTGTACGAAGCTGCTGTCACGCATCTGGAGTTGAATGGTGATCGGATCGAGTGGGTCGACTACACCTATGCAGGCCAGTCTCATCGCATCACGCCCAAGGCAGTCATCGTTGCCTCGGGTGGGTTTCAGGCTGACACGGATTGGCTGACCCGTGCATGGGGCGAACCTGCCAAGAATTTCTTGATCCGGGGCACACCCTATAACCGTGGCGTGGTTCTGTCTGATTTGCTGGATCAGGGTGTGGACAGCGTCGGCGATCCGACCCAGTGCCACGCCGTCGCCATTGACGGGCGCGCGCCGATGTTCGACGGCGGCATCGTCACCCGCCTGGACTGCGTGCCGTTTTCAATTGTCGTGAATAAGAATGCCGAGCGGTTTTATGACGAGGGCGAAGACGTATGGCCCAAGCGCTATGCGATTTGGGGGCGTCTTGTCGCGGCCCAGCCGGATCAAGTTGGCTATGTGATCATCGATGCGAAGTCCCTGAACCTGTTTATGCCCTCGGTCTTTGCACCGCTAAAGGCGGATAGTTTGGAAGAATTGGCTGGAATGATGGACCTGCCCGCCGACAAGCTGAAAGCAACCGTTGCTGAATTCAACAAAGCATGCGGCGATACCAGTGGTTTTCATCCGACCGAGCTGGACGGTGTCACGACCTCGGGTCTGACGCCGCCCAAGACGAACTGGGCGCGTCCGATCACGGAGCCGCCCTTTTATGGCTACTCGCTGCGCACCGGCGTGACCTTCACCTATCTGGGTCTGAAGGTCGACGACACAGCGCAGTGCTCAACCCCTGACGGCAAGATCAAGAACCTTTGGGCCGCTGGCGAAACCATGGCCGGGTCAATCTTGGGGCAAGGCTACTTGGCCGGGTTCGGCATGACCATCGGAACCGTTTTTGGACGCATCGCAGGACGTGAGGCCGCCGCTTATGCAAACTGACCTTATTCAAGAAGCCCGCCGTCAGGCCGAGATTTGCAACGCCTGCCGGTATTGCGAGGGCTACTGCTCAGTCTTTCCATCCCTGCATGCGGAACGCGCGTTTTCCGATGGAGACATCATGCAACTCGCTAACCTCTGCCACAATTGCAGGGGGTGCTACTACGCTTGTCAGTATACCGCACCGCACGAGTTCGACCTGAATCTGCCGAAAGCTCTGGCCGAAGTGCGGCGGGACAGCTGGGAAAGCTTCGCCTGGCCGCAGCCTCTGGCGCGCCGGTTTCACACTCACGGCGGGGCTATTGCCTTGGCACTGGTAGTTGGATTTGCCCTATTGTTCTGGGCCATTCGCGCCATCGGATCAAGCGGGGGAGAGGGGTTCTATGCCGTCCTGTCCCACAATGCGATGGTCGCAATCTTTGCGCCCGCATTCTTGTTGCCACTCTTTAGTGTGGCTATCAGCCTAAGGCGCTATTGGGCGGAAGTCGGTGGCAAACCCCTCCAATTGTCTGATTTGAAGGCCGCCTTCAAACGCGCTGGTAAGATGCAGGATCTAGCTGCCGGGCATGGTGAGGGATGTAACTTTGAAGATGAAGATCGGTTCAGCCAAGGGCGCCGTCACATTCACCACGCTATCATGTACGGCTTCCTGCTGTGTTTCGCGTCGACCTCGGTGGCGACGGTTATGCACTACGGGTTCGGGTTGCACGCGCCTTACGGGTTCTGGTCCCTGCCAAAACTCTTCGGCGTTTCCGGAGGTATCCTGCTGACAATGGGATGCGGAGTCATGGTTCTGCTCAAGCAGAAATCTGATCGAGAGCTTGGCGATCCGTCTGCTTGGGGGGGTGACATCGGTTTCATCCTGCTGCTCGGTTTTGTCGGCCTGAGCGGACTGGTCCTTTACGCCCTTGGTTCAACGTCTCTGATGCCTGCGCTGCTTGCCATCCACCTTGGATCGGTTCTGACTTTCTTCCTGCTAATGCCCTACACCAAGATGGCTCATGGCTTCTATCGGCTTGCGGCTTTGATCAGAGACGCGCAGCGGAAGAGAGAACTATCAGTTGTTTCCTAGTAAACACCCAACGCTAGGCGCGTTTCTTTATCTTCCTTCAGCTGGAAGTTGTAGTATACGGCCTTGATTTGTTGATCTGATCTGAGGTCAGTTCAGCTCAAGCTTCCTGTCCTTGGGCTTTGAGCAAACATAGGTGGCGTCAAATTGTTGGTCGACCTCAATGGCAGCGAAACGGACCTTCCGAATAGCATAGGCGCGGTTCTTCGTCATCAAAGAGAACTTTTCTTCGGTCTTCGGGTAGGTCGCTGCGATGTCCGCAGTGACGGCTGCGCGGAGATAGTAGACGTCGCCATGGCGATAGAGTCGGGAGTGTCCAGGCATCTTCTCAAGCGTCCTCATTGTGACACCTCAACGTAACAGAGTCGTTTTTAAACTCTCGTAAATTAAGGGGATAAACCCAAACCAACAGCATATGAAGATTTGGTGGAGCCTAGGGCCATCATACCCTCATTGAAAACGCTGCGTTTTCCGCCAGTTGGGATATCTCGCCCCCATAAAGAAACTCACGTATTACTGAATTCTTCTGATTTCAACTGCTGTCAATTGGGCCAATGAAACCAATTTGGCAATCCAAAACCTTGCTGTCGCGCGGTGCTATCACCTTCATCCAGACAACTTGGCCAACGTGCGTTCAACATTGAGGAATGGAAATTGAGAATTGAGTGGGGCATCCTAGTTGTATTGCATTTCTTGTAACTAAAGAATTGAGCGTTGAGCATCTGATGCCAGATGGCCTGGGAGGCATCCTCACTTCTTGATTTCTTTGTGGGATTGCAACAGCCGATTTGGTTTTTCACTCGAAGGAGCGGAACACCTCGCACTCGAACTCCGTAAACCACGGGTCAATCCCAAGACAGCGACAAGAACGCAAAGTTAAGCTATTATGTCAGTATTTTTGATGTAAATATGACGAAGTTGCCGGTTCTGTGACCCATGACGAGAAACAAGCTAAACGCGGCCCGGATGGCAAATTCCTGCCCGGGCACAAGCCGCGAAAGTCAACCGGTCGACCGCGGGCCGCAAATGGCATTAAAGTACGCGCAGCACAGCTTGCGGGCGAACGGCTTGAAGAGATGCTCGGGCGCGCCACTGACGAAATTTCCGACGAGCTTGATATCGGCAATCCAACCGTAGCCCAATGGCTCGTTGATCGGGTTCGGCCTCCTACACGCTCTGACTTCGCTCAATTGGCTGACAGGAACAAATTGAGTTCAATTGAAGATATCCGCGCCGCTTCAGAGCGAACCACAACTGCAGCATCTTGGAGCGAAATCAGCTTGCAACAGGCAAGGCTTCTTCGGGATGCCCTGGGTCGTCACGCCTAGCTCAAAGGGCTTGAAGAACTGTCCGCACTCCGTGCGGAGGTCGAGGAAATGCGACGTGCGGATAGAACGACCGCCGCAATTGATAAGTCATTGCTACCAAAATGGGGCCGCCTGAGCGAGGAATAAAAATGAAGAGAGGGTCATGGACAGACATCGGAGGAATGGCTGAAACTCGCTCCCCCATTTCCGATAGGACCGCCATCAAGGCTGCACTTAAAGCCACAATCGAAGCGGCTGATAGGTTAGAGATATCAATCCAGCATTCTGAAAAGATAGGTGCGCGGCCTCCAAACCTGATGTCTGGTCGGCGTGAACTCTACGAGGCGAGACGACTACTGGCTTCGGGTATCGCGCACCTAAGAGAAATGCGTTCTTAGCAACACTTGTACGGGCTGAAGCAAAAAGACGCATTTCCCGCTTTGGTAAAATTATCCGCAAAATCTGTCGTTCAAGCAAGTCGCAGCGAATGACTGCACTGAGCCCATGGCAGACATTGTTCAATGTGTTCGACAACCCCACGTTTTACGAAAGTGACAAGTCGCCGCGTTAGTACTAAGTTGAGACATAAATATTCAAATATTTGACTGCCCAGTTTCTCAGCTTCACCCAGCGCGAGTTTCATATGTCCAAGTTTAAATTTCCTACCGCTTTTACCATTCTGTTCATACTGATTGCCGTCGTGGCCGCCCTTACATGGGTTATTCCGGCCGGTGAGTACGACCGTCAGATGAACGAAGCTCTGGGCAGCGAAGCGCCAGTCCCAGGCACCTATCACGAAGTCGAGCCGAACCCTCAGGGGCTTGCAGCGGTTATCCTTGCCCCGATTGCCGGAATGTACGATCCTGGTCTCCTTGGAAGTTCATCCAGCGCCGCAATTGATGTCGCTTTGTTTGTCCTGGTCATTGGTGGTTTCCTGATGGTTGTCACCAAGACAGGAGCTATCGACGCCGGTATCGGTTGGCTGCTGCACAGGTTGGCCGGGCGGGAAATCCTGATGATCCCAATCCTGATGATCGCCTTTGCCTTTGGCGGGACAAGCTATGGCATGGCCGAAGAATCCTTGGCGTTCTACGCTCTGATCATTCCGGTTTTTATTCGGGCAGGATACGACTCCTTGACCGGGGTCGCGGTGATCATGCTGGGCGCAGGCATTGGGACCCTGGGCTCAACCTTCAACGCATTTGCGACAGTTGTTGCCTCGCAAGGTGCGGGTATTCCGTTCACGAATGGGATCGTTCTTAGGTTCATTATTCTTGTCCTTTGTCTTGCTGCAGGCATCGCATTCGTCATGCGATACGCATCACGCGTGAAAGCCGACCCGTCATTGTCCGTGGTGGCAGATCAGGCCGAGGAAAACCGGGCGCATTTTCTAAAGGGTTCGGAAGGCGATGATACGTTCCCCGATATGACCAAGACCCGTTCGATCATTCTGATTCTTTTCGGGATTACCTTCGCCATTATGATCTATGGTGTTGTCGCGCTGGGGTGGTGGATGGCGGAAATGTCCGGTCTCTTCCTGGTGATGTCCATCATCGTCTGGTGGGTCGGGAAAACGGATGAAGGGTCCAGAATGGACGAAGGGACCTTTGTGGAAACCTTCGTTGATGGCGCGCGCGATTTGCTGGGCGTTGCCCTGATCATTGGCGTCGCACGCGGTGTTGTCGTCATTATGGACGCGGGCAAGATCACCGACACTATCCTTGCAGGGGCAGAGGGGTTTGTCTCAGGACTGAGCGAGTTCGCCTTTATCAACGCGATGTTTGGCATTCAGATCTTGATGTCATTCCTGGTGCCGTCCTCGTCAGGGCTGGCCACGCTTTCGATGCCGATCATGGCGCCACTGGCAGACTTTGCAGGCGTCGGCCGTGACCTTGTGGTTACTGCGTATCAGTCAGCAAACGGATGGGTGAACCTGTTCAACCCGACATTTGCCGTCGTCATGGGAGGGCTAGCCATTGGTCGCGTGTCATATGACAGGTGGCTACGCTTTGTTTTCCCGCTGCTCGTAATTCTGGCGGTGATTATCTGCGCGGCACTTACCGTTGGGGCCATCACTGATCCGGGGATCGACAGGCCCACAACCGAGACTCCAGACACAACATCGAACTGAGCCGTCGCAATGACCGATCGCGCCGCCACAGACACAACATCGACATCCGGTGCCCTTGGGCTGACGGCCTGTATTGCCTTGGTCGTCGGAAACATGATCGGGTCGGGAGTGTTCCTTCTACCAGCGTCACTTGCACCGTTTGGGCCAATCGCAATCGGCGGGTGGATTCTGACTTCGGCAGGGGCGCTTGTTCTCGCGATCATATTCGGAAGGCTGTCACGCGTCGTTTCTAAACCCGGTGGTCCTTATGCCTATTCGCAGGAAGCATTCGGAGACTTTGCAGGTTTCATTATCGCCTGGGGGTACTGGATCGCACTTTGGACCGGGAACGCCGCAGTCGCTGTCGCGTTGGTGGGGTATCTGGGGTTCCTGTTCCCTATTATCATCGAAGTGCCGATGTACGGCCTCTCGACTGCGTTGGTTGCAATCTGGACGCTCACCTTGGTTAACATCCGAGGCGTCGAAGGGGCTGGTTTGGTTCAGATCGTGACCACCGTGCTCAAGCTCGCTCCGCTGGTATTGATTGGCACATTGGGTATCTTCTGGATCAACACCGAGAACTATGTTCCGGTCAATCAAAGCGGCACCACTGCGTTTACGGCGATTTCTGCCGCGGCTGCTCTGACGCTTTGGGCCTACCTGGGTCTTGAATCTGCGACGGTTCCCTCTGGCGATGTTATCGAGCCGGAAAAGACCATCCCGCGCGCCACCGTGATCGGCGTGATTATCGCCGCAAGCGTCTATATCTCGGTAACCGCCGTTTCGATGGGCGTCATTCCTGCCGAGCTGCTTGCTGTTTCCGCCGCACCTCTTGCAGCCGTCGGTGAGGTGATGTTTGGTCCCGTTGGTGGTGTCCTTGTTGCTGTGGGCGCGGTGATTTCGACCTTTGGTACTTTGAACGGCTTTACGCTGCTCAGTGGCCAGGTCCCTTACGGTGCCGCCTTGGATCGCGTCTTTCCTGCAGCCTTGGGCCAAAAATCCAAATTTGGAACGCCTGCTAATGCGTTAATCCTGTCGAACGCGTTGGCCTCGGTTTTGATTATCATGAACTATGCGCAAGGGCTGGTCGCCGCATTCAACTTTGTCATTTTGCTCGCCGTTGTAGCCAGCCTGTTGCCCTATGCCATCTGCTCAGTGGCCGAGATTATGATCCGGCTGAAAGGCGGGCAGGTCCTGCATGGCCCGGAACTGGCGAAGGTCATCGTACTGGGCGCGCTTGGGTTCATTTATTCGGTCTGGGCCTTCATCGGCTCAGGCGCTGAAACTGTTTTGGTTGGCTCGGTCCTGCTGCTTATGGGCGTGCCTATCCATGTCTGGGTCCGCTGGAGCCAGGCCAATGACGTTGAAGACATTCAAAAAACAGATAGTTCGAAAGGAGAGTTACAATGAAGCTCGGCGTTCATTCCGAGATCGGAAAGCTCAACAAGGTGATCGTCTCACGCCCCTCGCTGGCGCATGATCGTCTGACACCGCGAAACTGCGAAGAGCTTCTTTTCGATGATGTCATCTGGGTCGAACAGGCTCGTAAGGATCACGCTGAATTCTGTTCCCTGATGCGCGAACGCGGGGTCGAGGTCTATGACATTCAGGATCTGCTGGCTCAAGCTATCGCGGACGACCCAGAGGCGCGGGCCTTCATGCTGGACCGCTTGATCACGCCAAACATGGTCGGTCTTGGCTTTTCAGTTGAAATGCGCGCCTGGCTGGATGAGATGGACGCCAAGACCTTGGCACGCCACATGCTGGGTGGAATCATCTTTGCCGATCTGCCCAAAGGTATGATCGACGAACAATTTGGCGACTTGGTATCGCTGGGCGATTTCATCCTGCCCGCTGTTCCGAATGCGCAGTTCCAGCGTGACCCGTCTTGTTGGATGTTCAATGGGGTCACGACGAACCCGATGTTCTGGCCGGCTCGCAAGCCGGAAACACTGATTATGCGCACCGTGTATCGCTTCCATAAGATGTTCAAGAACGCCGAATTCGAATTCTGGTGGGGCGACAGCGACGACGATTTTGGCCTCGCCTCGGTCGAGGGTGGCGATGTGCAGCCGGTGGGCAACGGCACAGTGTTTATCGGCATGGGCGAGCGCACGACCCGACAGGCCGTGGCACAGGTTTCAGAAGCGCTGTTCCGCAAGGGCGGCGCCGAACGTGTTGTCGCCTGTGCGATGCCCAAGAGCCGTGCAGCCATGCATCTGGATACTGTCTTCACTTGCCTCGACCATGACAAGGTCACCGCATTCTCAGAAGTTGCGGACCAGATCACCTGCATCTCGATCCGTCCGGGTGACCGGGGAGATTTAGATATCCACGTTGAAAAAGGGCACCTGTTCGACGTCTACAAAGAAGCCCTCGGGCTGAACTCGCTGGAAGTCATTTCTACCGGTGGCAATGAATTCCAGGCCGAGCGCGAACAATGGGATGACGGCAATAACGTCGTGGCCCTCTCGCCAGGTGTTGTTGTCGGCTATGCGCGCAACACGTTCACGAACGGAAAGATGCGCGCAGCCGGTGTCGAGGTGATCGAAATCTCGGGTCAGGAACTGGGGCGCGGCCGTGGTGGCGGCCACTGTATGACCTGCCCGATAGACCGCGACCCCGCCTATTGAATTTACCATGGGCGCAGCACCTGCGCCCTCTGATTTTTGTTAGGGAGAGATAAAATGGCATTCAATCTCAAAGGCCGTAGCTATCTGAAAATCGCCGATTTCAGCCAGCGTGAAATGCTGTATCTGCTGGATCTGGCCCGCGACCTGAAGCGCGCCAAATACGCCCGCGCCGAGCAGCCGTCGCTGACCGGCAAGAACATCTGTCTGATCTTCGAGAAGACCTCGACACGTACCCGTTGCGCCTTTGAAGTGGCCGCATACGATCAGGGCGCGAACATTACGTATCTCGATCCATCGGGCTCGCAGATCGGGCACAAGGAGTCGATGAAAGACACGGCGCGCGTTTTGGGACGTATGTTCGACGGGATTGAATTCCGCGGTGCGGGACAGGACATGGTCGAGACACTGTCAGACTATGCCGGCGTCCCGGTCTATAACGGCCTGACGGACGATTGGCATCCAACACAGATGCTGGCCGATATGCAGACCATGATTGAGCATGCCGATAAGCCCCGCAAGGACATTGTCTACGCCTATTCGGGTGACTGCCGATCGAACATGGGCAATTCGCTTTTGATGCTGGGCGCGATCATGGGCTGCGACGTTCGGATGATTTCTCCGAAAGAAACCCAGCCCCATGACGATGTGCGAGAATTGGCGATGGAGCGGGCCGAAAAAACGGGCGCACGTGTGACCATCACGGACGATACGTCTGCTGTCGAAGGCGCGGACTTCATTCATACCGACGTCTGGGTATCGATGGGTGAGCCAAAAGAGGTTTGGGCAGAGCGCATCAAACTGCTGAGCCCATATCAGGTAAACATGGATCTGATGAAGAAAACGGGCAACCCGAGCGTCAAGTTCATGCACTGTCTGCCAGCCTTCCACAATCTGGAGACTAAAGTTGGTCAGGACATTCACGAACAGTTCGGCATCACCGAAATGGAAGTGACCGAAGAAGTCTTCGAAAGCGATATGAACATTGCGTTCGAGCAAGCAGAAAACCGGATGCACACCATCAAGGCGATCCTCGTCGCCACACTGGGGAGCTGATCCATGGGACGCGTTGTTGTAGCACTCGGCGGCAACGCGCTTCTTAAACGGGGCGAGGAAATGACGGCGGACAATCAGCGCAAGAACGCGAAGATTGCCGCCGAAGCCCTCGCTCCGCTGTGCGAAGCGCATGAAACCGTCATCACCCACGGGAACGGTCCGCAGGTCGGAATGCTGGCCCTGCAAGAGATCATGTACACCGATGTCGAGGAATACCCACTGGACGTGCTAGTGGGCGAGACGATGGGGATGATCGGCTACATGATCGAGCAGGAGCTTGGCAACATCCTGCCCTTCGAGCATCACATCGCCACCCTGCTGACCATGATCGAGGTAGACCCGAGCGACCCGGCCTTTGACAATCCGACCAAGTTCATCGGGCAGGTTTATTCCGAAGCGGACGCCAAGAAAGAGGCGGCTGACAAGGGCTGGACGGTGAAACCGGATGGCGAGTACTGGCGGCGCGTGGTGCCCTCGCCCCGCCCGAAACGTATCTTTCAGGTCGAACCGATCCGTTGGATCCTGGAAAAGGGCGCGACTGTGATCGCTGCTGGCGGAGGTGGCATCCCGACGATGTACGAGGCAGGAGCTGAACGGAAACTGGTCGGGGTCGAAGCCGTCATCGACAAGGATTTCGCCTCGTGCCTTCTGGCGCAGAACCTTGGCGCAGATTTCTTTGTCATCGCTACAGATGCAGAAGCTGTGTTCCTGAACTGGGGAACGCCTGACCAAAAAGGCATTCGGTGCATCACGCCCGACGCGTTGGATGAATACGACTTCCCCGCTGGATCAATGGGTCCCAAGGTGCAGGCCGCCCAGGACTTTGTGCGATCCTCGGGCGGGCGCGCGATTATTTGCGCGCTCGCCGATGTTCCCGCCGCCGTTCTTGGCGAAAAAGGTACGACCGTATCGCTGGAGGCGGGGGAAACACAGTTTCACTAGGCTCGAAGAATAGGCCTTGTTCATTATGATGCTCTCTATGGGAAGCGCGGGAAGACGCTGCACGCTGCGCGTCAATAGATCGTGCGTATGGGCTATCAGGCCATAAAATTTAACTTCCTCTGAAATTCTTGTGGGCGGAATGCTGGCCAGGCACGATGCAGATCCACTGCCAAGAAGTTGACACCGAATGGGTGCTTCAGGATGTCCATTCTAGCACCTTCAGTGCCTTTCTAAGCAAAGGTAGTTTCAGAGCCATTTCAGTCCGAACATTTCCTTCAGCGCAGACAACAGAAGCGTGGGCAGTGCGGCGATGAAGAACACTCCGAGCAAATGCGACAGAGGCAGTGAAACTGTTCCAAGCACGAAATGTCCAGCGCCGGTATAAATGGCGAGAAGAGACAGCAATAAGGAAATGCTCACCGGTCCAAGCAAGGTGCGGTTGCCGAGCGGCGACTTGCGGTAGAGCGTAGAGGTCGTTCGGGCGTCGAAAATATGCCAGATCTGGGCAAAGATCAGTGTCATGAACGCTGCTGTCTGGGCGTGTTCCAAGGAGGCGCCTCGTTCGAGAAACTCCTGGAAGACATAAAAGGTCAGCAGGCCGAGCAGCGTTCCCCGGATCAGGATCCGCTCTTTCATTCCGCCACCGAACAGATTATCGTCGCGCGGGCGCGGTGGGCGCTGCATCAGGTCGGGTTCCGCTTTCTCGAAGCCGAGTGTCAGAGCCGGTAGCCCATCCGATACAAGATTCACCCAGAGGATCATCAGCGGTGTGATCGGCAGGAGCGGGTCTGCCCCCATCAGTAGGAAGGCGAACAGGATCGTTGAGACCTCGGCCACGTTGGCGGTGAGCGCCTGCCGAATGAATTTCAACAGATTGTCGAAGATGCGCCGGCCTTCGCGGACTGCCGTCACGATGGTGGAGAAATTGTCATCGAGCAGCACGAGGGCAGCGCTGTCCTTGGCGACCTGCGTGCCGGTGATGCCCATGGCGACACCAATATCCGCCGCTCGCAGAGCGGGCGCGTCGTTGACGCCATCCCCGGTCATTGCCGCCACCTCGCCATTCTCCTGCATGGCATTGACGATGCGCAGCTTGTGCTCCGGGGTCACCCGGGCAAAGACGGCCGCGTGCTGCACCATCTCTTTCAAATCCTGATCGCTCATCTGGTCGAGCTCGACCCCGGTATGAACCGTCTGCGCGTCGCTGGTGCGAATGCCGATCTGTTCCGCAATCGCTTGGGCGGTCACGGCGTGGTCGCCGGTGATCATCACCGTTCGGATGCCGGCCCCAGTTGCCTCCGAAACGGCGATGGGTACTTCGCTGCGCGGCGGGTCCATGATGCCGTGAATGCCAAGCAGTACGATCCGCTGCTCGGGATCGGCATGGTCCAGATCCTCTTCTGCCACCTCCCGATAAGCCACGGCGAGGGTCCGGAGCGCCTTCTCGCCGAAACTGTCGATCACCGCCTCGATCTCTTCCCGCAAGGCCGGGGAGATCTCAAGCGTTTCCCCGGCCATGCGGACATGGCTCGCCCTTGACAGGATCACATCAGGCGCCCCCTTGGCGCCGAGCACAGTGCGCCCATCCGGCAATCGAGCGAAGACAGACATCATCTTGCGCGTTGAATCGAAGGGGAATTGCCGAAGCGCCTCGACTCGCGCTTCTGTCAACTTCTCGCGGGAAATCCCGACCTTGGCCGCGGCCACGACCAGAGCGCCCTCAGTCGGGTTGCTCTGGATCGCCGGGCGCCCGTCAGCCTCGATCATACGCGCATCGTTGCAATAGGCGGAGACGGCCAGCATCTGCCGAAGATCCGTTTCGGCCTCGATCTCAGCCACGCTACCGTCTTCGGAACGGAACTCGCCATGCGGATCGAACCCCTCGCCGGTCACTTCCCAGTCCTTGCCACCGGCCAGCATTGCATCACCTGCATTTGGTTCTGCGTGAGCGTGCCGGTCTTGTCTGAACAGATCACCGAGGTCGCGCCGAGCGTTTCTACAGAGGAAAGCCGTCGCGCCAAGGCGTTGCTGGCAGCCATGTTTTGCGATCCCAGCGTCAGAACGATGGTGACTACTGTCGGCAGGCCCTCCGGGATCGCCGCGACCGACAGCGAGATTGCCGTGTTCAGCATCTCAGCCGCATCCATTCCATTGACCACGCCAATGCCGATCACGATGGCGACCACGATCAGGGCCGCCATGATCAGCACCTTGGAAAGGCCCTCGATCTTGAGTTGCAGCGGGGTCTTTGGCTCTTTCGCAGAGGACATGAGGGCAGCGATGTGACCGACCTCGGTCTCCATTCCGGTGCCCACGACAATGCCTTCACCAGCGCCGCCAGTGACCTGCGTGCTCATGAAGCCCATATTCAGACGATCGGCCAGAACGACGTCTTCGTCCTCGATCGGATCGGCATGTTTGTCGACCGGTTCGGATTCTCCCGTCAACGCGGCCTCGTCGACCTGCATCCGGCTGGCGGTGACAAAGCGAATGTCGGCGGCCAGAATGTCACCGGCTTTTACTCGCAGAATATCGCCCGGCACGAGATCCGCCGCCGGTACTTCGACGATCTCGCCGCCGCGGCGCACGAAGGCCTGCGGTGCAGACATCTCCCGCAGGGCTGCCAAAGACTGCTCGGCCTTGTATTCCTGCCAGAAGGAGATGAAGGCGTTGAAGACGGCGATCGCGAATATCGCAATCGCATCAACCCAATGCCCTGTATAGGCCGAGACAAGAGCACCTGCTATCAGGATGATCAGCAGCGGGCTTGCGAATTGCCGCAGGAGCATCTTCCAGGGCGGCACTGTTGCAGTTTCTTCCAAGCGGTTTGGACCGTGTGTTGAAAGCCGCTTGGCCACCTCGTCCGGATTCAATCCCGTCTCAGGGTTCACGCCGAGGTTTTCGGCGACCGCTCTTCCGTCCAACACCCAAGGTGCGTTCGCGTTACCAAGAGCCGATGGGGTTGTCTGCGCGAAACCTGACATTCTCAACTCCGTATGAGCAATTGCGTGACCGGAAAAATCTTGGGGTGCCAGTGCCCATTCTCAGTCAATGAGCCAACCTGCGCAGTTCATTGACGGTTCTCCAATTTGTGATGCGCACACCTTTAGACAGCTACCAGCAGCGACGGAGCTTTGTCATCTGCAAAATCGAGAAAGGTCAGAAAAGCAGATATCCGCCATTGAATGGAATACGCCCAGCCTAGAGAGACCGCAGCTAGCCGACATTCGGGCTCTTCCTGTCAAGGGCAGCAATGTCCCGTCAGCCGTCCAGCTCTGTTTTTGATGTTGGCTTTACCCACCACCGCTAAACTACGATCATGCTAACGTCAGCCGCCTTCAAAACCATCATGCTTGCGCTTGTCATCGCGCTCGTCCTCATTGGACTTTGGATCACGGTTCAAAGACAAAGCCTTCCCTGGAACTGGGCAGAGCTTCAAAACTTCCGTGAGAAGGATATACCCATGCCGTTGGCGGCCGCTTTCCGGAATGATGTCCGGTTTGTGTGCATAAACACACCCTACTCTGACCCAACACAGCTACCGAAAGATAGCCCTTCGTCGCTGGTTGATCAGCTCGACCTCTCTTGGGTGGGGGAGAACGCCATTCGGTTCTCACTTTTCAATCCCGAAATGAGGCTTCTTCATGAATACGCCCAGCCTTTTGTTGCCGACAAATTTGTTTTTTCCAATACAGGATTACGCGGCTATTGTGGGCCAGCTGGTACCCTCAGGCTAAGAGTTCATGGCACGCCTGAGTGGTTATTAGTCGAACTGTTGTACCCTGAGTAACGGGCATCTGCTTCCGCGATTGGAAAAGCAGACCTTGGCAAAAGCCCAGCGAACGGCAGAAAAGTCCGCAACTCAGACGCAGGTCTTGTGCCATCCGCTGACCGGTTACAGTCGCAATCTGGGCATTCGACAATGGTGCCCAGATGGCCGCGCCGACCCGGCGTGCATCTGGGTTTGAAATTGGAACTCTGCTATGTCCCCAGGAGCAGCGCAACGAAGGAGCACATCATGAAAATTCACCGCGCGGGGGACCGGCCCTCTCAATTTCCCGGCAATGAGTATTTCACCGGTACAGTCCGCTTTGATCCCGTTGTTACAGGGAATGATCCCTCGCCGGTCAAGATCCTTACTGTGACTTTTGAGCCCGGAGCACGGACGGCGTGGCACACGCACCCCGCCGGTCAAACGCTGCATGTCTTGTCGGGCTCGGGCCTAGCTGGAGCTGAGGGGCAGTCAGTGCAGGTGTTGCGCCCTGGCGATACGGTGTGGTTTGCGCCAGGAGAGCGGCATTGGCACGGCGCGGCGCCAGACTGTGCGATGACCCATCTGGCTGTGCAGACGTCTGTCGAGGGCAAGACTGCTGATTGGATGGAGCATGTGTCAGACGAGGATTACAGCGCAGCGCGCGCAGAATAAAGCGCGTGGGCCCTGCCGAGCAAGTCGCTGCAGAGAAACCTAATCAGAACCCTTCCGGATTCTCTCTACGCCTATTTAAAGGGGGGTAACGGTTTTCTCGCCTTCGGAAAAACGTGGCCCATGTTGCGACTCTGAGAGGCCCGCGCAGCAAGCTTTCAATTTTCCGAATATCTGGCCTCTTCAGCCACCCACCTACCCAGCGAAATCCCATCGCTGCAGAACGTCTCTCGCCCGTGCCATTTTCTGCGCGTTGATCACGACCTCTTCCGCTCCGTTGCGCACCTCCTCACCGAGCAGAAATGGCTCCTCGTACCCACATGCATTGCAGGCAGCTTTCTCACCCGTAATCAACGTATCCGGCGATCCGCATTCAGGGCATCGTGCCTGGACATCATCGTTGAACATATACCGGCCTCTCCTTCATTTACCGATTGCCAGAACCGGGTCCGCCCGCCAGAATCGCTGATTGGCGCATCCGCTTGAACTCGTCTGGGGTGACGGTTCAGCTGCTGGCATCGATACCTTTTGGGATGCGCGCTCTCTTGTGTCCAATCGCGCGAACGCTGCCTCTTGTGATCTCTTAACAGGTCGACTCGTAGCCTGTCAGCCCGCTTGTGTTGATTTGGATGGCAGTCTGACCGTTCGCGTTAGTGACCAATGGAGCCTTGGGAGGTGGGTTGCACGCTGAAACCAGCAACGCGAACCCAATGTAAATCCATCTGTGCATACGAAATTCCCTTTTTTCTCTAAAATAGGCTGGCAGCCGTTCAGTCCAATCTGTCTGTTACCAGCTCCGAGCGCATAGGAGACACTTACAAAATATCATCGCATGACCGAATCGAGCCCACTTTCCCCAATGCCGCGCGATGCCCCAATTGCAGCAATGCGCAGAAACCGGACGTTGCAAATTCGATGAAATCTTCAAAAAGTTCCATGCATCCGAAAAACGCCAGTGCTATCACGAGAAATAGCTTCTGCCGCCACGTGGGGGCTAACCCGAAAGTGCAACAATTGAATGTCTGACAAAACGTCCCATTCTCACGGATCATCCCTTCCGGTTCTGCAGGGAGTTCTGCCTATTGTTCCAGCCAAGCTTCCGGCCGAAATCCTTGCCGGAGTGACCTTCGCGTGCCTCGCGATACCCGAGGTCATGGGCTATACGAAAATTGCAGGAACACCGGTCATTACCGGGCTGTATACGATTATGATTCCGATGACGCTTTTCGCGATATTCGGATCTTCACGCCACCTTGTGGTTGGTGCAGACTCGGCGACCGCTGCCATCACTGCATCAGCCTTGGCTGGCATGGCTGTAGGTGGTTCGTCTGAATACATAGCGCTTGCTTCGCTTTTGGCGCTGATGGCAGGTATTCTCTTGATCGCGGCCAGAGTCGTCGGTCTGGGGTTTCTGGCCGATTTCCTGTCCAGAACGGTTCTGGTCGGCTTTCTGACCGGTGTTGGTATTCAGGTCGCCTTAGGCGAGTTACCTGGGATCTTAGGCATTGAAACGAGCGGTCATGGCACGATCCAGAAACTCTCAAGCGCTTATCAGAACATCAGTCAGATCAGTTGGGCGACATTTTTGATTGCAACCGCAGTTTTGGTCATTGTGATCGGAGCGAAACGCCTGTCCCCAAAGGTGCCTGGGCCATTGATTGCTGTCATCGGGATCATCGGACTAAGTTGGTATTTTGATTTCGAAAGAAACGGGATTGCCTTGCTTGGCCCCGTGCCGAGCGGTTTGCCTTCACTCTCGATCCCGCAGGTTGACTGGAACTGGACGACATTCAAACAGCTGCTCCCTACAGCGCTTGCGATACTCGTCGTCATCCTGGCGCAGAGTGCTGCGACATCTCGCGCCTATGCTGCGCGCTACGGGGAAAAGTTCAGCGAAGATACCGATCTTGTCGGGCTTGGTATTGCCAATATTGGCGCGGCATTCAGCGCGACTTTTGTCGTCAATGGAAGCCCTACCAAGACCGAGATGGTTGCCGGTGCCGGAGGTCAAAGCCAGATAGCCCAATTGACTACGGCGCTGGTCGTGTTGTTTGTTCTCTTGTTCCTTACACAGCCTCTTGCGTTCTTGCCTGAGGCAGTGCTGTCCGCCGTCGTATTCCTGATTGGTCTGAAGCTGATAGACCTGCGCGGATTGCGAGAAATCTTCGTTCAAGCGCCTACTGAGTTCGGGATTGCAATGGGCACGGCCGCGGTGGTCGTGGCCACCGGAGTCGAACAAGGCATCATTTTTGCGATGGTTCTTTCGCTGATCGATCATACGCGTAAAGGATACCGGCCCAAGAATTCCATCATCACTAAAATGCCAGACGGGGAATGGCTGGCACGACCACTCGACAAACCCGAGCAATTCGAACCTGGGCTCATTGTTTACCGCTTTTCACACGGGATGTACTATGCGAACGCGCAGCGATTTGCGAATGAGGTTGTCGATGTCATCGCCGCGATCGAAGAAAAGACCCACTGGTTCTGTATCGACGCTTCTGCAATTGACGACATCGATTACACTGCCGGGAGCGTTTTGAAATCAACTATTCAAACACTCCACGATCGTGACATTAAGGTCGTGTTTCTCTTTGCCGAACCATCGATAGAGGCAGAACTCGAACGCTATGGAATAGCCAATCTTGTCTCGAAGAAGTTCTTTTTTCGAACAGGCCACGAGATGATCGAGGCCTACGAAGTCGAAACATCGCATAGTTGAATGCATTCCAACTAACGCGAACTCGCCCCATCTAGCGACAACAAAACGTAGGATTGCGCGTCCACTGCGAGTGAACCACAAAGCAGACATTCGCATTAGATATCAACTGTGGCTTTCCCTTACATTCACGCACCACTTGAAACGCAATGCTATCAGCGGCCGAAGTTGCAGACCAGTTAGGAGGTCGGCTATGCTTTGGCGAATTGCCTGAGTTTTTCTTCACCTAAGCCATGAGATTTTACTCTCCTCACAGATTTTCCCCTAGTCTGCCTTCCGGACATCGGTTTCCGAAGGGCAAGTACAAAATGCTTCACACGCTACTGCTGAAAGACGGTATTCTTCAGGAGGCACAGATCGCAAAATCTTTGCCAGCTAGCGATGAAGCGGTATTGCGTGCGCACGCCGCCGGTTTTGTCGCGCAGTTTGAAAACGGGGAACTGGAGGAAAAGGCCATGAAACGGATTGGCTTCCCGTGGAGCCGGGAACTTGTGAGGCGGGTTCGCGCCACGGCCGGTGGCGCAATTGCTGCTGCTGAGACCGCTCAGGAGTACGGTATCTCGGGACAGCTTGCTGGCGGCACTCACCATGCTCATCCTACGTTTGGATCTGGCTATTGCGTCTACAACGATCAGGCTGTCGCGGCGCTCCACCTGCTTGCGGCTGGCATGGTCGAAAGGGTCGCAATCATCGATCTTGATGTCCACCAGGGTGACGGTAGCGCCGCCATTTTCGCCGACAACCCATCGGTCTTCGTCTTTTCGATGCACGGGGAAAAGAATTTTCCGTTCCGCAAGTTTCCAGCGGATCTCGATGTTGCCCTGCCGGATGGCACCGGCGACAAGGACTACCTTCGCGCCTTAGCCGATCACTTGCCGGCTGTGTTTGAATTTCGTCCCGACCTCATTCTATACCAGGCAGGCGTTGATCCGCTGGCAGAAGACAAGCTAGGGCGGCTTGCGCTGACCCATGATGGCCTTATCCAACGCGATCAGGCGGTACTGAACGCCTGCAAAGGCCGGGGCATCCCGGTCTCGATGGCAATCGGCGGCGGCTATGCCGACCCCATTGAGGCGTCCGTCACGGCTTACGCCAATACCTACCAGGTCGCAAAGAAGCTTCACCGATTTTGATGACAGATCTGATCTCAGTGATTTGTCATTCTCACCGTGTTTAGATGGTCCTCAGAGAGCCTAAATTTCCAGAGGCTGCGCTCTTCTCGAACGGCCGGTTTGCGCAACATATCACCGTGCTCATACAGATACAATTGGAGCATAACTTCCGTCTTCGCGGTGTACTTCGCGCCCGCTGAGCGGTGGATTGAATACGCAGACAAGCCGAAGGTCAAACTCTGTTGCACGCACTAAATGTCGGTCGTGTTGATCCAAGGCATAGAGGGAAAATGGTTCAAGGAAATGCCAGGTTTCATCTTCAAACGCTCTGATCTGCCCCTTGCCCTCGATGCAGTAACACGCTTCCAAATGATGGGTATATTTCAGCTCCAGCACTGCGCCTTTTTTAATGATCGTATCAGTCAGCGAGAACCCCATCCCATCCGACGCGAGAAGCAGTCTTCTGCTATTCCAACCGGGCCCGGAAACGTCCCGATCTGTGCCAAGGATATCTTTGAGTTCCGTAACAATCATTTTAGCACCTCTTTGCTATCGTACCGCGCGGTTCATCCCGCCATCGGATAGAATGCTCTGACCGTTAATGTACCGGGCTCCATCGCTGGCAAGAAATACGCAGGCTTGCCCGATTTCTTCGAATGTTGCCGGCCGCTGAGCTGGGATTTCCCGACGGGCCTGTTCGGAAAGATTTACGTTTTCGCAGAACCCGGGCAGCAGGTTGTTCATGCGTATATTATGCCGTGCGTAGCGATCCCCATAAAGCTTTGAGAAACTGTGCAGAGCGCCACGCAGCATGCTCATGGGATAGGGCGCACGCGGCTCGATTGTGTTCATGGACGAAATGTTTACGAATGCGCCCCCGCCCTGTTCGATCAATATGGGCGTGACAATGCGGGCGATCTTGACGACGTTCAGTACGTACATATCCAGACTTTCGTGCCACAACGCGTCGCTGAGTTCCAAAAGCGGCCCGTCAAAGTCGGGATCAAACCCTACCGTCTTTATCGCTTCTGGCACCGCACCGCCGTGGCCCATATTGCTGACGATTGCATCGATCCTTCCATATTTGCTCATGGTGTCGTCGATCATCTTTCGGAGATCGTCGACGTCTAAAACAGAGCCACGACGACCAATGCCCCCAAGCTCTTCCGCCAGTTCAACAGACCGGTTTGACGGGGACATTAGCGAAACTTTGTAGCCCGCGTTTGCCATTTCAATGGCGCAACCCCGGCCAATACCTTGTCCTGTGCCTGTCATCAGCGCGACTTTGGTATCGGGCATGGTATCCCCTTTCTTCAGATGTATAGTATGTGAGAATTATTGCTTTGATAGCAGTGTACCCTCTTGGAATTAGGTAATCCTATCGAGTTAATTGAACATTTCTGTTAGGTTTCCTCACATCATGGAGAACCTCAGACACCTTCGCGCCCTTCAGGCATTTGACGAGACCGCTACCCACTCCAGCCTGAGCAGAGCAGCGGATGTTTTGAACGTCACCCACGGGGCGATCAGTCGACAAATCAAGTTGCTGGAACTGCATCTTGGTGTGACGCTCTTTCACCGCCGACCAAATGGTGTTGAACTGACCGAGGCCGGGGAACGCCTGCATCAATCAACTCGCGGGGCGTTTTCGACATTGCAGCTGGGCGTGATGGAGGTGAAACGACTTCATCACCGCCAGTCGATTACAGTGTCTTTGTCCACATCGCTTGCGCTCAAGTGGTTTGTGCCGCTACTCAACTCGTTTCAACAAGAACATCCTGGTATTTCATTGTTGCTGGACACGAATGATGTATTTGCGGATTTCGATGTATCCGAAGTTGATGTCGCTTTGCGCTTTGGCGAACCCGGCTGGGACGGGCTATATCATGAGCAAGTCCGGCAAGAGGAACTGATTGTCGTGGCTGCGCCGTCTCTTGTTGATCAAACCCGGCTGCCAATGCGCGCCGAGGACGTGGCCAGTCTTCCACTTTTGCACGACGCCTTTAACGTCGGATGGGAAAGTTGGGCAACACAAGTTGGTTTGAGCCCTGATCGTATCAACGCGCAGAGCATCAAGTACGTCGACAGTGCTGTTTTGTTGGAGGCCGCGATTGACGGGCAAGGCGTGGCGTTGGCGAGACGTCTTTTGGCAGCTAGGGACTTGGAACTTGGTCGGTTGATCCGTCTGGATGAAACCCGTGTTCCATTGGATCGCGCACTCTACTTCGTCTGTCGTCCGGGTGATCAAGAACGAGTCACAGTAAGGATTTTCAAGAAATGGCTCATGTCGATTTAAGCCGTGTGCCTCAATCGAAGCTTCGAAAGAGCGGTCACTAGACCACGTTCTTCAGAAGTCGGCTTTGTCCGCGTCGCGGTCGTTTGCGCAGATTGCAGCGAACGGCGGCTACGAGCCCGATGCGGAAGTGACACAGCCCTGACCTTCGAAGCTGCAGCAACACCACGGTTGAAGCCGATAGCCGCAACGCAGAAGCAAAAGCTGCCGTTCGTCCCAACCGCAGCGAGTTTTTCGACACCGCCGTCCGACTTGCGGGCAAAGCAAGTTTCTACTGCGGCTGCACAAGTGGCTGTTCTTAGTTATTCGCGAAGCATTTATGACCTATCTTCCAGTACAAAGAGCGGTAGTAACCGCCTTAGAATTGGCGGTCTATTAGAATGCCAATGGCTTTGTAGTAGACCGCGATTACATGACGGTCCTTTGTTCGACATGAGCTGGTACGAGGGCCTTGACGAGGTCTTTCATGTTGAGAACGCCGACCTGTTCACTGCCGCTCATGACCCGGTAGGTTTTGTAGGTGTCACCGCCCGATATCGAGATCAGGTGTTCGAGATTGTCATTAACATCCACATCCCCATCAAACTCGCCCTCATGGGTACCGTCCTTGTCCATAACTGAACGCACGCGCAGCACGCGGGCGCGGTTGATGTCGCTGACGAAGTCCTCGATGTAAGGGTCGTTCGGGTTCAGCAGGATATTTTGCGGCTCACCCTGTTGCACCACGTAGCCATCCTTGAGGATCACCAGGTGGTCGGCCAGTTTGAGCGCCTCGTCTAGGTCGTGGGTGATGAATATGATCGTCTTGTGCAGATCCTTTTGCAACTCAAGCAGCAAGTCTTGCATGTCGGTGCGGATCAGCGGATCGAGCGCAGAGAACGCCTCGTCCATCAGCATGATCTCGGAATCCGAGGCCAGCGCTCGGGCGATGCCCACCCGTTGCTGCATGCCACCGGACAACTGGTGCGGAAAATGATCCTCGTAGCCAGCAAGACCCACTCGGGCGAGCCATTTCCTGCCCGCTGCGACGATCTCGTCTTTGCTGTTTCCACGCACCGCCAGAGCCATGCCAGCGTTCTCGGCCACGGTCTTATGTGGCAGCAGCGCAAACTTCTGGAACACCATCGACATGGTGTTCAGTCGCATGTCGCGCAGCTTCAGAGTGTCATACTCCAACACGTTCTTGCCATTGACCCAGACCTCTCCGGCAGTGGGTTCGATCAACCGGTTCAGGTGCCGGATAAGCGTCGATTTACCCGACCCCGAAAGACCCATTATCACCGTGATCTCACCCGCCTGCATGTCGACATTGATGTCCTGCAGGCCCAGCACATGGGCCTCTTTCTCAAGCAAGTCAGTCTTGCCCATGCCCTGCCGCACATGTTCCATCGCGCGATCGGGATGCGAGCCGAAGATTTTGTAGAGGTTGCGGATCGAGATTTTTGGTTCAGCGTTCATATCTCGCCCCTTCTTAGTGTTTCTGCGCGGCAGAGACGCGCGCCAAGGCTGCTTTGGATACGCGGTCGAGCACAATGGCGAGCAGCACAATGCCCAGACCGGCGATCAAACCAACGCCCAATTCCAGATTTCGGATGCCGCGCAGAACCAGAACACCCAATCCGGGCGCAGAAACCAGCGAGGCAATCACAACCATTGCAAGGCTCATCATGATGGTCTGGTTGACACCTGCCATGATGTTGGGCAGCGCCAGCGGCAGCTCTACTCCCCACAGTTTCTGTCTCGGCGACATACCAAAAGCGTTGGCCGCTTCGACCACATCCTTGTCAACCAGCCGGATGCCCAGATCGGTCAATCGGATCACCGGCACGATGGCATAAACGATGATGGCGATGCCATATAGCTTCGGCTCGGTGACGCTAAACAAGAAGATCAGCGGGATCAGATAAACGAAAGTCGGCAGCGTCTGCAAAAGGTCTAGCACCGGCAGGATCATGCGTTGGAAACTGTCGGATTTCGCCATGGCGATCCCGATGGGCACACCTAAAAGGATACAGAGCCCGGTACAGACCAGCACAATGGAGAGCGTCTGCATTGCGGGCTCCAGATGGTCGATCAGGCCCAGGAAACAGAAGACAATGATCACGAACCCGGTCACGATGGCCGAGCGCGACACATACCAGGTTAATACGAACAGCGCTGGCAGCATGATCCACCACGGCACCGCATCCACTGCAATCAGCGCCCACTCTAGCATCCACGATAGCGGCTGCGTCAGCGGATCCAGCACGAATTTCAGCGCGTCCTTGATCGCTAGGAACCCGTCCTCGACCGCCGAGACAAAATCCCGCGATTGCGGGATACTCGGGCAGGCCTCGTTCAGTGCATCGAGTGAGGGGAAAGGAAAGGCCGGGCCATTCTCGCCGTTTGTTGCATTGGTCTGTGCCAACAGGTCCGCCATTGATAGATTGGCGCCGCTGCCTGATGCGTCACACCATTCCCGAAGTCCCAACGCATCGAACATGCGGTCATAAAAAGCCATGTAAACCCTTTCCCTGCCAACCCGGGCGACGAATTGGGACGCCCGGGCCTTTTTGCGAATTTTTTGTTATTTCAGTAGCGCCGACAGTTTCCCGCGAGCGTCATCGTTCAGCCATTCACTCCAAGTGTCCTGGAAGTTGGTCAGGAAATACACCGCAGCCTCTTCGCCCGAGGCGTTGTTCTCTTCCTGCCAAGCCAACAGACCGTTCATGACCTCGTTTGTGAACTGGACGTTTTCCATAAGCGCCGTCTCTTCAGGATGCGACTCCGCAAAAGTGTTGGTCACAACCGTGGTCACGTCGCTCGAAGGGAAGGCCCCCAGCACTGGTTCGGCGCATTCTTCCTGGCTGTTACACTCGTGCGCTTCCGGCACATGCGGGCCCACATCAACCTGCACCATCGGGTAGCGGCCCAGGATTGAGGTCGGCGCCCAGTAATAGCCGAACCACGGCTCTTTGGCGTCATAGGCCGAGGCGATAGAGGCCGCCAGCGTCTCGCCCGAGCCGTGGATGAAATCCTCGATCCCCGCATCAGCAAGACCAGCCGCCTTTGCCATGTTCGAGCTGACCCGCTGACAGGTCCAGCCTACCGGGCAATTATGGAACCGGCCGCCCACCAAATCCGGATTGGCCAAAATGCCTTCCATCGTTGTAAGCTCTGGATGCGCCTCGGCAAGATAAGTGGGAATCCACCAGGCCTCGACCCCGCCATCCGACAGCACCTTAGCGCGTTCGATGATTGCGCCGCTTTCGATCAAGCCAGGATAGGCCGGGGCGCCGTTGGTTCACAGCTCGGTTAGAATGTCCGGCTCACCGGTTTCCGCAACCGATGCCAGCGCGGGCGTCGTCGCCGATGGAACAATCGTCACGGAACAGCCATAACCCTGTTCCAGCAGGAACTTGCTGACCTGCGTTACGATAATTGCAGAGCCCCAGTCCATCTCGGTAATTGAAATTTCGCCGCAATCTGCCTGCGCCGAACCGGCAACACCAAGCGCGACCGCAGCGCTGGCCGCGAGTAGTTTCATTTTCATTGTAGTCTCCCTAGTTGGTTGTGCCCTGGGCGCTTGCCGGCCCTTCAGGCGTAGAGTTCGTTTTTCTTTAGCCCGTGCAAATGCTCCCTCTTCTTGTTCCCGGTTCCGAATTGCCGAGTTTTCACGATACAGCGCCTCCAGACGAAGTCCAAAAGTTTCTGGAACCAAGTGCCTGGCACGATGCAATCCATCGAAGCGGGCGCGCATATTCCGCTTTTTAGCAGCCTGGTGGGCTTAGGTGTTGTTCATGAATTCAATATCGACCGGCCGCCCATCCTCAAAAAAACCGGCGGCAGTCGCAGCCTCCAGCAACTCGGCCCCACGCCGACTACGTGTCGTGATCGAATTGGTGCCCGGGTCTGTGGCAGAGTCCTCTCGGTCCGGCGTACCGTCCGGCCAAGTGTCTGCCGCTGCGATGTCGGCACCTCTTCACAGATGCCCGCCGGACAGATCTTGCAGCGAAACGGCAGCGATCAGCAACCTTCGTCTTCCCCCAAAATAATCGAGCTAGTGAAAATCCCGGCGCGTCCCATCCATCGTTTCAATCGTGGTGGGTCCCGGGTAACCGCGCCCGCGGTAGCGCAGAGAGGAAACTTGGTTCCGGTCAATCCCGTTGTCGGACAGGAAATGCGACATTGCTTGATCGGGCACAAACGAGATCAACATCAGCCTTGTCTGACATAGACTGAATGTTGGCCCTTAGCTCACCATTTTCATCCTTGATTATGCTCACTTTTTCAGGACCAAGGAGCGAAGCACAAAGCTCGCACCCGATGCATAGCCCATCAGTTACAATCCGATCGAAACGCGCGTAGTATCCGTTGCGGTCATTTGTTCGAATTATACCTACTGGTTAAGAATGGTCCAATTGCACCAAGTGATGAAGAAGCAATTTCGTTAGTACATCCTCCCAAAAAGCGGTACGGCCTTTGCTCGGATTGGTGACGCGGCCACCTACTGAAGCCAAGACCACGTGGCTTGCAATGGTGTCCCGTTCCAAGGTCGGATTATACTGGGGATTAGCATCTGCCTCGCCAGCCGCCACCAGGCAGAATTTCATTGAGCTCAACCTGTAGTTTTTCTGTCGAGGCATACCACACATAGTGTCCAGGAAGCGGGCCACAGTGCATTCCCCTAGCGGGCGTCGAGCCGCCGCTGTTTCGACCTGTTTGTTCTATTTTGCATTTTTCTCAGACAGTTTTCGACACGCGGATGCGGTGTTTGTACAGATGATCATAGTGAGGCTTCATCCTGCGGTGCACACGGCGCACGCGTTCTGGGGCGTCGGCCACTTCGATATACCTTCGTTTCTGGGGTTGCAGACCGGTAGACCGGGCTAGGTTCGCATGGAAAGACCCACCGTCCCACCAGCTATGCTCGGATGGGTCTCCACCAGCTTCCCAGGTCAACGCGTCTGCGATGAAGGGGATACCGACAGAAGTACAGAACGCAGCGGTGACGTGCTGGGGGTCTTCCAGAAGGTCATCACTGTCGATAACCGGGGGGGACTTGCCGCCATTCAGCGCAGTCAATAGGTCAAACAGCGCGCGCTGCTCGGGAAAACCGACCTCAAGCTCATCAAAGTCCGGCCACTTGTTGTACATTGAGGAAATCGTCTTGGCGGGGTCGCGGATCAGGAACGCATGGGTGAAATGCGACAGGAATTCTGGATCCCACATGTGGTTGATGTAATGCGGGAAATCCTTGATGAAGACCGGACCTTTTTCGGCACGATCTTTGATGTCTTCCCACACGCTTTCCAAGGTCAAGCCGGGGGTTGTGACTTCACCCTCTTTGAAACGCGGCCACATCGGGTCTTCACCCTGGTACCAGGCCTCACCAAAAGGTTCATGAAGGCAATCAAGATCACCGCGCTGGCGCATCATCCATTCAAACGCGGTTGAGGTGGAGCGAGGAATCGCCCAAACAGCTAAAATCTTGTGCATCACTTCAGTCTTTCAGGGAGGAGAGCAGGCTGCCTTGCCGGGTTTCCGGGGCCAGGCCCAAGGTTTTGAAAATGCGCCAGTAGAGCGCGGTGTCATGGCCGATGACTGGCTTGCCGAGGCGTTTTTCAAGCTCGACTTCGTAGTGAACCGGGCGACGGGCGATTCCGTCGGACGGGCGGCGGTAATTGCTCATCCCGTTGATCAGATAGGCATCGACATTGGGCGCGTTGTCAGCGGTATAGTCGAAGGACTTGTAAATTAGCTCTTCGTCAAAGCACCAAATGCAATCGTCAACCTCTTCCTGACTGTCGAACCACCCTTGGTCAAAAAAGTTTCCAACCCAGACCACATCAAACCCGGCTTCTTTTAGAAAACCTACGGTGCCCTGATACCAGGTGTCTCTGTGGTAGCAGGCGTTGAGCGCTACCTTCTCGACATTCTGATCGCGCAGTGCCTCGACCATGGCATAGCCTGCCATATGGAACGCGGTCTCGTACTTGTCGCTCAGCATTTCGCAATGGTGACGGATGCCTTCGACACCCAGCCCGCTGGCATGCACCCAGTTCGAGCCAACTTGTCCACAGACGTCAGCGCCGTTATTGGCCATACATTCCATGTACTCTTCCAGCAGGCCAAAGTTCTTTTTGCGCTGATCCAGGCGGTGGGCATAGTCCGGCACGTGCAGCATTCGACCATGCACGCCAACGCTGCGCGGGGCCATGCGCAGGAAATCGGACGGGGCCGCATCAAAATCATGCGGAGGGCAGGTAAACCCCACTTGGTGGGGAAAAAGTTTCACTTTGGGGTCGGCCCATTTCCGAGGCTTAGAATAGTCTGTCACGGCTTGCCCAATCAGATTTAGATCACGAGTTCTGCTGGTGAGGATGGCTGTGGACGCATGCGTTTTCCATTGCTTTTATGTGCTCATAACCATATCAAGAATGATATAGTGGATCGTAGATACAATATCCCTTCTTTAAGCTCGCTTGTTGCATTCGAAGCGGTTGCTCGTCTAAGGGGTTTTGCACGCGCTGCCGAAGAGCTTAATACATCGCAGCCGGCAATCAGCCGCCATATACGCAATCTAGAAATCCGGTATGGTGTCGCGTTCTTTAATCGCGACAAGAGCCCTGTAGCCCTTACCTCCAAGGGCAGCCAGTTCTACGCCGGTGTTGTCCAGGGCTTCAATGCTTTAGAAAATGCGATTGAAGATTTGAAGCAGGTGGACAATCGGGTCACGCTGGTTTGTTCGCACTCAGTCTCGCACCTGTTGTTAATGCCCCGATACGGAAATCTTCGCAACGCCTTAGGAAATGAGGCCGAACTGCGGATCACGACAGCCGAATACAATCTGATTGAAGCGGCAGTGGATACTGGTGGCGATATTGTCTTCGAGTATTCTGAAACAGAGCCCGATACGGAACATGTCCTGGTATGTGAGGAACAGATAAAACCGGTTGGTACGCCTGAAATGGTCAGGAGAGCGTTAGACGCTTTATCGGGAAAGTGTGAAGCACCGCCTCTTCTGCGGCTACAGAAAGAAAACTTCGGCTGGGTGGATTGGATAGATTGGTGGAGGGCACACCCAGAATACGCTGATTGGCCGATTTCAGAAGAATTCGACAGTTATGTCTATCTTTTGGAAGCCGCGGCTTTGGGTCAAGGTTTGGGTTTGGGCTGGCGAAGCTTTGTTGATCCGTATCTGGCGCGTGGCGATTTGGTAGAGATGCCAGTCGATTGGTATTCGACGTCCACAAAGGTCTATGCCCGGCTAACGCATTTTGGGCAAAAAAATCTTGTGGCAAAAAAATGTTTGTCTTTGCTGGCCAATCTTCAATGAGTGTGACCGCCAAACACGGCTTTTCTACAGTGTCGACGATGTTTCCGACCCCGCTGACAATAGTATTCGTTTTCTTGGTTGCTGCTCTATCTGGCCGAGAAGACGGACAATAACGAGAATCTCGCTTTCTGGATTGCGGTGATCCCGAAAAACGCTCACGCAACGGTAGTTCATGTCCGATGCAGCATCCGTGGCTAAGGGCTCATCGCGGACCTCGGAGGCAGCACAGGATGCTGTAATAGAATTTTCCGGTCGACGCCGGTTTGTCGTTGTGACCGATCAGGGATTGTCACTTTGTTTCGTTGGCTGACCGCAGGTGGGACAGTGATCAACCTGTGACATCGTTTCGGCATGTACGCGGTTGCGGATATGATCCGCAGCGCGGCGCGAGAGACCCAATTGCTTGCGAACTGCGTCAATTTCTTTCTCATCGGCCTCGCAGATATCGCCGTCTACCAACGCCTTTCGAAATTCACGTTCCAGGCTGGCCCGTCGGCGGTGCAACTGGTCGTTTAGACCGCTTGCGATGATCCCTGCTGGCAATGCAGCCATACCAATGCCAATCACTGTGATCGCAGCGCCGAAGATCTTACCAGCAACTGTCACGGGCGTTACGTCGCCATAGCCGACGGTTGTCAATGTCGCCATCGCCCACCACATCGCCGCCGGGATTGAGCCAAAGGCTTCTGGTTGCGCCTCGTGCTCTGCTAACCAAGCGCCACTTGCAGCAAAGATCAGCATCACCATCAGGATGAAGAAACCCGCAAAAAAAGCACCGGCTTCTTCCTCGAACACAGCAAGCAACATGCCGAGCGCGGGTGAGTACCTTGTGAGCTTGAGCAAGCGCAACATACGAAACGTCCTGAGCAGGCGCAGGTCAACCGGAAAGAGCAGGTAAAGCAGTGCAGGCAGTATGGCCAATAGGTCGATTATAGCGATTGGAGAAACGGCCCAGGATGCGCGCGTTTTGTAGTTTGGGTTTTCTGTCGCAACCCAAAGCCTAGCCGCGTACTCCACTACGAAAACGAACAATGAAAGACTTTCGAACAGGTTGAGTGCGAACCCCCAGCGGTCATAGATTGAATCGACCGTTTCAAGGATAACGGCGGCCACGTTCAGCGTGATCAGAGCGATTAGAGCGAGTTCAAGTACCCAAGGGCCGGTCGCAGCACGGTCTGGGCGCTCGAGCCACCAGTACACTCTTTTTCTCAGGTAGTTTGCAGCTGTGACCGCTTCAGTCATGGCGAAGCTTCGCTCTTGCGCGCATCAAGGGAAACGCGATTTGCGACAACAACGCCGTGCCCCAAATCAGATTGCCAACCAACGATGGGACATGCGGGACGATATAGAAACACGCGATTGCCAGAACGATCCCAAACACCCGCACATCCCAGCGCCCGAAATCTGAGGCCACACGGTGTTCAATGACGTTCTGAAGTACCCAAAGCATGGCGATGTAGCCTGCAAGGCCGAAACAGCCAATGGCGGCATATTCTGTTGGGTAAGGCTCCCAAAACCCGACCTTAACCTCGGCCGCAAGGGCCACGCCGACCATTACGCCACACAACATCAAGACCAGATGAGCAAGCCACCAGATCACCAAGGTCGAAACCTTTTTGTCTTTAGGTTTGGCGTTGCCAACGAAGTCGAAGTAGATCCAACACATCACGAACATCGAAACGCCGCCAATTACAAAGTTGACCAGCACGTCGGGTGAAACTTTGTAGATGCCTTTCTCAGACAGTGTGACGACCAGTTTGAAGAACCCTTCACCCAAAACGATCAGCGTTAACAAGGCAAACCGCTCTGCCATATGACCGAGGCGCGGGACGAACCGTTCAAAGCGCAGGACAGTGACGCCGGGGATCATGTACATCGCCTGCGTGGCAACCATCGCGGCAGCAAACGCCCAATAGGCAAGCGGTTTAGGCAGAAACGCCGTGATGGCAAAGATCACTGCAAAGGCCGAGAAGTTGCGGATCTGTGCCGCCGACATCGAAACGCCCGAGGAATTGGTTCGCTGAGCACGGAAATATAGCGCGGCGATCATGGCTCTGTTCGCGGCAAAACCCAACGCGAAGTAAACCCAGCCCTTGCCGTCTATGGCGGGGATGGCGGCGGCCATGAACATCACCGTACAGATCATCACGGCCATGATCAGGCGATGCCAGAAATCGGTGCTGACGTAGATCGAGTTGAAAATGCTGAGTTCGCCCCATGCGTACCAGAGCGTTATGAAGACACCGGCGAACACAAGAAACCCACTCAGATCGAGGTGGTGTGACAGGTAGTTCCCAAGAAGGAAGATCGTTACAACATGGATCAGGTCATAGAACAACTCGGCCCAGTGGACGTGGTCGTGAGTGTGGTCGAGGTCTTGATGATGTTGCGGCTTCCGCCACATGGGGTGGTTATGCAGTGCCATAAATTAGGGACCCTTCAAAATTCCAAGGTTGTAGTGGTCGGCAAGCGACCACCCCGATTGAGTGTTTTTCTGTAGGATGAAGGTTGTCGTGGAGACCCTCGCCTTGCAACCCTGCAAGGTTTGTTCAGCGAGGGCGCACTGGAATTTCCAGTCCGACCGTGTGGTGATCATGCCGGAAATGCCCGGCATTCACCGCTTCAGCTTCCTTTCACATCGCTCGAAAACCGCGCTGCGTTTTCCTTAGCAAAGGCGCTGGCATCTGCGGCGGCGTCCCAGAACTGAGGGTTGGCCTTGGGAATGGTCAACGCCCGCTGCACGGCGGGCCGGGCATCAATGCGGTCGAACCATGCGTTCAGATATGGCAGGTCCGATACATCTACCCGTGCCCAGACATGAGCACGCGCCCACGGGTACAGCATCATGTCGGCAATGGTGTATTCGTCCGCAGCGATCCATTCACGCCCGTCCAGACGTGTATTCATCACCTCCATCAAGCGGCGGCTTTCGTCCACGTATCTGCGGATTGAAAAGGGCTCTTCGTGGCCATTGGGTGCTGCAATGTGCTGGAAATACATTGCCTGTCCCATCATGGGGCCTACATGGCCGACTTGAAACAGAACCCATTGCATCACCTCGGACCGTTTTACTGGATCCGCAGGCAGGAACTTTCCGTATTTCTCGGCCAGATGCCACAGGATTGCACCGGATTCGAAGATGGCGCGCCCTTCCAAACGATCCTCGATTGTCGGGATCTTTCCGTTAGGGTTCAGCGCCAGATAATCCGGCGCCTTTTGTTCCTGCTTGGAAAAGTTGATGTGAGTCAGGTCGTAAGGGACACCTGCCTCCTCTAGAAAGATAACCGGTTTGTACCCGTTCATCGTTCCCGCAGTGAAAAGATGGATATCAGGCTGGGACATGTTCAACCTCGGTAAATGTGGTTTTCAGATGTACGTCAAATCGAGCGAAATCGGCCTCGATTTCCGGGTTCTTCATGACATCAAATGCAGCAAAAGTCGGAAGGGGCTGCATGGCAAAGAACTTTGCGTTCAAGTGCATCGGTGCTAGTAGGTCGTCGACGCTGGCTCCCGCAAAAAAAGGCTCGAACGCATCATCGAACGCTTCTTTCGGGGCGTTGAAGGTAACCGACAGCATGTATTTCTTGCCATTTAGCGTGCCGCCGGTGCCGTAATTAGCCTTGGGTGAGTTAGTCGTTCGACCGTCGCCTGCGCACATACGACCGTCCATGCCGGCCGTATAAACCTCATCTATGTATTTCTTGAAGATCCACGGAACACCCATCCAGTTCACCGGGAACTGCATGATGACTGTATCGGCCCAGAGGTGCGCCTCAACCTCAGCATTCGAGTCATAGCCGTCGGCGACGGTGGTCACGCGAACGTCGTGACCCATTGCAGTCAGCATGTCGCGCGCTCTCTCGGCGAGGCTGGCGTTCAACTGTCCGGGGGCGAATTCGTAGGGCTGAGTGCCGTTCACGATCAGGATTTTGCTCATGTCCATATCCTATTTGTGCAATCTCTGAACCCTTGACTTTCAGCGGGTTCAAATAGCATTTGAGAGTGTAGGTATGAGAAATCAACTAGTATACTTTTGGTAACCTAGTTGTCTGAGCGAAAGGACGTTGATGCGGGCGCGAATTGAAGAGGATGCCAAAGGGCGCCGACATGCGTCAGAAGCCTGTCAGGAGCCATGCGCAATCGAGCGTGGTATGCGGATCATTGGCGGAAAGTGGACAGGTTCGATCTTGTGGCATCTTAGGAATGGACCTGTGCGCTTCAACGATCTTTCGCGCATGATTGGCGGGGCCAGTAAGAAGATGATTGCCGAGCGGCTGCGCCAGCTAGAAGAGCAGGGGCTGGTGAGCCGATACGTGATGGATACCGCTCCGGTTTCCGTGCAATATTCTATCACTGACCTTGGCTGCACGGCACTTGGGTTTCTCGACGAATTGCGAAAGTGGAGCGAGGAGCTGCCTAACGGTTTAACGAGATAACTATAGTCTTTATTAAATGATCTGAAAGCTAGAGTTTTTCTGACCGCGCACCGAATGAGGGTGTCACCAATCTGCGGATGAAGTGACAAGGTTACTTGGAATAGTAACCCAAGGCTTTGCTTTCTCGAAAAAAGAATTGCGAACAAATTTCTGCCGGCCCTTCAGTGCTGTTTGAGCCCACAAGCGACGTAACAGCTGTCCCGCAAGCAGCGAGTTTTATTGAACTAGGTTCTGGCATCCACAGCGAACGGCTGCTTTGGCGGCCGCACCGCGGCAGCGGCTTTGCCAAGTAAGCGGCGGCAATGACCAGTAGAAATGCATTGCGATTTCCGCTTTGTCCGCAACTCAGTCGTTTACGGAATTTAGCCGAATGACCGCACCGAGCCCATTTTGTGGGATGCTGCAATGAGCCAGAATGACCACTTTTGGCATTTCTAAACGGTCATAGTTTTGTCTCGGGCTGGATTGGAAGCAGGAAGGTCGATAGTCGGTGGCACGAATGACATTGAGGAAAAGAATACGGGATGCAGCGTTTTTGGCGTATGCAAAGATTACAGAAATTCGCCGCCATTCACTCCTCCCTCTACAACCACTTTAATCAGGAGCGGTCTCTCAACAGCCGAGGAGCCTTCAAGCTGACACGCGCCGTTGCTCTCGGCGAGTGGCGCGAACTCGGCGCGGCATGAAGGACAGCTCTACTGCCCTAGGAAAGACCAGTTCGATTTCGTCTGCCAGCACCCTCCGAGAACTAACTCCTTCCAATTGTGCGCATCATTTGGCGGAAGAACAGCGACGGAGCTAATCGGTTCATGACGTTCGATAGGGTTGCAACTCGACCAACGGGCACAAATGCTTTTCGGTTCCGAGCCCCGCGGAGAATGATCTTAGCAGCGTCTTGTGGCGTCATGTAGTCAACACCGTCAGTTGCGGAACCCGGACGGGCGAAACCCTTCATATCTTTTTCGGTTTGCCCGATGTTCGTCGCAACAAAGGAAGGTGCAGCAATAGTAACGGACACCCCATGACGGGTTTCCTCGGCTCTCAGAGACTTAAAAAAACCTTCCATTGCGTGCTTGCTAGCGGCGTAGGCAGTTCTATGGAAAAGCGGTGCAAATCCCGCGACTGATGAGATCGCCAGATGCGTTCCCTTGGACTTTCTTAGTGGAAGTAAGAAGTGCCGAGCGCACTCAATTGCAGAAAAATAGTTGATCTCAAAAAGGTCGCGATGGGAGTTCATGTCACTGTCGGCAAACGCCGAGATTTGTGTGACCCCTGCGTTGTAAACAACCATGTCAATTGAAGGTCTATCCTTCAAAATCTGAGTGCATATATCTGCACACTGTTTAGGTTTTGTGAGGTCACAAGCGTAGAGACTTAGATCTTCGCCCTCCGCCAAACCGTCCAGGCGCGGGCTTGGCAGGTCAATGATAGCGTTATGCCAACCTTGTTCTCGCAATGCTTCAGATAAAGCTTGCCCCAGACCGCCAGCACCACCAGTTATGACTGCAGTTTTTTTCACTTCGCGTGCTCCCACCAGAGCTCAAATGCTTCGGCACTTGAGTATTTGGGTTGATAGCCGAACTTCACCTTGAGTGCCGTATTGTCCAGCACTGGCCGAAACTGCAGAAATCGAACTTGTTCAGGACCATAGCGAGAAAGCCCTACGGGTCGGGCCACGGCCAGTGCCATCTTGACCAACTTTGGCGGCAACCAGCGCACAGTCTTGCCCATGGCCTTGGCGATTTGGGAAACAGTAAGCGTACCGTCGCCAGAGACGTTGAAAATGCCCGCAGGCCCGTTTGTCGATGCCCGCAGCAGTATTTCTGCCAGGTCCTTGTCCCATATGAAGACAAAGGGGCTTTCTGATCCTTTAAGCCCAATCAGGCAAGGCTTTTGGAACAAGGACGTAATCTGGTTCTCGATGTGGTTCCCGAGAACCGTCCCAACCCTCAATACGACTTGCTCTAAATCTGGGGCTGTTTCTCTCGCGTCTGCCAACATCTCTTCGACCAGTCTTTTGTGCCAAGAATAGGCGAATTCCTGATTGCCTCGAATTGCGTCTGTTTCTCGCAATAGCGCTGGATTGTCGGCGTGATAGCCATAGGCCGCGCCTGAGGACGTAACGACCAGTCGCTGTACCCCCGCGGAAATGGCGGCATCAAGAACTTTGCGGGTGCCCTCAACATCGACCTGGTACTCAAAGTCCCGGGTTGTGTCTGGCCCGGGGGTTACGATCGAAGCGAGATGCACGACCGTGTCGGGGCGTTCTGACATGATGACGTCGTGTGGGTCGCTACTGGTCACATCCATCTTGATGAACCGCGCGTTGGGCGGCAATTTTGCCGGTTCTCGGATATCCGTAGCTATGACGGTACAATTGTCCTTCTGCGCCAAGCGACTTAGCAGCGCTGTTCCGACTGAACCTGCAGCGCCAGAGATGAGAAGGCGTTTCATGCCGGAAGCTCCCGCCTTGCGAAGAAGCCCGCAAGAACCAAGCCAGAAATCGCGTGCCATATGCCCCACAAAGCGGCGGCAACAGCCATACCTCCCATTCCTCCAAAAAAGGCAAAGATCAGGATGAGCCCCAGCCCCGAATTCTGAATACCTGTTTCAATTGTAACTGAACGGCGATCCCGCTCGGACAACCCTGTGATCGTTGCCGTTGTGTACCCTCCAAGGAATGCCAGCGCATTGTGGACAACTACGAGACCAATGACGGCTCCGGCGACCTGAAGAAAATTCGCCCAATTGGCAGCCAGCGCGAGCACAATGAAGGCAATAAAGATGGCCATTGAGAGCCACTGCATTGGGCGGCGAATGCGATCAGCCAATGGTTTTAACCGCGCGTTTACTAGCATTCCTAGGACCAATGGTAGGATCAGCATGAACCCGACCGTTATTGCGACGGCGACTGGGTCGATTTCAGTGCGCTGCAGGATCTCGCGCGTCGGGCCATAAAGGTTACCCCAAAATGCAATGTTCGCCGGAGTGACGACGATGGCTCCGACCGTCGCGAAAGCGGTCATCGAAACTGATAGCGCCACATTCCCTTTCGCCCGGTGGGTCATGAAATTTGATATGTTCCCACCAGGGCACGCAGCAACGAGGATAAGGCCCATCGCTACAGATGGCATTGGCCGCAGTGCGACGATCATAAGAAAAGTAAGCGCAGGAAGTACTAGAAACTGCGACACAAGACCGACAATGAGGGTTTTGGGTGCACCTGCAATGCGCCGAAAGTCGTCCGTACGCAAATCCAGCGCGATTGAGAACATGACGATCGCTAGGATGGCATTGAGAACTCTAAGATTTCCGGCATCAAAATTCAGAACGACCTGATCTATTCCGTTCATATTTCAGCCGCCTTGAGTGCAGCGATTTGGCCCGTTACCTCTCTCCGGTAGGTCGCTTTGTCCACGTAGTAGGCCATGCGCGGAAGGTCGATGTAGTTCATACCTCCTGTTGCTCTCTCATACCCATCGGACTTGGTGGAGCGGATTGCCTGCGCCGCGGAGTTGCCTGACCGCAATCCGGAAATGTAGCGAGCGACTATTTCGGCCTGCTCATGACGTCCTTGCCAGCCCAGTCCCGATGCTTCGACCATGCCAAGAACAAACAGGTCATCTCGTTCTGGGTGCATGCAATTTAGGTAGAGGTGAGGCGCAGAACCCTTCCAATTCAGATGTTTCTTGTCGATGAACGGGTAGTGCAATTTATACCCGGTCGCGGCCAGTATCATGTCATATTCAGCCGAGGTCCCATCGCGGAAATGAACGGTTTTGCCGTCCAAACGCTCGATATCCGGACGAACCTTCAGGTCGCCATGCCCCGCGTGAAACAGAATGAGGGAGTTGACCACTGGATGCGACTCGTAAAGAGCGTAGTCCGGCTTCGGAAACCCGTATTTCTGCGGATCACCGACAAACCACTTAAGGATCGCTCCGTCCACCTTCCGCTTCAACCACATGGGCAGGCGGATCTTACCCCCCATTGTATCGGCAGGGACTCCGAAGACATATTTGGGAACAAAGTAGTACCCGCGGCGCATAGAGAGGTCGCAAGATACGCCATGGTGAATGGCATCGACCGCTATGTCGCAACCGGAGTTGCCCGCGCCAACAACCAGAACGCGCTTACCGGCAAATTGGGTGGGATAGCGGTACTCGGACGCATGGATGAGTTCACCTGTGAATTCACCTTGGAAATCCGGCATGTTCGGTTCCGACAGCGTACCGTTGGCAATCATTAACCCTGCGAAGTTTTGGATATGATGGGTGCCGGTCTTGTCTCGCCAGGTGATTTCCCATCCGCCGCTTTCCAATGGTTCGGTCTTCAGAACTTCGGCTCCGAAATGAAAGTGTTGATACAGGTCAAACGCGTTTGCGAAGTCTTGGAAATAGGCCTTCATTTCGCGATGTGACGGATATTCTGCCGTATCCTCTAGCATCGGGAAATCGGTGAATTCCGTCATGCGCTTGGAAGAAATGAGATGGGCGGTCTCGTACATCGTGGACCGAGGTGCATCGATGTTCCACAGACCACCCACATCATCGGCCAGTTCAAATCCTTGAAATGGCACTCCCTGCTCGACAAGCGTCTTTGCCATTGCAAGGCCCATTGGCCCCGCACCGATCAAAGCAAAACACTCTTCGGGGCGGGCCTTTGCCTCAACCAGCTGGCCCGCTCTCAACTGCGCCTGTTCCATTCGTGTCTCCTCCTGCGACAGTATTTATCTTGAACGAACGTTCTAAATAAGGCAAACTGGTTTTTGAGATGCCACAACATGCTGTAAAGGAAAGAAAAAGAGCTCCGTCGCAGCGATCCGTCGCCGCGAGAGAACGAATCTTCGACGCTGCAGAACAGGTTTTTGCCGAGAGGGGATTCGAAGGCGCTTCAATTCGAGACATTGCTGAACGCGCGGGGGTTCAGAAAGCCAACGTGAATTTTCACGGGGGTCCTAAAGAAGAGCTGTTCGAGCGCATAGTGGCGCGTCGAGCTTCCGAACTCTCTGAAGAGCGTCTCTCTAGAATTGAGTTGTTGGACGCACAGACGGACTGGAGTGTCGGTGATTTGTTGTCAGCCTTCATGCTGCCGCTCGTTTCGCGAGCCTTCAGCGGAGATCCTCAGTGGCTTGCTTATGCACGAATAGTGGCGATTGTCTCAGCTGATACACGGTGGCGAGATTTGGCCAAAACCCACTTTGATCCGGTGGCCATCCGGGTTGTAGAAAAGCTGTGCTCAAAACACCCTGAGGCTAGTCCAGAACGAGTCGCGGGTGCGTTGGTGTTTGCCGTGTCTTCAATGCTCGCCCTGTGTACGTCGCAGTGGCGAATTTTGGCCCTAAGCGGAAACATTGGCGAGGCGGATCGCGAGAGCATGACCTTGAACCTTTTGAGTTTCTGTGAGGCAGGCTTAATCGGCAGTTTGCAGAAAGCGGAGTGATTGACAGCAGCGCCTCGGTCTTGCCAGAAAATCTAGCTAAGGCCTTATAACCATTGGATAACAAGTCGCGCGAGTTGATTGCCGAGAAGATGCCCTTGGATCAGTCTTGTCATAAGAACTTGGTTTGAGGCGGGTAGGGGGCTTTCTAAGCTTCTATCCATGAAAAGATGATCGCCGCTCAAAGTGCTGTAAACCTATTCTCGGATCACTCGTCTGACAGCGCCGCCACCCATACCGGTCTGACTTAAGTTGTGTCCTCTGCCGGTCATTAAAGCGGAACTAAGAACACTTGAGCCCGGGTGCCACAATCCGGGTTAAACACTTGGTCCGAAGATGGACCACCCTGTGGCGCGGACCAGTTCTTGAAATGCGATTGTTGCCAAATGGGAATTGCCTTTTTGATCGAGCCCGGGGCTCCAGGCGACAACAGACGCGATACCAGGTACAATGCACAGGATTCCGCCGCCGACCCCGCTTTTCGCTGGAAGGCCAACACGGAAGGCAAATTCGCCCGAGGCATCGTAGGATCCACACATCATCATGAGCGCAGTAATTCTTCTTGCGCGTTGCGCTGACAATACTTTGGCGCCGGTGGCCGGGTTTTGCCCGGCTGCGGCAAGAAATCGACCTGCTAGTGCCAGCTGTTCGCAAGACATGGCGATGCTACACTGGCGAAAGTAGAGCAACAGAACCTCCTCTACCGGCGCCTTAAGATTACCCTCCGCCTGCATAAAATGGGCAAGTGCACGATTTCTTGATCCGGTTCGGATCTCTGAGCCTGCAACCGACACATCAACGTCAACCGAGTTGTCCTCCGAAAGCCCTCGGCACAACGTCAAAAGGTCGTTGATTGCGTCATCAGCAGAACGGTTTTCGAGCAGAACATCGGCCACTACGATCGCACCGGGGTTGATAAACGGGTTCCTGGGAATTCCGCGCTCGTGTTCAAGCTGAATGATCGAATTGAACGGATCGCCGGAAGGTTCTCGACCAACTCTCTGCCACAAGGTGGCGCCAACCTGTTGCAGCGCCAAAGTAAGCGAGAACACTTTTGAGATGCTTTGGATTGAGAACAGCGTGCCCGCGTCCCCAGCAGACACGAGCGGACCGTTGATGGGTGCAATGGCAATACCGAATTGGTTCAGATCAACTGTTGCGAGTTCTGGAATATACTTTGCTACCTTCCCCCTTTCGGACATGCCGGCAATGCGATCTGCAATGTCGTCCAAGACTTCCTGAAGCCTTTCGCTTTCAGTGGTTTTGAGTGTCGGCATGGATCTCCTCCGTCCAGACAGTGTGATCTACGCCCTTGCTAAGCTCGGGAAATTTGCTTGCGACAAAGCGAGGTTCAAGGTTCTGTCGGCGTTGCGAGAAATAATCCACCGTTAGTTTGTAGACGGTGCCAGAGAGCAGCACTATCGCAACCAAATTGATGGTCGCCATTATTCCCATGGCCGCATCCGCGAAATTGAACACTGTGGCAACAGCTTGCACTGCGCCCCAAACAACCATTGAAAGGCAACCCAATCGCAAGATGTAAATCGGTAATTTGCCTTCCAATTTTAGGAACGTCATCGCGTTTTCGGCATATGAGTAGTTGCCAAGTATGGATGTGAAACCAAAGAAGACGATGGCAATCGCGATAAAGTGGCGGCCTATTTCGCCGAGATGGACCGCCGCGGCGTCTTGAGTCAGTCGCATTCCGGTAGGTCCATCAATTTCGATTGCGCCCGACAGAAGAATAAGCAGTGCAGTTGCCGTTGCGACCAAAATCGTATCCACAAAACACCCAAATGCCTGAACGAAACCTTGGCTGGCAGGATGGTGGGGATCAGGTGTTGCAACCGCTGCAATGTTTGGGGCCGAGCCCATGCCCGCTTCGTTTGAGAAAAGTCCCCGTTTGATGCCGTTAAGCGCAGCAGCCATGACGCCTCCTGTCACGCCTCCGGCAGCTTCCTGAAGGCCAAATGCCCCGGCAACAATCGACCACAACATTGCGGGTACTTCGGAAATGTTCAGGACTACGACAACGCAGGCAAGCAAGAGGTAGAGACCCGCCATGAGCGGTACAACGATCTCTGCAAACTTTGCGATGGTTCTTATTCCACCGAATATAACTACCGCTGCGGCTGCGGCCAGCGCTATGCCAACCATCAATTTGTTTAACCCGAACGCGCCCTCGAAAGCTTCAGCAATCGAGTTGGATTGGACGGCGACAAAAACCAAACCAAAGCTGACAATCAGGCAGATCGAGAAAATGACTCCAGCCCAAGGAGCGTTCAAGGCGTTAGCCATGTAGAACGCAGGACCTCCTCTGAACCTGCCGTTGGAAGACGTGACTTTGTAGAGTTGAGCCAAAGTACTTTCGGAATAGGCGGTGGCCATTCCAACCAATGCCACGATCCACATCCAAAAGATTGCGCCTGGACCTCCCAAGGTCAGAGCGACCGCTACGCCAGCAAGGTTTCCAGTGCCGACGCGGGAAGCCAGACTTACTGTCAGCGCTTGAAAAGGAGTAATACCTCTTTTGTCCGTGCTCTTCGCAGACGTCAGGACACGCAACATTTCCCCAAAATGGAGAAACTGAAGCGCACCAAGACGAATTGTAAAAAAGATACCCGTCCCAAGAAGTCCGTAGATCAATACGTAATTCCAAAGAACCGTGTTTATGCCGTTAACCAATATTTCCAAAGCGCGCCTCTTGAGATTTCAAGCACTTCCAGGAAGCAAAAAAGTCTGCCTGTTTTTTTATCATGCACGAAGATGCGATGTTTGTCAGGAATATGCTGCGAAGAGTCTCTAAAGGCTTGGCGCTCGCGTCATTGATGTTGTGCCACAAACACATGATTACATTTGAGTTGGATGGTGCGCATGGCAGAGTTTGTACCGTCGTGATTTGAATTGAATTGGTTGAAAGGTCCTGAGTGACAAGAAAATATCCTCTTCGCATCGCCGCACGGGAGCGGACATCTGCGCAGCCGCAGCGAACTGTCGCTTTGTCCGCATTGCAGACATTGGGCGTAATTAACTGAATGTCTGCACCGAGCCCGAAGCGGAAGAAAAAGCGAGTTTGCTGTATCATTGAGCAACGGTTCATTCGCGTCATCGCCAAAAAGGAAAAAGGGCCGTGCTTGAAAAAATCCGACAAACAGAGGCCCATTAAAGATCGTTACAAGTCCTTTAAGGGCAAAAAAGACGGCCCCAGAAATCATTCCTGGCTTTATCTTCAAAGGACAAGTGTCTTACTTCGCTGAGCTCAAGGAGCCTATCCCCAGTATCTGAAACATGTCCGAAAAGCGTAAGCTCTACTTCTACGCCATCTTCGATGTATACAAAATGCTGCGTTGGCCCGAACACCTGAACAGGGTCAGAGTGGATAAATACAATCTCTCCTGACATAGGTATCAAGACATTCTCGATATAGAAGTCGGCCTCGGGCGCAATATCCAGAATTTCTCCATTCTCTCTATGACCATCCCACTGGACCTCACAGAGCACAGTATCTGCGTCGATCCTCAGAACGTGTGGCTCACGGTCTCGAATGAATGGCTCTGGAGGCCAAGCCCCCTCAGCTTGGACAGAAGCGCCAAATGAACAGACAACGGCGCACAGCTTTATAGTGGTTTTCATCTTTTTCCTCAGCAGTGTTCAAAGAAGCCCATGATGCACTCTTTGGCCATTTTCTCGGCTTCTATGACCTCTTCATGTGAAAGGGCGGATACCATCTGATGGCTAAGTCTCTCTCTCTCCGGTTCGTTCTCGCCAAACCGAAGAGAGATGATCATCCACATCAAACCTTTCTGAATGTCCCTCTCAACCCCCCTCCCGTTGGCATGCATCAAGCTGAGAAGCGCCTGGGATTTCGTATCACCTTTTCGTGCTCCAAGAGAGAGCCACATATGCGCCAATGCATCATTTTGCTCCACGAGGCTTGTTCCTTTGTAGGCACTAGATCCGAGGTGATAAATTGATGGGATAAAGCCAGAATTCGCAGACTCTTCAAACCAGTAAAGGGCTTGGTCAATATCTGAATCAGTGCTGCCGGGCTCCCAAGACTCTTCAAACCAGAAGCGGTCCTCGTCATTATCTGAACCAGTCGCGTCATCTCCCCGGCTTTCAAGAAAAACAGCATAAGTAAACTGTGCCGGAGAGAAGCCTTCTATCGCCATGCCCTTAAGCACTAGCATTGGCACATCACCACCTACTTCGTTGTTATGCATGTCCACAGCATTGCGATATGCGACTTCGTTCTCCGCTGCTTCACGGATCATATCCGCAATCTCATCTCTCACGTATGGCAGGCCTGTCAGTCCTAAGACCTCGGGATTCACGTTACCATTAGCGAAATCGAGTACAGAGTATCCGAATTTATCCTTATTGAGCACACTGGCCTGTTTCTCAAGAAACATAGCGACGACTTCCTCCAATGGACCACCAGTTCGACCCATGTGCCAATGCAACGGGGTCTGTCCGTATTTCTTGTCACGGGCATGTACGTCGCCGCCTGCGAATAAGAGTGAGGATGTGAAGTAGATTGCATCCTCATCGTCCGGATCCAGTGCCCCCCAGATCAGTGGCACTCTTCCGTCTTCCATAAACCCGTTGGCATGCTCGCCATCAGCAACAAGAGGAATAACATCGAACCCGGATTCGAGACTGAACATAAAGTCTCGGGAACAGAGTCTGTTGCACTCGGGTGTTTGTGCATGAGCAATACCGGCAAGCATAACAAGGATAGAGGAAAGGATAGTTCTTCGCATTCTTGGGCCTTTGGAAAGCTAATCTGAGTTGCGATCATCTTTAGTGACCATAACAACTCACCCAACAACAAATTTTGTTTCTTGAGTGTGATTGCTCTTAAAGTTATTGAAAAGACACACTTGTTCCTGTCTTTTGCTCCGTGCCGGCTCGCCGAATAAGTTTCTCCTGCTATTCACGAGCACGGTTGGCGGGCGAAGTTTCAAGGCCGCAAAAGCAATACACCGTGCTGGTGAAAATGCTGGTATTTTGCGAGACTTCAATGTCGCACCGCTTGTGCCTCAATAACATGAAGGAAGGAAGTTCCGATCGTCCTTGATCGATTGAAAGCGTTCCTGGCAAAGCCACGGAAGTCTGATGCCAAAGAACCGTTGTCGTTGAACGTTATTCTGACAGAAACACACGGAAGACTTTTGGAACTGTCGTTCGCTGAAAGTTCACCCGAGCGGCAGAACGAAGTCGCTTTCTTGCTGGAATTTATGCTCAGCGAGTTGAGTCTGACGCGCGCAGAAGCCTTTATCGAACCAAAGAACTTGGCCCATGAATTTATATCAGCGATGATCGACAAACGCGAAGACGATGCGGCTAATCTTGAATATGCAATTCTTAACTTGGTACGCGATGCTGGTCGCAGTGAGGAACAAGTATCGAGGGTCATGATGTTCATGGTAGCTCCAAACAGAGCTAACGATCTCAGCTGGTCACCTGTCGGATAAAAATCCACCTTCTGAATTTTGATTACTACTTTTGCCTGAAATGCGCAGAAGATCAGAAACCTCATCAGTCTTCATTTCGACTTTGCTAGTGTTGCCAGGCTAAACGCCAAAGGCAGCCCAGAGGCGTTCAATGTGCGACCTCGGGAATTGCGCAGTTCGCCTAACGACCATTGGTGAATGCAACTGTGTGCCCCGATAAGCAGGATGCTTCGTTACTACGGCAGCTATTGAAGTGTTGTTCTTGGTTTCGAACCGATGTCAGCTTCGTCCGCACAGCGGTCATTGATGCACTACGCTGCCAACGACTGCTTCGAGCCCAAAGGCGACTTAGGTTATGGGCGCAGCATCTGTCGTTTTGGGCGGGAAGCAGACCTTCGCTGCACCGTTCATCGAGGTCCGCAGAATGGAGCTAAGCAGGCGTTGGTAAGGCTCGGAGACGGCCTATGAGGTGCGCCAAGCGTGACGCCAGTGGTAGAACGGCTGGATCCAAGCATGTCAAAAACAAACTTTCTGCACCCTTGTTAGTCAAAAGAGATAGTGTGAGGCTTCAAGTGGTATAGCTGCATTTGGGGGATCGTATTTTGAGCCTCGTCTACCTGTGGGCATTTCTCGTCGCGCTTGCGCAGGTGTCTTTAGCCTTCGGAGTCACTGTGCATGCCGTTCTGAGAAAGCGCGATACGCGCGCGGTGATTGGCTGGTCAGCTCTTGCTTGGCTTGCGCCGTTTGTTGGCTCGTTGGCGTACATCATACTGGGCGTCAATCGGATCAACCGGGCTGGCACACGGATGGGCCTGTCAGACACCATGCGCCGAATTCCAGGTTTCTCTCTCTCGGAAAGTGAGAGAGTGTTGTTTGAAGAGGCTAATATCCAACTACCTCACTTGGCCGGATTAGCCCGTGCCGGGGAAGCTCTTAGCGCAAAGCCACTCTTGCCGGGAAACACGGTCGATTGCCTGCGAGATGGTGATGAGGCCTTTCCGGAGATGATCGCTGCCATAGATAGTGCCAAATTATCGGTTGGATTGTTGAGCTATATTTTTGACAGCGACCGAGCAGGAGAAGAATTCTTGAATGCGCTCGTCCGCGCCAAGGATCGCGGCGTGGTAGTGCGCGTTCTTATCGACTGCGTTGGCGCGCGCTACAGCAAAGAAAATATGGTTACTCGTTTGGAAGAGGTGGGCATTGAAGCCGCGAGTTTTCTTCCTACGAGCGGGTTCTCCTCACGCCGCTTTTCAAACCTCAGAAATCACAGAAAAATCCTTGTTGTGGATGGCTACATTGGCTTCACAGGCGGCACCAATATTCGTGAAGCGCATTGCCTGAACCTCGATCCCGAGGCGCCGGCACAATGCCTGCATTTCAAATTCGAGGGACCGGTTGTAAGCCATTTCAAACAAGTGTTTGTCACGGACTGGGCCTTCACTACAGGTGAGCAGTTGAGCGGCCCGGCATGGTTTCCAGAGCTTACCCGCCATGGCACAGTCTGGTCGCGGGGGATTTCGCACGGACCAGACGAGGATTTCGAGACGCTCAGCAAACTCATTTTCGCAGCGCTGTCGGCCGCGCGGGAACGGGTGCGTATTGTCAGCCCTTATTTCCTGCCAGATTCTCGGCTGATAGAAGCGCTTTCAGTGGCGGCGCTCCGTGGCATCAAGGTCGAAATCTACCTGCCATCCAACAACAACGTTAAGGTTGTCGAGTGGGCAGCTATGGGGCAGATTGGGCAAATTTTGGAACATGGTTGCCGGGTTTTCTTCACCAAGCCACCGTTCGATCACACGAAACTCATGCTCGTGGACGACGTTTGGGCTCTTGTTGGAAGCACAAATTGGGATCCCAGAAGCCTGCGATTGAACTTTGAGTTCAATGTTGAATGCTATCATCGAGAGCTGTCGGAAGAACTCCATGCCATACTTGACTCAAAAGCACTTGGCGCTCGAGAAATCAGCCTCGAAGAGATCAATGATCTCCCGCTTTTGGCCAAATTGCGCAACGGTTTCGCCCGGCTACTTTCCCCTTACCTGTAGGCAGCCAAACTTAGCCTTACACCCGAACGTCCAAGCGAGCGGTCTGAGAGGTAGTTCTTTTTTGGTATCCGCAACGCCCTTAAAAACTTGACCCAAAATGGACAATGCAGAGGGTTTGTCCGAAATTGAAAGGGAAGGCTGAACGTCCCTTTGTCTATTTCGCGGTGTTGAAAAGTTGCGCCAACAAGCTCGTGTGGCTATCATCTTGATATGGAATTTATTGTGGGTGGCATAGTTACGGTTGTTCTGGTGATTTGGGGCGCGGCCTCATTTTGGCGAGCGCCCTCAAATGACCAAAAAAAGGAAAAAGACAAAAAGTAGCGGCATCGTCTGCAAGCACTTTGAGCACGCCTCATGGGATGCATCACCATCCAATTCACCAAACAAACGTATTCGCCGACTTTATGGATAGCGTTGCAGCGACGACAGGGTGGACATTGCCCCCTTTATCAATAGACATTACCCATCGAATACTCGCGACCAGGTCTCCTGATCCAAAAGCGAAACGAGTTGATCACGTGAGTCGATTACCGCGCTTATCGCTCGATCTCTTTCCCGATCCAGTTCACTAAAAATGGCTCTTGTGGACGATGCCGATGCTGATTTGTCCGTGGAACCGAGAATGGCATTGTCCGCAGAACCTTCGACCGCGGCACGGAACCGATCAACGGCAACTTCCAAGTCGCTCACAATTTTCAAGGCCGCGGTCCGGACATCGCTGTCTGCGGGCGAAATAGCCTTATCCAAGGCGGGTCTCAGCGTATTGGGCTCCAGAAATGATGGTGCTAAATCAGACGATCCGTCCAAAAAGAAAGTGACCGCCGTTATCGTCGCAATTACTGGCATATCATAACTCCAAGCTGGTTCCCAAAGCGACTAAGTCTGCCTTTTCGTACAAAATTTCAGCAACTTCCGGCCAGTAGTCTTCCGGGACTGCTGCCTGCAATTGCCCCTGCAATACCAGCAGGTTATCGCGTTGCGAACGGCGTTCGGTGTCATATCTGTCTGAAACAGCTACCAACTTGGAACGTTTTACAGAGCGGTTGGCGGACAACCGGTTGAATTCTTCAATAAAGGCCGCGTGCGCCTGGATCATCAGTGTTGAATTCGCCTCAATCTCCCGGGCGACCTGAACCAGATCTGAGCCATCATAAGAAGGTATCCGTTCCAACGCGGCTGTGAGCTCAGAATTTATGTCGCCGATCGAACTACTGCGGTCGAACGGGGCACAACTTGAGATGCAACAAAGAGAAGCAGCAGCGGCCAGATTGATAAAATCTCGCCTCGACAGAGAGGCATTGCAGGTAGCTGCCATCGTGTTTCCCCCTGATCTGTGATCCACCTATTTTTAGATCGCGTCCTTTGTTGCCGTGCTCACTGAAGACGGCCCAATCTTCAGAAAACACTCAGGTATTCAATACATCCGCGAGCCATGCTGGATAATGAGCCGCGCAAGACTGCCTAAATCTTAATCGTTCCACAATGACATTTAAATGTTAGGATGTGAGGCACTGCTTTTCAGACAATTTTATCAATAGGGGGGAAATACGATGGCACCTAATCGGCGCGACTTCATGAAAACTGTTCCAGCAATTGGGGCCGCGTTTGCGGTAAGTCCTACTTTTTTGTCGGAAGAAGCAGCAGCACAAACCACATCGACAGCCGCGCCATTAGAAGGCCACTTTCACCCTAAAGGAAAAGCACCGTCCGAGCACACGCTCAAAATCCTGGCCGAAGCGAAAGAAACACTGCCTTTCTCAGACACTCAGGACTTTGACGAAGTTGCCAAGGGTTTCATTGCCCAGATGCCGGAGCCACAGATCATGGCGGATGCGGGGAATGTTGCCTGGGACCGGGGTGCATTTGATTTCATCGACGAGCAAGACGAGTACGACAGTATCCACCCGTCATTGATGCGTATCAGCAAGCTGAACCAGAACTATGGTCTGTACGAGGTAATACCCGGCATCTATCAGGTGCGCGGGTTTGATTTGTCCGACATCTCATTCGTGCGCGGCAAAACGGGTTGGATCGCCATTGACCCACTGGTTTCGGCCGAAACGGCGCGAGCCGCATGGGAATTGTTCTCGGAACACAAAGGCGAAGGGTTGCCGATTACAGCCGTGATCTATTCACATTCCCATGGCGATCACTGGGCAGGAGTTCGCGGCATCGTTTCGCAGGAGGACGTCGATTCCGGGAATGTCGAAATCATTGCTCCGCGCGATTTCATGGAACACACAATTTCCGAAAACGTGTTCGCGGGCAACGCAATGAACCGCCGGCTATTTTACCAATATGGTCTGTTGTTGCCCGTGGCCCCGCATGGGTTCGTCAATCAGGGTCTCGGCAAGCGCGTTTCAGCAGGTGCCACTGGCCTGATCGCGCCAACCCGGATTGTCGAGGACGACATCGAAGAGTTCGAAGTCGACGGCGTGCGGATGATCTTCCAGAACACACCTAACACTGAAGCGCCGTCTGAGATGAATACTTACATCCCAGACATGAAGGCCCTGTGGATGGCAGAAAACGTGACGGCCACGTTGCACAACATTTATACATTGCGCGGCGCGCCGGTACGTGATGCCCTTCGATGGTCAAAATACATCTCTCGTGCCCTGTTCCTGTTCGGGCAAGAGGCAGACGTCATGTTCGCTTCGCACCATTGGCCGCGCTGGGGCAATGACCGCGTGCAGCAGGTTCTGAGAGATCAGCGCGACCTTTATGCCCATATGAATAACCAGACCCTGCATCTGGCCAATCAGGGCGTGACGATTAACCAGATACATCACCACTATGAACCGTCACAGGGTTTGCAGCAGACATGGCATACACGTGGCTATCACGGCTCACCTCAGCACAATTCGCGCGGCGTTGTTCAGCGGTTCCTTGGATTCTGGGATTGCAATCCCGCGACCCTGATACCGTTAGAACCAGAAGCTTCCGCTCCGCTTTACGTCGAGATGATGGGCGGCAAAGATCCAATTATGGCCAAGGGTTTGGAACTGCACAATGCAGGGCAATATTTCGAAGCGTCCGAGATTCTGAACAAACTGTTCCTGTCGGATCCATCAGATCAGGAAGTAAAAGATTTGTTAGCCGACGTTTACGAACAGCTTGGCTACCAGCAAGAGAACCCGGGCCTGCGGAACAGCTTCCTGTCCGGTGCCTATGAACTTCGCTCAGGCATCCCCACCGGTGAAACGGCCGACACGTCCAGCCCAGAGGTGATACGCGCGATGTCGACTGAGCTCTTCCTTGATTTCCTTGCGATCAAGATGGACAGCCGCAAGGCCGAAGGCATCGAGTTTACGATGAACCTCAGCACGCCCGACAATGGTGAGATGTTTGCGATCGAACTGGCCAAGGCAACACTCACAAATGTCGAAGGTTTCGCCTTCGATGAGCCAGATCTGACTCTGACCTTGAACCGATCCGATCTGGAACTTGTTATGACCGGAGAGGCTGATTTTGAGGATTTGCTGGCCGACGGTCGCGCGACGGCTGATGGTGACGTCAGCGTTCTGATCAAACTCGCTGGCGCCATGGTTGAGTTCGATCCTCTGTTCGAAGTTTTGCCTGGCACAAGTACCGGTCCAACTGAGGTAGCAGAGGCCGAGCCGTTGCAGGCAGTGACTGGTCAGGTCGTTATCGAATGATGTTTTGCGCGGGTCCTTTCGGACCCGCGTTACCCACTTTTACACTCCAATACGATTTTGACGATGTAATCCAAAACACCCGAGGAGACTTTGATGGCTGATCTTGTTGTTCTTTCATTTGATGGTGTCGACAGTGCAGATGCTGTTTTGACAAAACTACGACAACTCAAAAAACAGGAATTGATCGACCTGCTGGATGCCTGCGTGGTTGTGCGGCCCGAAGAGGGAGACATACACATTAAGCAGTCAGTGAACATGACCCGAATTGGCGCCAGTACCGGCCTGAGCACCGGTGCAATAGTGGGTATGTTGGCTGGTATTCTTGTTCTCAACCCACTCGCGGGCATGGCCGTGGGCGGTTTGGCTGGGGCGGCAATGGGCGCGCTTGGCGGATCCCTTTCCGACTACGGCATCAATGATGATTTCATCAAAGAACTGGGCGAGACCATCCAGCCAAATTCATCGGCTCTGTTTCTGCTTGTCGCCAAGGCCACACCGGACAAAGTGATCGCCGAGATAGAACAATACGACCCGAAGATACTTCAGACGTCCCTATCGCAGGAACAAGAAGACAAACTCCGCGAAGCGCTCGCCGCTGCGCATAGCCAGTGATTTTTGATAGAGATCGGTTGCCAAGCCAAAGTGTGGACGACCTTCTTGAAATCATAGGGTTTAGGTTGGGAGCACTGCAATATGGTAGGCGAATCCGCGAATTGGCATGGGGAAAACACCGGGCGCGTCGCAGATGCGCTCGTCAAGCTTGGCCAGATCGGTTTCTGGGTTCAGCTGGTTTTTTTGATCATTGTCGTTGTACTGGGCAGCGTTGTCCTTGGCGTTGTCGGAGGTGGCGCAGGCGTGGGCAACGTGTTGTCCTTCTTGGGTTTGATCCTGCCCGCTTTCACCACATTTTGGTGTTGGCATTATTTGTCTTTGGGACGAAAGCTGAAAGAGACTGGAGATGACCCGTCAGCCGCCCGGCTTCAAAGTCGCGTGTGGATCGGCGTTTGGGTCGGAACGATCGGCGCTGTTCTGACAATCGTGTCACTGTTCGGAGCCGCATTTGCGCTTCTGGTCACAATGCTGGCCAACCCTCAAGTCGGCTTGCAGATATCCGCAGCTGAAACTGGTGTCAGCCCCTACACGATTTCGGCGGTCGATGCAGTCAGCATCATGACCCTACTTTTGACGCTAACCGCTGAGTTGCTTGTTGTAGCGATTTCTTTGCGTATCGTTTTCCTGATCTCTCGTTCTTTGGGAGGAGAGGATGCCTGAAACCTCTAATAAGGGAACAGCATTGGAGCGATGATCACCGCGACAGTGCCGGTCAGTATTGTGAGCGGCACACCGAGTTTGAGGAAGTCAGCAAAACTATACCCCCCGGGTGCAACGACCAATGTGACTACAGGTGTTGAGATCGGAGTCGAAAAAGACGCGGATGCAGCGATCAGAACACACAGCGCAACTGGGTATGGCGAAATCCCAAGTGCTTCGGCGGCTGAAATAGCAATCGGCGCAACAAGTACCGCAGAGGCAGTATTGGATAGGACTAAGCCCAATAGGGCCGTTAAAACAAAGATCGCCGCCATGACTGCGCGCGGACTGGCTTCTCCGACAAGGTAAAGCAGTTGGTCAACGATTATGTCCGATCCGCCCGTAGCCTGCAGCGCGTCAGCAAGTGGCAACATCCCGGCGATAAGAACGAGGCTTGGAAGCTTTACGGCGCGATAGGCGTCTTCGGCGGACAGAGTGCGAAGCAAGACTGCCGCTACCGCGGCCATCAGTACTGCAGTAGTTATTGAGACGAGTTCTGAAACCGTCAGGGCAACCATCGTGACCATGATGGCAATCGCAGCCCAAAAACCCTTAGCTGCTGGTGGGACGGATGTCCGCTCATTTGGGAACGACAGAAGCACCAACATATCATGCCTTTCAACCGCACGATCCAAGTCTTCCCATGATCCGGCAAGCATAAGGCGATCGCCTGATTGCAAAACTGTAGTATTGGGGTTTTCGACGGGCTCGCTGTTTCTCACCAGGCCAACTATCTCAATCCCTTTGGTTTCGAACCCGGGTGCATCATGCATTTGTCGACCAATCACAGCAGCTTCGGGGTGGATCAATACATCCGCGAGACCCAACTGATCGATCCAAACAGCGCTTGATTTCTGAAAACCCAAAGTTTTGGCAAACAACGCATTGGTTGATAACTCCGCCAGTGCGTCTTGGGCTCCTCGAATGAAAACTATGTCACCCGGTAGCAGTTCCATACCTTCACGAAACATGGCTGCAAGGTACTTTCCTTTGGCGCCAGGCCTCAGTCGAACGAGTATTGCCGTGCCACTTCCCGTCAGCTTGTCAACGTCCTCTGAGAGTACCTTGCCAGTGACCCTGAAAGTCGCGGAATGTACATCCAATCCAAAGGTTTCCCACATACCTGCAAGCGTCGTTCCGGAAATTGCGAACTCTTGCTCATCAGGGGTAGACTTGGTCTTCAACCGGTAGCGACCCCAAAACAAAACAAACAGGACTGCAACAACCAGAACCGACGCACCGATCAGAAAAAAGGAAAACAAACCGAAAGGTTGGTATCCCTGCGCCACCAACTCATCACTTACGACAAGGTTCGGAGGCGTGGCGATCAGGGTCAGCATGCCACTTATCAACGCGGCATAGGACATTGGCATCAAAAAACGAGCCTTGTCGTTTGCCGTTTCTTGAGCAATTCGCAGAATGACCGGTATGAAAATTGCGACGACGGCTGTAGAGCTCATAACGCTCCCCAGAAGCGCCGTGCTGATCATTATGAGCACCAGCAATCCAGTTTCACCACGACCACCGTGCCGCATGATGGCGTCCCCAACTGCGCGAGCAACGCCGGTTCTATCCAACATTTCGCCCAGCACAAGAAGGCAGGCGACAAGGATCACAACGCTGTTCCCAAAGCCCGATAGGCTCTCCCCAATCGTCAGCGTGCCGCTGAGGGCAAGCGCAAGAACAACTATCAAGGCAACGAAGTCATAGCGAACACGGTTGCTTGCCATCAGCACACCCGCGACGGCGATCAGAGCGAACACAAATCCGGCTTCATTCGTCATTATTTTACCCCCTTCAAACGATAGGGCGTCTATTCATGCGTGCAAATTTCAGGTGGTCGCGTCAGCCATATCCACGCCTGCTTCCCGCAGCAGTTCAAACTTCACAGCCGTTGCACTGACCTGTCGATAAAAGGCAATCAGCTGCCGCGTTGGGCCCTGAAGACGTGTCAAACCTACGGTGGCGGCGACGACTGTGCCGACATCCGTATTGCCTTCCAGGACCTGCCAACCGCCCACGACAAGAACACCCACCGTCCCGGCTCCGTTAATGGCGCTGAGTACAAATTTCGAAGACAGCTTCCAGACGAATATCCGGGAGCGGGTATCGTAGATCTCGTCAAATTTAGGAGTGATCTCCGTGGCCGAGCGATCAGGGTCAACAAGCCAGTTTGTGGCTTTGCGTAATGTGTGAACTCTGTCTGACACAAGGGAGTTTACACGCGTCTGGACGAGAAGAACGATAAACACCTGAGGGATAATCATACCGATTGCAATCAGCCCCAGAGAGGGTTGATTGGCTGCAATATATCCAACAATCACAACGAGGGTTCCGGCTTGTACGATGGGTTCAGACAAGGCGCTACCGGAGAACTTTCCTACTTGTTCCGCTTCGGCCGACACCATTGTTGCTTTGGCACCATAGGCAACTTTCTCGGAACCCTCTGGGTTTTCGCGAGACAGATTGCAAATACGCTTGCGCAGCTTGCGGATCATGTCCTCGCCAAGGACGCTCGAAAGATACCCCAGCACCCATTTCAGCGCGAGGCTGAGGGTTATCACCGCGCCCATAGCAGCACCAAGCCACAGCAAGCCTCCGGGGCTTATGTTCTTTTCGGTCAGACCGTTCACGATTTCCTTCTGGTAGTTCAGTGGAAACGCCGCCAGAGCGGCAATGGCCAGAGACAGCAAGATGTTGACCACCTGACGATGTCCCGTTGTTCTCAAGATAGATTTGTAAAATTCGATCACTCGATCCCCCAAAATCCAAGAGCACCTTTGCTTGAAGGTGCGGGTGCATTGTTGTGACTGCACCCTAACACTCAATCCAATCTGAATATAAATCTACCTTTTCTCCGGCCTAAGCGACTACGTTTGTGACGCTCGGCTTCAGGAGTAAACAGATGAGTGCAACACATACAGTGGGAATTGAGAGTGGCCGCTGAAGTCCAATCCTGGAGCAGCGTAGCTGCATTAAATAGTCGAGAGATCTCGAGCACGATTTGTAGGATTAGCCGAATTTCAGGTTGACCAAAATCTGAGATTAGTACGAACGTCGGCTCTTGATCAGCTGCAACGTAGCATGTGATTACACTTTGTATGTCCGGTTTGGGCCGTTGTCACACATCCCGACAAACTGACTTATCGGAAGCTTTGTCCGCATCTCGGAAGTCACCATGCTTGGAATTGAAGGTCTGGTTTGGGCTGGATGCGGGCCTATGCATTGATAGTGCGGATGGACGCAAAGTCCGCAAAGAGGTCATTCTCTGAATTCTGCTGAACAGCAGCATTGAGCTCAAAGCGGACACAATGGTATCAGTTTCCAAGAAAAATTGAGGTGCCGTAAATCAGCGTTACACTTACTCGTGCAAGCCGGCCAAACGCAGAGACGCGCAGTCTTTCTCCAATCGTACTATATCAGAGAAAAGCTGAGTTTTCGCCCAATCCGATATGGAAAATTGAGGACGGTTTTTCATCACATTCCGTGCTTCATCGCGAGCGGCCTCAAGGTTCTCCGACTCTACATGGACGAGTACGAGGTCGAGGTGACCAAAGCCTTCTACCCTTTGACCATATCCGGTGACAGCTTCCTTGGCTTCCTCGTATTGACCGTCAAGTCAAAGGACTAAACCCAGAACGCCTGCATACCAACCTGGGTAGTGAGGGTTCAAGGTAGTGGCTTGCCGCGCCACGCGGATAGCTTCTTTTGCCTGTCCATTGAATGCGAATGTAATCGACAACCTTGCAGCCAAATCTGCATGGTTTGGATTTAGCTCCAGTGCTTCATTGAACTTCTCTATAGCCGACACAAGCTTGCCATCTATTGCATCCGCGAAACCTGCAATTGCGTAAGCCTCTGGGTTATAGCTGTCTATTTCCAGAGCACGCCGAACGCATTCACGTGCCTCTGCCAGCTCAGCACTTCGGTCTGTTACAAAGCCGCGCCTTGCTTCGACAATACAAATGAACCCCAAATTACAATGTGGCGCAGAGCAGTTAGGATCAAGAGAAATTGCCTTTTGCGCAAACCGGTGAGCGTCGGCCTGTGCTTCCTTTTTTATTCTGCGCGAAGCCTCCACGGCTTGCAATTGAGCAGTTCAGGCATCCAGATTTTTAGCCCCCGAACCTCTGAAACGGGCCATCTCACCCACCAAGAGCTCGACTTGAAGCTCGGTTGCTATCCTGAGGGCAATTTCATCTTGAACTTCGAATACGTCTTCTATGAGGCGATCATACCGGTCTGCCCAAATGTGCATTCCGGACTTCGCATCGATTTGCTGAGCAGTAATCCGCACACGATTACCGTTTTGGCGAACACTTCCCTCGAGAACAAGATCGACGCCCTGTTCCAGTCCGACCTATTTCACGTCCACCGAGCGCCCTTTGTAGACGAAAGCAGAATTGCGCGCGACGACCAGTAAGTTCGGCAGTTTTGACAGAGTGGTGATGACCTCTTCGGTAATGCCATCGGCAAAAAATTCCTGATCGGGGTCAGAAGAAAGACGGTCAAAGGGTAGGACACCGATCAGCAATGACTTCGAGTGAATAGCCGGCGTCAAGCGCGGTGGAGCGAAGCCAGGTGGCGACCATTGGAATACTTCAACTGGCGACGACGCGTTCTTAAACTGCCGTGCTCCAGCGCGGTGAAATTGCTCAGCGAGCCTCTCGCCAAGGCTGCGATAGACTACGTTGGAAATTAACACGGCCTCTTCGTTGGAAGCTTCTTGTAACCGAGCGGCAATATTGATGCCATCTCCGAAAATATCTTCTTCGTCGAATACGACATCTCCCAAATGAACACCTACTCGCAGCTTAAGTGAAGACTGAGCTGACACTTGGCTTTGTAGATCGAGGGCGCATCGCACAGCGTTCGAGACCGAGTTAAACTCGACTATCCATCCATCGCCCATCCTCTTTACGATATTGCCGCGATGATCACTAACCAATGGATCGAATAACTCTCGACGCAGGACACGGAGTTCGCTGAGAGTTTTGTACTCATCCGCCTTTATCTGGCCCGAGTAGTTTACTACGTTGGCCGAAAGTACTGCGGAAAGTCTACGGTCTCCGCCACGTCGGGGGTGATTTTAGTGTCCAGCAAGTTCCTCTGCGCCTCGACGCGCTGGCGCGCGTCCTTGAGGCCGAAAGAGGGATAGGAGCCCAAGGTCATCTCACGCTGCTTACCATCGACCCTGTAGCGCCAGACCCATTTCTTGCCGCCTTTCGGGTGAACGATCAGCGTCAAGCCACCGCCATCTGCCAGCTTGATCTTTTGTCGCCGGATTTCGCGGCCTTGATTTGTTTGTCAGTCAGTTTGGTCATCTTGCATACTTTCTCACTGGCGAACCCCACACAGACCCCCACAATGGGACCTCTGGCAGAGCCCGAGTTTCCTTGGGGGTGAGAAAGACTGGCACGTCAAAGGCCTTGTTTACAAAGCCGTGTGACTGCGAGTGAATTCGAACTGAGGAGAAAAATGGTGGAGCCTAGGGGAGTCGAACCCCTGACCTCTTGCATGCCATGCAAGCGCTCTCCCAACTGAGCTAAGGCCCCTTCCAAGTACTGCCGAAGCAGTGGGCGGACGTTTATGAGACAGCGCGCACGAGTGCAAGAGCAAATTTTGAATTTTGCGAAAAACTAGGCGCCGTCTCTCGCAACGAAAAAGGGCGACCACTGGCCGCCCCCGTATCGGATCAGTTTTCGTCTTCCGACGACATGTCCTTGATGTCGTCCAGCGAAACATCATCATTGCTGTCGTCGTCATCATCCAGCAGATCGTCATCCAGATCGACGTCGACATTGTCGTCATCATCCAGAACCAGATCATCCTCGGATGCGTTTTCGCGCGCTTTCTTGGTTGCCGCATCTTCGGCATCGGCGGCGATCATCCGGCTCTTGCCGGTTTCAAGTTCCACGATCTCGCCCGTGTAGGGGCTGACGATCGGGTCTTTGTTCAGGTCATAAAACCGCTTACCGGTGGTCGGACAAACGCGCTTTACGCCCCATTCTTCCTTGGGCATGTCAAATCCCCTTGATATCAGGTGAGTCGTCTAAAAGATTCAGTTCACCTGCCACAGGCGGCGGGTGCTGTCAAAGCCTTTGCGCGGAAGAGGACGGGATATGGGGGAACACGCTTTGCCGGGCAGGCCGCCAGTGCCGCTGACGCTGCGCAAATCCTCGCGGGCGCGACGGATCAGTCTGCGGATTTCCCAATTGGACGGACGAGTTACCCTGACTTATCCAAACGGCGTGCCCGAAGTCGAGGCGTTGAACTTCGCGCGTAGCAAGGAAGATTGGATCCGCCAGAATCTGGCGGGCCAGCCCGAGAGGGAGGACGTTCGCGTCGGCGGCCTGATCCCTGTCGAAGGCGTTGAACGCCGAATCGTCCCGGCAACCCGACGGCGCGTTCAGTTGGGCGCGGACACGGTGGCCGTCCCAGCAGGGGCTGAGGGGCGTCGATTGGCCCGCTTCCTCAAAGAACTTGCGCGGGATCGTTTGAGCGAGGCCTGTGATGACTACGCCGCCATTCTGGGCCGGTCCTACACGACCCTGTCACTGCGGGACACGCGGTCGCGCTGGGGGTCCTGCAGTTCCCACGGGGGGCTGATGTTCTCGTGGCGCTTGATTCTCGCCCCGCCTGAAGTTCTGCACTATGTCGCTGCGCATGAGGTGGCGCATCTGGCCGAGATGAACCACTCGCCGGCCTTCTGGGCACAGGTGGAGCGTATATTCGGCCCATATGATACCCCGCGTCGCTGGCTTAGGGACAATGGAGCCGTGTTGCATCGCTTCCGATTTGACTCACCAGCGAGTTGACGTCACCGAATTTTGTGATCACATGAGGGCATGATAACGACACGGCCCACGGACTCGAGTATCGCAACGCATGATCGGGTCTATCGCACCCTGAGATCGCGCATCCTGCACGGAGAGATTGCGCCGGGCGAGGCTTTGACCCTCAGGGGAATCGGCAAGGAATTTGACGTCTCGATGACGCCGGCGCGCGAAGCGGTGCGCCGGTTGGCGGCTGAGGGGGCTTTGTTTCTCTCCTCGTCGGGGCGCGTCTCGACGCCTGAGCTGACAAATGACCGGATTGAAGAGCTGGCAGCCCTGAGGGCGCTGTTGGAGGTTGAGTTGGCCAGCCGTGCTTTGCCTCGCGCGCACATGGCGCTGATCGACCGGTTGCAGAGCATCAATATGAACGTCGCCGAGATGGTGACCAAGCGCGATGCAGTGGGCTATATCCGGACAAACCTGGAATTTCACCGAACGCTCTATCTGCGCGCTCAGGCGCCTGCGATGTTGGCCATGGCGGAAACCGTTTGGCTACAGCTTGGGCCGACCATGCGTGCGCTTTATGGCCGTTTGCGGCGAACAGAGCCGCCGCATTACCATAAGCTGATCATCGCTGCGTTGAAAGCGGGGGACGAGCCGGGCCTGCGCCTCGCGGTTCGCTCGGACGTGACGCAGGGCTTGCGGTTGCTGGTCAGTTAGATCGCTTTGCGTTGATTTGAATCGAAATACGCTGCCTCTTCCTAAGGTCGAACGCGCATTTCGATGGCCTTGCTTCAGGTAAACGCAAAACGCTTTAGGCGGCCAATTGCCGAACGGCCTTTTTGGCTGTCGCTCTGATCGGTCGTTCTGGTTTGCTGGCGCGGACTGCGCTACGCTAAGGCAAATCACAAACCAGAGCAGATTTCAGCCATGATCAATAGACGCAGTTTTTCACTCGGCCTCGGTGCGGCATTTTTGGCGGCGTGCAGTGATGCGACCACTCCGGCGCGCGCGCCTGCATCCAGAATGCAGCCTGTTTCCAATGCGGGCTATGATGCCTGGGTGGCAGGTTTCAAATCCCGCGCTTCTTCGCAGGGCATCTCACAATCCACGCTGAACCGCGCGTTTCAGGGGGCAGGGTATCTGCCCGGCGTGATCGAACGGGACCGCAATCAGGTCGAGTTCAAACGCTCGCTTGAGGACTATCTGGCCATCGCCGCCTCGGATGAGCGGATCAGCACCGGCAAACAGATGCTGCAACGCCACAACGGCGTTCTGTCGCAGATTGAGGCGCAATACGGCGTCGACAAAGAGGTCGTTGTGGCCGTCTGGGGGCTGGAAAGCCGCTATGGCGCGCGCCGCGGTGATGTGCCGGTGATATCGGCAACCTCGACCTTGGCCTATGACGGGCGGCGCGGTGCGTTTTTCGAAAAGCAACTGATCGCGGCCTTGCAGATCATTCAAGCGGGCGACACATCGGCGGACAACATGACCGGCAGCTGGGCTGGCGCGATGGGGCATACGCAGTTCATTCCGACCTCGTATCTGGCCTATGCGGTCGATTTCACCGGCGATGGGCGGCGCGATATCTGGTCCGAGGATCCGTCGGACTCACTGGCTTCAACTGCTGCCTATCTGTCGCGCGCTGGTTGGGTGCGGGGTCAGCCCTGGGGCGGAGAGGTCGGTACCGTTTCCGGAACGCCCGTTGCGGTCTTGCAGCCTCAGGTGCCGGGGCCAAAGATCGCCGTGTTCCGCAATTTCAACGTGATCAAGCGCTACAATAACTCGGACAGCTATGCGATCGGCGTGGGCCATCTTTCCGACAGGATCGCCGGCGGCGCGCCGTTCAAGGCGTCGTTTGGGCCGGATGAAACAGGGCTCACGCTGGAAGATCGTAAAGAGCTGCAACGCCGCCTGACCTCGGCCGGGTTCGATACCGAAGGCGCGGACGGGGTGATCGGCAAGAAATCTGAGGCTGCGATCAGCGGCTATCAGCGCGCCAATGGTCTGCCGGTCACCGGCAAGCCTTCGGTTGAGCTGTTGCGCCGGTTGGGCGGCTGACGGTTTACGCCGCCAGCCCTTTTAAGCCGATATCCAGGAACTTCTGACGGCGGTCCTTGATCAGAGCCGCCGCATCCTTACCGTCCAGCTCTTTCAGCATGGCGCCGATGGCGGCACGGACCGATTCAATCGCGGCCGGACGATCCCGATGCGCCCCGCCTTTGGGCTCGGTGATGATGCGGTCGCAAACACCTAGCTTGTAAAGGTCCTGCGCGGTCAGGCGCAGCGCCTCAGCGGCCTCGCGCATCTTCTCGGCATCTTTCCACAGGATCGAGGCGCAGCCTTCGGGTGAGATCACCGAATAGACCGAATGCTCCAGCATCGCGACGCGGTTCGCGGTGGCAAAGGCCACAGCCCCGCCAGAGCCACCTTCGCCGATGATGACCGAAACCAGAGGCACGCCGATTTTCAGACACATCTCGGTCGACCGGGCAATCGCTTCGGACTGACCGCGTTCCTCAGCACCCTTGCCGGGATAGGCCCCGGCGGTGTCAATCAGGGTCACGACCGGTAGACCAAATCGCCCGGCCATCTCCATCAGGCGGACGGCTTTGCGGTATCCTTCGGGGCGGGCCATGCCGAAATTCCGTTCGATGCGCGATTTGGTATCCGAACCTTTTTCATGCCCGATCACCATCACCGGCTGGTCGTTGAACCGGGCCAGCCCGCCTATCACCGCCAGATCGTCGGCAAAGTTGCGATCTCCGGCCAGCGGAGTGAACTCGGTGAACAGTTCCTTCACATAGTCCTGACAATGGGGCCGTTCGGGGTGGCGGGCGACCTGACATTTCCGCCAGGGGGTCAGATCGGCATACAGCTCATCCAGCAGCTTGGCGGCCTTGGCGTCCAGAGCCGAGGCTTCTTCGGCCACATCCATCTCTTCATTGGCGCGGGCCAGGGCGCGCAGCTCTTCTGCTTTGCCTTCGATCTCGGCCAGCGGTTTTTCGAAATCCAGATACTGGGTCATGACGCCTCTCAACGCGGAAGTTCCCTGCTATATGACGTGTGGTCGCTTGGGATGCAACTCAGCAAGATTTGTGAGAGGCGATTATGCGACCACGATTGGGCAGAGAGAAGGAAGGGATGCCAAATGGCAACCAGTTACGAGGACCGCATCCTGCGGGTGCTGACCTATATCCACGATCACCCCGATGGGGATCTGTCACTGGATGCGCTGGCCGATGTCGCCGCGATGTCGCGGTTTCATTGGCACCGCGTTTTCCGCGCATTGACGGGCGAGACCTGCGCCCAAGCGGTGCGTCGTATACGGCTGCACCGTGCTGCGGTCCAACTGGTCCGGTCAGACAGCTCGGTGTCGCAGGTTGCGCATTCCGTTGGCTACCCCAACCCGAACTCTTTCATCCGGGCCTTTACCGAGGCCTATGGCAACAGTCCTGCCGCCTTCCGCAAGGCCGGTCAGTTTCTGCCAGCCCATCCAAACTTCAAAACCGGAGGATATCCGATGCATCCCGTGACCACCCGAACCGAACCCGCCCGCCGCGTGATCGCCTTGCCGCACAAAGGCGCATATTCCGAAATTGGCAAAAGCTTTGAAGCGTTCGGCGCACTGTGCGAATCCCGTCAGCTTTGGCCGCAGGTTGGCCCTGTGCTTGGTATCTACTTTGACAGCCCGGATGAGGTGCCAGAGGATCAGTTGCGCAGCTATGCCGGGGCCGAATTCCGTGGGGAAGGTACCCCCGATGGGATGGAGGACGTGCAGATCTCCGGGGGAAAGACGGCGGTGTTAACTTACAAGGGACCCTATTCTGGCTTGGAGGCCGCCTACCACAGTCTTTTTGGAAACTGGCTGCCTGAATCAGGGCAAGAGCCCGCAGATCGACCCTGCTACGAGATCTACCTCAACGATCCGCGCGACACTGCGCCCGAGGATCTGTTGACCGAGATTTGCCTGCCCCTGAAGTGATCAGCTCGGCCACAACACCGGATAGAGCGAGGCCACTAGCAGGGCCGCCATTGTCCAGTTAAACACCACCAACCGGCGCGGATTCGTCAGGACCCGCGCCATTTGTTGCCCCAGAACCGTCCAGGTACTGACTGAGGGCAAGTTGACCGCTCCGAACACAAGCGCAACGATGATGATGACATTGAGGGTCTGACTCGGTGCATAAGCCGTTGTCGCGGTCAACGCCATCGCCCAGGCCTTTGGGTTGACCCATTGAAAGGCGGCGGCCTGCAGAAAGCTCATCGGCGTCCCCACATCCGCGCCTTTCTCGGCCGGTGCGGCATGCGCGATCTTCCACGCCAGATACAGCAGGTAAATGACCGAGGCGACTTTCAGCATCGTGTAGCTGGCTGGATATTGGTTGAACATCTGCACCAGACCCGCGCCAACAAGCAGAACCATGAATGTAAAGCCAAGACCGATCCCCAGCATATGCGGGATCGTGCGGCGAAAGCCGAAATTGGCGCCAGATGCCATCAGCATCAGGTTGTTCGGTCCCGGTGTAATGGACGAGACGAAGGCAAAGGCGATCAGGGCCAGAAGGATGTCGTAGGTCATGCGGGGGATATTTACCCCAAATGGTGCAAATGAAATTGCGTTATTGTGCGTGAATGATCTAGTTTGACAACTAATGACTAAATTGGATCGAATAAACCGCGAAATATTGCGTGAACTCTCATCGGATGGGCGCATTAGTAATCTTGAGCTTGCGGATCGTGTCGGGCTATCTCCCTCGGCCTGTTTGCGCCGCGTGCAAGAGTTGGAGAAGGCCGGAGTCATCACCGGATACCGCGCTGTTCTGGACCCGACCGCGCTGGGTAAGGGTTTTGTCGCCTATATCGGCGTTGGTCTGGGAGAGCATACAAAGGCAGCTCAGGAAGGCTTTGAACGGGCCTTGCAACGCGCGCCCGAAGTGGTTGAATGCCACAATATCACCGGTACAATAGAATATCTGTTGCGCGTGGAATGCGCGGACCTTCCTTCGTACAAGATTTTTCACACCGATGTGCTGGGAACACTGCCCCATGTCACTTCGATCACGTCATATGTGGTCATGGGTTCGCCCAAGGATTTGCGGAGTTGATCGAAGGTTTACTTCTTATTGGACGGGAATTTGACTCTATTTCCGCAAAATGCTTCGGTGCGGCCTGACAGATATCATTTGGGGGAGGCGACATGTTTTCGCGACTAGCAATAATCTCAACCCTTGCGGTTCTCTCAGGCACGGCAAGCTTTGCGGCGGAAACTGCAGAGCTTGCTCCGGTCCAGACCGATGTGAAGCCGGGCTTGAACGTGGTCTATGCTGAAGCGCCGAAAAAGATCAAAAGCCTTGAGCAGGCACGGGAATTGATCGACACGATCGGTGTTGCCGCGGACCCGGTGCCCGCATTTGATTTTCGCGATACCGAGGATGGTGACCCGGTCATGACGGCCTCCCAGCCTTACAACGTCGCGGCGGAGATCACCGGGCTGATCAGGATTGATGAACCAGGCACGTACCAGTTTGAGGTTTATTCAAACGATGGTGCGGAAACAAAGTTGGGGGGCCAGACCATCGGGTACTTTGATGGGGCGCAACCTTGTGAAGGCAACGGTGTTACCGAAGTCGAGATTCCCGAGGCGGGGTGGTACGAGCTTACCACTTTGTACTTTCAGAAGGGCGGGAGCTCTTGCCTTATGATGAAATGGGGCAAGGACGGTCAGGATCTCGAATGGGTCCCGAACGATATCTTCGGACATAACTGAACCAGAACAAGGCACCGTTTTGGTGCCTTGATCCGATTTGGTTTAGCCGTTCGCTGCGATCAATTCGGATTGCGCCACGATGACCTCGGCCTGTTTGATCGACGCGATGTCTACCAGACGGCCTTTGTAGACTGTCGCGCCTTCGCCATTGGCTTTGGCCTGTTCCATCGCGGCCAGAATTTCGCGCGCCTCCGAGACCGCCTCGTCCGATGGGGTGAAGACCTGATTGGCCAGTGCGATCTGCTTGGGGTGGATCGCCCATTTGCCAACCATACCCAAAGTGGCCGAGCGTTTGGCCTGTGCGATATAGCCCTCATCGTCGCTGAAGTCCCCAAAGGGTCCATCGACCGGCAGAACGCCATGGGTGCGGCACGCGGCGACGATGGCCGCTTGCGCCCAATGCCACGGGTCTGACCAATGCTTCTCGCCTTCGCGCAGCATGTAGTAGTTCTCTTGCGTACCTCCGATTCCGGTGGTTTGCATGCCCATGGAAGCGGCGAAATCCGCTGCACCCAAGCTCATCGCCTGCATCCGGGGCGATGAGGCTGCAATTTCCTCGACATGGGCAATACCCGCAGCGGATTCGATGATCACTTCAAACGAGATCGGCTTGCTCCGACCCTTGGCGCGCTCAATCGCGGTGACCAGAGCGTCCACGGCATAGACATCCGCCGCGCAGCCGACCTTGGGAATCATGATCTGGTCAAGGCGATCTCCGGCCTGTTCCAGAACGTCCACCACATCGCGATACCAATAGGGCGTATCCAGCCCGTTGATCCGAACGGACATGTATTTGTTGCCCCAATCGACGGAGTTCAGTGCTTCGATGACATTGGCGCGGGCGACGTCCTTGTCAGAGGGTGCAACCGAATCCTCAAGATCCAGGTTGATCACATCCGCAGCAGAGGCCGCCATCTTCGGGAACAGCTTGGTGTTCGAGCCGGGGCCGAACAACTGGCAACGGTTTGGCCGCGCCGGAGCGGCGGGTTGGATGCGGAAACTCATCGGGACCTCGCAAGAGTAATGAAGTTACGTTTTGGTTCTCGTTCGGGATATTAAATTGCGCAATGCGGCGCAAGGGTCATTGTGCAGATGCGGCAATGCGTGCGCAGCATTTCTTGTGCAAGGCACAGTTTGCGAGTGCTTAAAGATTGTTCAGTTTAAAAACTTCGAAGAATTTTGCGATCAGGCGTCAAAATGCGCGAAAAAATATTGGTGAGGGGATGTATGTAGTGAAAATTCGCGAAACGCTCGTTCACGTGGTTCTTTAGTTTGGCGCGGAATCAAAGGAGTGCGACGCAATGATCGAGACACCGTATCTGTTGTTTTTGGGCGATGCGCCTGACCAGTTGGCCGCCAAAGTTGCTATCGGCATCCGTGATTGGCGTCCGGAAAACGCTGTAGGCCAGTACCGTATGGAGGGCTGCAAGGCCGATCTGGGTATGACCGACATGACTTTGGCCGAGGCCAAAGAGGCCGGTGCAAAGACGCTGGTGATCGGTGTTGCCAACCGCGGCGGCGTGATCAGCGAGGCCTGGAAAACCGTTCTGATCGAGGCGCTCGAAATGGGCTATGACATCGCGTCGGGCCTGCACAACCTTTTGCGGGACGAAGGCGATCTGGTCGCGGCCGCCCAGACCCACGGCTGCACCCTGCACGATGTGCGCGTGCCGACCGTTGGATACCCCATCGCAAACGGCAAAAAACGCAGCGGCAAGCGTTGCCTGGCTGTTGGCACCGATTGCTCGGCGGGCAAGATGTATACGGCGATGTCGATGGATGCCGAGATGCGCAAGCGCGGCTTGAAGTCCACTTTCCGCGCCACCGGTCAGACCGGTATTCTGATCACCGGCCAAGGTGTTCCGCTCGACGCGGTTGTTGCGGATTTCATGGCGGGTGCGGTCGAGTACTTGACGCCTGACAATGACGATGATCACTGGGATCACATTGAGGGGCAGGGCTCTTTGTATCACGTGTCCTATTCGGGCGTCACCATGGCGCTGGTCCATGGCGGTCAGCCCGATGCGCTGATCCTGTGCCATGAGCCGACACGGTCCCATATGCGCGGCCTGCCCGAGTATTCGCTGCCGACGCTGCAGCAGCTGCGCGACACGGCTCTGCCTCTGGCACGGGTTGGTAATCCGGCCTGTCAGGTTGCCGGCATCTCGGTCAACACTCAGCACCTGAGCGAGGACGAGGCCAAGGCCTATCTGGCCAAGGTCGAGGAAGAGATGGGCCTGCCCACTACCGACCCTTACCGCTTTGGTGCTGGAAAACTGGTGGATGCTATTTCCGCTCTGTGATCAAAGAAACCCGCCGGAAGATCGCCTCCGGCGGGCGCGTTTTTGAAAAGATGAAGGAGCAGGTGCGTGCAGTTTGAGGTCTCTCGTGATGTGTTTCGGCTGGCGCAGGTGTTTACCATCTCGCGCGGGTCGCGAACCGAAGCAAAGGTTCTGACGGTTCGAATTTCAGACGGAACCCATCAGGGCTGGGGCGAATGCGTGCCCTACGCGCGCTATGATGAGACGCTTGAGTCGGTCGAGACTGAAATCGCGGCGCTGCCTGCCGAGTTCACCCGGCAATCGCTGATGGAGCTGCTGCCTGCCGGTGCCGCTCGGAACGCGGTAGACTGCGCTCTTTGGGATTTGGAGTGCAAGCGCGCGGGCAAGCGCGCCTGGGACCTGGCCGGTCTGCCGGTTCCGGGGCCTGAAATCACCGCCTTTACCCTGTCTTTGGCGACGCCCGAGGCGATGCAGAAGCAGGCGGCAGAAAACGCGCAACGGCCGCTTTTGAAGATCAAGCTGGGTACTCCGGACGACATGCCCCGGTTGGAGGCCGTGCGCGCGGGCGCGCCGAAATCCAAGATTATTGTCGACGCCAACGAAGGTTGGTCGGCTGAGGTCTATGCGGATTTGGCACCTCATCTGGTGCGGCTGGGCGTAGAACTGGTCGAGCAACCCTTGCCTGCAGGTGAGGATGACGCGCTGATTGGCATGGAGCGTCCGGTACCTGTCTGCGCGGACGAATCCTGTCATGACCGGACCAGCCTGCCCAAATTGAAGGGCAAATATGATGTGGTGAACATCAAGCTCGACAAGACCGGTGGTCTGACTGAGGCCTTGCTGCTGCGCGAGGCGGCGTTGGCTGAGGGCTACAAGGTTATGGTCGGCTGCATGGTCGGCAGCTCGCTGGCCATGGCCCCTGCGACATTGCTGGCACAGGGTGCGATGGTGACAGACCTTGACGGCCCGCTTCTGTTGGCCGAAGACCGCACCAACCCGCTGATTTTTGACGACGCCGGAGTGCATCCGCCTAGCGTGGACCTCTGGGGCTGAGGAGAGTGACATGACCCGCACCGTTTACGTGAATGGCGAATACCTGCCCGAAACCGAGGCCAAGGTATCCATTTTTGACCGTGGTTTCCTGATGGCAGATGCTGTCTATGAGGTGACCAGCGTTCTGGATGGCAAGCTGATCGACTTTGAAGGCCACGCGGTGCGCCTGAAACGTTCTTTGGACGAGCTGCAGATGGCTGAGCCTTGCACCAAGGATGAACTGCTGGAGATCCACCGCAAGCTGGTCGAGTTGAACGGGATCGACGAAGGTCTGGTCTATCTGCAGGTCTCACGCGGCAGCGATGGGGACCGGGATTTTGTGTTCCCCTCCGCCGACACCAAGCCGACGCTGGTTCTGTTCACGCAAAACAAGCCTGGTCTGGCGGATAGTCCTGCGGCGCAAAAGGGCGCCAAGATCATCTCGATCGAGGATATCCGCTGGGGGCGTCGTGACATTAAGACCGTGCAACTGCTCTACCCGTCGATGGGCAAGATGATGGCCAAGGCTGCCGGGTGTGATGATGCGTGGATGATCGAAGACGGTCACGTCACCGAGGGCACCAGTAACAACGCCTATTTCGTGAAGAACGGCAAGATCGTCACCCGTCCGCTGTCGAATGACATCCTGCACGGCATTACCCGCAAGGCTGTTCTGCGCATGGCTGCCGAGGCGCAGATGGAGGTCGAGGAACGTCTGTTCACCATCGACGAGGCGAAAGAGGCGGACGAGGCTTTCACCACCTCGGCCAGCGCGTTTGTCATGCCGGTGGTTGAGATCGATGGCGTGTCGTTGGGCGATGGCACCCCCGGCCCAATCGCCAAACGCCTTCGCGAGATCTATCTGGATGAAAGCCGCAAAGCGGCCATTTAAGCGCCAGATCAGCCTAGTTTGAAATGCTATGGAAGTAGCCATTTTGGTTGGCCGCAAAATAGGACAACCAAACCGACCGGAACCTTAGTGTCGCTTTAGTTGTTGTTCAGGTTTCCGACCCGATCCACGATTTTTGCACAGTCTTTTCGGCTCTGACGCGCGCATGACGCGTTCAGACGTGCGATGACATTCGCAATTGCAGACGGGTAGAGGATCGACGTCTCGGCAACGATCGCCTCGAACAGGGCCTGATACTGTCGGTGATTGTTCACGCTGTAGTAGAAGGCACGCGGAAGATAGGCCCTTAGTTCATCCTGAAGTTCCTTGTCGCCTTCGAATTGATCGGGCAGTTCACGGCCAGCCAGAGGAAAGTCCTGAGGCTCTTCCCCCGGCGTCACATCGAAATGCAGATAGGCGTTTTCGACATAGCGCGGCAGTAGCTTACCGAAGCTTGGGTTCTCACGGCGGCAGGTGACCGTCTGGGCCAGACCACCGAATTTGTAGAACTCTTCATTAACCCATTCAGAATCCCGATATGCGATGACCGTGAAGTCCAACGACACAGGGCCGCTTGCGGATTCCGTGCCGGTCCCGATTTCAGCGGCCAAAGTGCCGACATATTCTGTACCTGCAGCATTCAGCGCGACGTCGCCCAAGCCAAAGACTTCGATCGCCTTTAGTGACCAGTTTGGACTGTTGGCCGCCCACTCGGATGGTTTGGCTTCATACTCTGCCTTGGGGGCCTTTATGTCGGGCAGGACACTGCGCATAAGGCCACAGCCCGTCGAAACTTCGGAGGCGTAGCCGTCGTGAATGATTAGGCGCGGGTGAACGCGATCCTTGACCTGAGTAGTGTAGCCGCGTGCCTCCAACTGATCGAAGCCCTCCCTCGTATGCACGATACGCAATTCCGACTGTGGATTGAACAGGACGAGCTTGTCATCGTCGGCTTCTTCAATCTGGAACGAGAACCCGATCCCCACTTCAGCCTCTGAGGTGCAAGCCAGATCTCGGCATCCGGTGTAGGAATGGTGGGTCACCACATCTGTAGTGTCACGGTCGCTAAAGGCACCGTTAGAAAGCTCACCCTCCAGCACCACGACACGGATCCCGTTATGCGTTGTACCTGCTAGATACCCGGACCGTCCCGGCGTAGGTTCAAGATTGTAGACGATCGTCATGCCGGGCAAGAAGGTGGCCACCCTGTTGGCCTCTTTCTCCGCGCCAGAGTAGCTTTTCCGACCTCTGGGTTCATTGTTGCCGATATTGGACAGCGCAAATGTCCCACCCACGACCCAGCGCCCTCCCTCCGGGATACCGTTCGAGGTTGTTTGGGCAAAACCAGCTGAGGCTAAGCAGGTTAGAGCGAGGGCATAAACTGTATTTTTCATCATCGAAAGTCTCATTTCTATCGGAAATTTTGCGCCATTTCGTCCAATGAGCCGCCAAAAGTGGATGCAAAAACGTCGAGATCGGCTTGATCAATTTCCGCAGGCTGCGCGTGCATCGTTTCGGCTAGGGATTCGAGGCTCAGAAGGGTGCCGAACTCTTGGTCAGGATAGTGAATCCTAAGCTCAAGGTAGATCGTTTTGAGTTCGGTCAGGAAGGCCGAAAACTCGCTTTGACAGGTATTAGCGTCGACACTCCGCAGGCTGCGTGCGCAGTCGGTGGACATGTAAGCCTGTGTGAACCGCGTGGTCAGCGTGGTCAGCTGGTCATTGCGAAACGTATTCAGCGCATCGCGTTTCGATGCCACTTCGATCCGGTTGTCCACCATGGCAATTAGAAACTGAGCGAAGAACACGATTACAAGGCCTGAAAGAACGGCTTTGAAGGTGATCTCGACCAGGCTTTGAACAAGCGACTCTTTCTTTCCGGTCCAGAACGACATGTCCGACCCCTTTGCCAAGACAGGTTTTCATCACGCAGCAACGTTATTCTGGGCGTGACGATTGGGACCCAGGTTCAGCAGAGCTGATATCTTGGGTTGCAGGCTGACGCCGGGGCCGTTGATACAGCCGTTAATGCAATTGCAGCCATTAAAACCACTGCAAAACACGTGCAAAAATTCCACGTCATTTGACGCTCCATAACACATTAAACAATATAACAAAGTTATCGGAAACCGCTCGATTCGTCAATTTTGGCAGGATTTGAGGGGTGTGTGCCGCACTGATCCGCCTTCAAATCTGGATATGTCCGCCTTGCATAGCGGCTAGACCGTAACTGGCGTTGTCGGCCACGCGGCCCTTTCCTATCTGCTCGCTGTATCCAAAAGGAACACAAAATTTGCCGGGGAATACGCCTCGGTCTGAAAGGAAAGAAAATGGCACATACTGCAACACTCACCCCCTCGACCTTCAATTTCGGCGCACGCGTTTCCGCACTTATTGAACGCATCAAAGTCGCGCGGGCTCGGGCTGCCGAATACCAGCGGACCTACTCCGAACTGCAGCGGCTCAGCAATCGCGAGCTGGACGATATCGGAGTCCGTCGCTGCGATATCGCTGATATTGCGCACAAGCACGCTTACTGCGCCTGACCTACCCCACCACTCACACGCGAAGAGGCGTCCTTTTGGGCGTCTCTTTTGCGTTTGATGGGCTGCACATCCACGCGCCACTTGCAACGCGGGCCACAAAGCTGTAGAGCGCCCCGGTGGCATTGCGTCCACGAGAATCAAAACCAAGAAACGCCGTGTTTGTCCCATCACGCTTCGGGGGTCACATCCGGCTTAGGAGAAGCGATATGAAACTGAACGAATTGCGCGATAACCCAGGCGCCGCACCGAAACGGACCCGCGTTGGCCGTGGTCCGGGCTCCGGCAAGGGTAAAATGGGTGGCCGTGGTATCAAAGGTCAGAAATCCCGTTCGGGTGTGGCCATCAACGGCTACGAAGGCGGCCAGATGCCGCTGTACCAACGTCTTCCCAAGCGTGGCTTCAACAAGCCGAACCGTAAGGAATTCGCCGTTATCAACCTGGGCCTGATCCAGAAATTCGTTGACGCCGGCAAGCTGGACGCCAAAGCTGCGATCACCGAGGACGCTCTGGTCGCCTCGGGTCTGGTTCGTCGCAAGCTGGACGGTATCCGCGTTCTGGCCAAAGGCGAGGTTAGCGCCAAGCTGAACCTAGAAGTGACAGGTGCTTCGAAAGCTGCTGTTGAGGCAGTTGAAAAAGCGGGCGGCTCACTGACGGTCACAAAAGCTGCTGCGGCAGAGTAAGCGCTTGTGAGCGGGCGAAGACCCGCTTACATAGAGCACTAAGTTTTCCCAGACGCCGCCCGAGCCGGAAAACGGTTCTGGGCGGTGTTTTCATAAGAGAGACCGATTTATGGTATCAGCAGCAGAACAAATGGCAGCCAACACAAGCTGGTCTGCCCTTGGCAAAGCCACCGATCTGCGCAACCGCATCCTGTTCACACTGGGTTTGTTGATCGTTTATCGCCTTGGCACCTTCATTCCGGTGCCGGGAATCGACGGACAAGCGCTGCGTGAATTCATGGAGCAAGCGGGGCAAGGCATCGGCGGCATGGTTTCGATGTTCACCGGCGGGGCGCTGGGTCGAATGGGTATCTTTGCCCTCGGCATCATGCCCTACATCTCGGCCTCGATCATCGTGCAGCTGCTGACATCCATGGTTCCCGCGCTCGAGCAACTCAAGAAAGAGGGCGAGCAGGGCCGCAAGAAGATCAACCAATATACCCGTTTCGGGACTGTGGCGTTGGCCACCGTGCAGGCCTATGGTCTGGCCGTTTCGCTGGAATCAGGTGATCTGGCGACCGATCCGGGCCTATTCTTCCGCATGTCGACCATGATCACTCTGGTCGGCGGTACCATGTTCCTGATGTGGCTGGGTGAGCAGATCACTGCGCGCGGCATCGGCAACGGTATCTCTCTGATCATCTTCGTCGGCATCATCGCCGAGGTTCCGGCCGCTCTGGCTCAGTTCTTTGCCTCGGGTCGTTCGGGCGCAATCAGCCCGGCCGTGATCGTTGGTGTGATCCTGATGGTCATCGTCGTGATCACCTTTGTGGTGTTCATGGAACGGGCCTTGCGCAAGATCCACATTCAATACCCGCGCCGTCAGGCCGGTATGAAGGTTTACGAAGGCGGCTCGAGCCACCTGCCGGTCAAGGTCAACCCGTCGGGCGTTATCCCCGCTATCTTTGCCAGCTCGCTGCTGTTGCTGCCGGTGACGATCTCGACCTTCTCGTCGGGTGCGGCCAACGGTCCGGTCATGTCGTGGCTGCTGGCGAACTTTGGTCCGGGACAGCCGCTCTATCTGCTGTTCTTCGCGTCGATGATCGTGTTCTTCGCGTATTTCTATACGTTCAACGTATCTTTCAAACCGGATGACGTGGCCGACAACCTGAAAAAGCAGAACGGTTTTGTGCCCGGCATCCGCCCCGGCAAGAAAACCGCCGAGTATCTCGAATACGTGGTCAATCGCGTTCTGGTGCTGGGTTCTGCCTATCTCGCGCTGGTCTGTCTGCTGCCTGAAATCGTTCGGAACCAGTTTGCCATCCCGTTCTACTTCGGTGGCACCTCGGTTCTGATTATCGTCTCTGTAACCATGGACACGATCCAACAGGTTCAGAGCCACCTGCTGGCGCACCAATATGAAGGGCTGATCGAAAAGTCCCAATTGCGCGGCAAAGGCAAGAAACGCGGCAGAAAGGGAGCTGCTCGTCGATGAATATCATTCTGCTTGGCCCCCCGGGTGCCGGTAAAGGTACCCAGGCGCGTCATCTGGTCGAAACACGCGGTATGGTGCAGCTTAGCACTGGTGATATGCTGCGCGAGGCCAAGGATAGCGGCACCGAGATGGGCAACCGTGTGGCCGAGGTTATGGCCAAAGGGCAGCTTGTGACCGATGAGATCGTGATCGGTCTGATCCGTGAAAAGCTGGACGCAGGTGCAGAGGGCGGTTTCATCTTTGACGGCTTCCCGCGCACATTGGCACAGGCCGACGCGCTGGGTGAGTTGCTGGACAGCACCGGCAACAGCCTGGATGCCGTGATCGAGATGGAAGTCGACGATGCCGCTCTGGTCGAACGGATCACCGCGCGTTCGACATGTGGCGGCTGTGGCGAGGTCTACAACGACATCACCAAGCCGATTCCCGCAGACGGCAAATGCTCCAATTGCGGCAAAGAGAATGACTTCAAGCGCCGCGCGGATGACAATGAGGAAAGCCTCAAGACCCGCTTGATGGAGTACTACAAGAAAACCTCGCCGCTGATCGGCTACTATTATGCCAAGGGTCAACTGACCAAGATCAACGGACTGGGCGAAATCGAAGAGGTTCAGGGCGCAATCGAAGCTGCCCTAAGGTAACACATCTTGACAATTGAATGCGTGCGTTTGACGAGGTATCACTTCGGCCAACGCGCGCATTTTTTGTTGGGAGATAGCAATGAGCCTATCGCTTAAATTGCTCGCGATGACGTCCGCTCTGACTATGGCAGCAATCGGTGCTTGTGCAGAACAGACGCCGGTGACCATCGACAACTTTGTCCGTGCGGCGACAGATATCGAATTTCGGAAGTATCTGGCGCAGTCGGGCAGCGTCAACACGCTGTTTCACGTGCGCGAGCCTACACCGTTGGATATGCAACCGACGATCCGCATGAACCGGGATACGCTTTACAGCATGGCGGTGGTTGATATTTCGGACGGCGCTTTGCTGACCTTGCCGGAGACCGGGGATCGCTATGTCTCGGTTCAGGTTGTCAATCAGGATCACTACGTCAACGACGTGTTCCTTGGCGGTGGAACTTATGAGCTGACGGTCGAGCAGTTCGATACACCCTACGTTGCGCTGTTGTTTCGGTACCTCGTCGACTCGGAGGACCCCGCAGACATAGCCGCAGTGACCGCATTGCAGGATTGGGTCACGCTGCAGGCCAATTCCGCGCGTCCCTTTGACGAAGCGCATTACGACAAGGATGCGTTTGAAGAGGTGTTGAGCGCCGTGTTGGAGCTGGCGCGTTTCTCACCTGACAGCACCGGCACATTCGGCTCGAAAGAGGCGGTTGACCCTGTGCGCCACCTGCTGGGAACAGCTTTCGGCTGGGGCGGTCTGCCAGAGGCGCAGGCCTTCTATCTGAACGTCGAACCGGGGCTGGAACTGGGGGCGTACAAGCTGGAAGTTCCCGCCGAGGTTCCGGTTGGCGCGTTCTGGTCGGTCAGCCTGTATAACGCGGCGGGGTTCTTTGAAGAGAACGATCTGGGTGTCTATGTGATCAACTCGGTGATGGGCGACAGTAACCCGGATGGGTCGATGACGGTTCATTTCGGTGGTTGCGACGACGGCCGTGTGAATTGCCTACCGATCATGGAGGGCTGGAATTACTCCGTGCGTCTCTACCAACCCGCGCCCGAAGTGATTGACGGGACCTGGACCTTCCCCGAAATCGAGCCTGCGGAGTGAATTCGGGATCAATATGCGATCTGCGCTTGACGCGCGGGTCGCGCGACACTAATTGACGCTATCTCGGAAGAGAATCGAATTGTGCGCGGGTACTCCGTTCACATGATCATATCATAAAATGCTGAGCCCTCTGGCGACACTGCCACGGTTAGGCGTTGTGAAAAAAGGTTCTGGAGTTACGGAACCGCAACGAAAAGGAAAGTGACACGTGGCACGTATTGCCGGCGTAAACATCCCGACTGCAAAGCGGGTACCAATCGCCCTCACCTATATCACCGGAATCGGCAACACCTCGGCCAAAGCGATCTGCGAAGCCGTGGGCATTGAAGCGACCCGTCGCGTCAACGAACTGTCCGACGCCGAAGTTCTGAAAATCCGCGAATTCATCGACGAAAACTTCACCGTCGAAGGTGACCTGCGTCGTGAAGTTCAAATGAACGTCAAGCGCCTGATGGACCTGGGCTGCTACCGCGGTCTGCGTCACCGCCGCAACCTGCCGGTTCGCGGTCAGCGTACCCACACCAACGCTCGTACCCGCAAAGGCCCCGCAAAGGCCATCGCTGGTAAGAAGAAATAAGGGAGGGTCTGACTGATGGCACGTGATAAGACTCGCGTTAAGCGCAAAGAGCGTAAGAACATCGCATCGGGCGTCGCCCATGTGAACTCGACCTTCAACAACACCAAGATCCTGATCTCGGACGTGCAGGGCAACGCGATTTCGTGGTCGTCTGCCGGTACCATGGGCTTCAAAGGATCGCGGAAATCGACACCCTACGCCGCTCAGATGGCTGCAGAAGATGCAGGCAAAAAGGCGCAGGAACATGGCGTCAAGACGCTGGAAGTCGAAGTTCAGGGTCCCGGTTCGGGTCGTGAATCGGCTCTGCGCGCGCTGGCTGCCGTGGGCTTCAACATCACGTCGATCCGCGACGTGACGCCGATCGCTCACAACGGTTGCCGCCCGCCGAAGCGCCGCCGCGTCTAAGCGATTTTGAATTTGGCTGGGGCTGTGTTTTTGCACGGCCCCAGCACGTCATTTTGAACCTCGGGCGTCTGCACCTTGTTGGTCATGGGGCGCGGACAGGAATGGAGGGATTACATGATCCACAAGAATTGGGCAGAATTGATCAAGCCGACCCAGCTGGACGGCAAGCCGGGCAACGACCCTGCGCGTCAGGCAACTCTGGTTGCTGAACCGCTGGAGCGTGGCTTTGGTCTGACACTGGGCAACGCGCTGCGCCGCGTTCTGATGAGCTCGCTGCAAGGTGCGGCCATCACCAGCGTTCAAATCGACAACGTCCTGCACGAGTTCTCGAGCGTGGCGGGCGTGCGTGAAGACGTCACCGACATCATCCTGAACCTCAAAGGCGTGTCGCTGCGCATGGAAGTCGAAGGCCCCAAGCGCCTGTCGATCAATGCCAAGGGCCCCGCGGTTGTCACCGCTGGTGACATCAGCGAAAGCGCTGGCATCGAGGTTCTGAACCGCGATCACGTCATCTGCCACCTTGATGATGGTGCCGACCTGTTCATGGAGCTGACCGTCAACACTGGCAAGGGTTATGTTTCGGCTGAGAAGAACAAGCCCGAAGATGCACCCATCGGCCTGATCCCGATCGATGCGATCTACTCGCCGGTCAAAAAGGTTGCCTATGACGTTCAGCCGACCCGTGAAGGGCAGGTTCTGGACTATGACAAGCTGACCCTGAAGATCGAAACCGATGGTTCGATCACGCCGGAAGACGCGCTGGCCTATGCCGCTCGTATCCTGCAAGACCAGCTGTCGATCTTCGTAAACTTCGACGAGCCGGAATCGGCTGGCCGCCAGGACGAGGACGATGGTCTGGAGTTCAACCCGCTGCTGCTAAAGAAAGTCGACGAGCTGGAACTGTCGGTCCGTTCGGCAAACTGCCTGAAGAACGACAACATCGTTTACATCGGCGACCTGATCCAGAAGACCGAAGCCGAGATGCTGCGCACCCCGAACTTCGGCCGCAAGTCGCTGAACGAGATCAAAGAAGTGCTGTCCGGCATGGGTTTGCACCTCGGCATGGATGTCGAGGATTGGCCGCCCGACAACATCGAAGATCTGGCGAAGAAATTCGAAGACGCGTTTTAAGCGCGTCTTCCCCAATGCCCGGGCGTCCGGGGACTGTATGGGCACTTCCGCCCCAAGGAGAGCCGGTGACACGCATCGCCGGCCAGACAAAGCAAAACGCAATATAGGAACTGAAAAATGCGTCACGCACGTGGTTACCGCCGCCTGAACCGTACTCATGAGCACCGCAAGGCTCTGTTTGCAAACATGGCTGGCTCGCTCATCGAGCATGAGCAAATCAAAACAACTCTGCCCAAGGCAAAAGAACTGCGCCCGATCATCGAAAAGCTGGTCACTCTGGGCAAGCGCGGCGACCTGCACGCACGCCGTCAGGCCGCAGCACAGCTGAAAGAAGACAAAGACGTCGCAAAGCTGTTCGAAGTTCTGGGCCCCCGCTATGCCGAGCGTCAGGGCGGTTATGTCCGTATCCTGAAAGCTGGCTTCCGCTATGGCGACATGGCGCCGATGGCGATCATCGAATTCGTTGATCGTGACGTTGACGCCAAAGGCGCGGCTGACAAAGCTCGCGTTGCAGCCGAAGAGGCCGCAGAAGAATAAGAAAGCCAACAGCTTTCAAAAAAGAACCCCGTGTCCTCGACGCGGGGTTTTTTGTTTTGCGGAGTTACAAACTAGTTTGCATCGGCACGACCAGGATGGGCTTTCTCACACAGCGACAAGCTTACCGTCTTGCAATTCAAGCCTGTCCGGGGCCAGCGCATCGCGAAATGCAGGAGAATGGCTGACCAGAAGGATAGCCTGAGGCAGAGATTGCAGGATTTCGAGCAACCGCGCCTCGTTCTTGGTGTCCAGCGCATTGGTTGGCTCATCCAGCAGCAGGGCCTGCGGCTCCATCGCCAGAACAGTTGCCAGCGTGATCAGACGCTTTTCGCCGCCTGACAGTTTATGCGTGGTCCGTTCCTTTAGGTGCATGAGGTCGAGGTCGCCCAAAACGCGATCCACGATCGCAAGCGCCTCATCCCGCGTTTTGCCGAGGTTCAGCGGACCAAAGGCAATGTCTTCAGCCACGGTGGGGCAGAACAGCTGGTCGTCGGGGTCCTGAAAGACAAGACCGATATGGCGGCGGACGTCGTGGAAATCGGCCTCGGCCTGTCGTGTTTTGCCAAAGACGGTCACCGTACCCGAAGACGGCCGTTGCAGCCCAAGTGTGATACGTAGGAGAGTGGATTTGCCGGACCCGTTCGGACCGGTCAGAGACAGGCGTTGCCCGGCCTCCAGCTGTAGGCTTGCCCCATTCAGAACCGGGTCCTGTCCGTGGTAGGCAAAGCAGATGTCGTGTAACGCGATAAGTGTCATGCGAATTCCACAATCATCAGGGCAAGGCAGAGGGCCCCTAGCCCGGCAGCAAAGACAATATCTCGGCGTGTCAGGGTAAAGTCCTGCAGCAACAGCATCTTGCCCGAAAACCCCCGGCATTTCATCGCGCCGAGGATACGCTCGGACCGTTCGATGGCCCGGACCAGCATCATCCCAACCAGATAGCCAAAACTGCGATAGGTGTGCCAGTTGGTACCGGGGCGGAAGCCTCGGACTTTCATGGCTGAGCGGAGGCGTTGATATTCCTCATGCAGGACGTCGATGTAGCGGATTGTGAACATAAGAAGATGCACCAGTGTTTCCGGGCAGCGCAACCGGTGCAGGGCGTGGCCCAACGTAACAGGCTCCATCGTGCCGACCAGAACCATCACGGTCAGGATCACGGCATTCGCGGTCAGCGCGATTTCAACGGCTTTCCAGAGCCCCTGCCAGCTGGCCGGAAACCCCCAGATGGTAAACATCGGGTCGCCGGGCATGGTGAAGGGCAGGAGGACCAGCATGAAGATGATGAAACTGTCCATCATCGCCATCCGCTTGAGCGTTTTGCGCCAAGGCAGTCGGGATAGCACCAGTAGGGCCAGCGCGATCATCAACGCCGCCGCAAGCGCGGGGAGGGAGGATAGGGAGACCACAACGACCGCAAACAAAACGGACATGACGATGCGCACGCGCGGATCAAGCGAGGTGATCAACCCCTGTTGACCGATCGTGCCAGCCTCGGCCAGCGTCCGTTCCTGTGGTCCCAGTACGTGTGCCATCAGCCTGCCAGTTTCCTCCGCGCCGCGAGGTAGAAGCCCAGCCCGAACAGGCCAAAGATGTAACCGATGCCGCCTAGAATGGTCTGTAGGTCGTTATGTTCACGATAGGCGGCGATTTCCCGGCGCAGAGGGCGTATTTCGTCTCGGACGGCTGCTGCAATGGCCTGGCGTTCCTCATCGCTGAGGGAGGCCACGGTGACGCCCTCTGAGGCGGGAGCTGGTGTAGGCGACGCTGCGGGCGTGTTCTGGACGGCAACGCCCATGATCTTGGCGACGTCCTCGGCGGGCATGGTGACCTCGGCCACGTGACCGGCGCCAAGGTCGGCAAAGAAGGTATGGGCGACGGGTGTTGTGGGCGTGTAGATGAAGAACCCGTCTGCGTCGGTCGTGGCCCGGCCCAGCTCGACCCCGTTTGGATCGGTTACGACAACCTCGGTATCGGTCGCCATGGTGCCGTTGGAGAAGCCAATTTCCCCTTCGATCGCATCGCCGGATGCAAAGACCCCGGCAATCACCTTGTGGGCCAGCGCGGGCAGAGGGGCTGCGCATAGGGCCAGGATGAGGGCAAGCTGTCTCATGTGGCGGGCCTTGTCAGAAACAATTCGGGTTTGACCTTTCGCGCCAGCAGGACGGCGAAACCTGTCAGGACGGCCTCGATGATCATCACGGGGATATGGGCAAAGAAGACCAGCCTGGCGGCGGGGAGGAATTCGTCCCCGGACAGGGCCAGTGAGATGCCCACCATGACGGTCGTGGCCGCAATGGCAAAGGCGCCGCCTATGCCGCCCCAGATCGCGCCATGAACAGGTGAACCACGCCCAATCAGAGGCCGGAACAGCAGCCCCGCCAGAGCGGCCGGAAAAGCGATGTTAAGCGCGTTGATCCCCAGCACCGTCAGCCCGCCGAAGCCGAAGAAAACGGCTTGAAGGAGCAGACCCACAAACAAGGCCGGGAAGGCAGCCCAGCCGAGCAGAAGCCCGGCTAGACCGTTGAGGATCAGATGCACCGACGACGGCCCGATCGGAACATGGATCAGCGAGGCCACGAAGAAACTGGCCGCCAGCACCCCTGCTGTGGGGATGCGGTCCAGATCCAGCGACCTGAGGCCCATTGCGACCCCACCAGCGGCGGCAACGGCTCCGCCGATGACGACCGGGTTGGACAGGGCTCCGTCGACGATGTGCATCGGGGGTTACTCCATGTCCCAGGCGCGGATCCAAATCACCGCGTCCTGGCTCAGCTCTTTGCCTTCATGTTCGGTTTCAGGACCAGCACCGAGGGCGGCAAAGCCCCAGTAACCAGCTTTCGGCACACCGAAGGAAAAATAGCCATTGGCGTCAGAAATTGCGACAACAGCACCACCCGGCATCGGCGAAACGGTAGGCTCGGACGAGGCTTGGCTGTCAAAGCTGGGCTTGGCGGCCATGTATTCGATCTCGATCTCAGCGCCGGCAACCGGTTCGCCATTTGCCAGAACCTGACCGGTGAAGGTCGAGCCTGCGATGATGTTGTAGGGCTTGTTCAGAGGCACGATCTCGGTCGCCAGACCCGCGGGGTTCATCCAGTCGGTCGGCAGTTCGTTGCGGTTCAGGAACGCCTTCGTGATCTGTTGGATATAGATATCCTCGGCCTCTTCGTAATAGGGCTGAGGCACCGTGACCATCACGTAGTCGCCCGAACGCTTGACCGGAACAGATCCCTGAAAGGCCGCGCCTTCGTTTTCGGGGCTCGAAAACCGGATGGGCTCCAGCGTGTCCAGCAGGTCGGTCTTTTCGCCATTGTGGATCACGTAGAATTCCTGCGGCTTTTCCAGATCCATGACATGGCCGTTTTCAAACGGGTGCCAGAAGATCAGCTTGACCGGCACGTCGCCCGGCGCCTCGATCAGCGTGTCGGTGGTGTATTCCAGCAGAAAATGTGCGTGCGCCATCGCTGGAATCGCCAGCGCAGCCGCAGCCGTGCAAAATAGTTTCTTCACAAGGTCTTTCCTTCGTCCTTCGTGCCAACCCCGGCACGCTTTCTTTTTTGACATCGGGGAGAACGGGACCACGTACCCAAAATGAGGGTATCGGCCCAATGCACACCCCGGCATCGGTGACACACCCCTTCCGAGGGTGCATGTCCGGCAGGTCTCCTGACTTGCGGGTCAAAGCATGGGGCTGGCCTTCCCGGGTGGAACCCAGTGGCGTGTCAGCCCTGCTCTCCGCCTACAGTTGCGGGGGCAGTTGCGGCATTGGGTGGATTTGAATTCCCCGCACCGCATTCCCTTTTCTCCGGGCGAACCCGGAACCGGACATGAAGACGCTGATGACAGAGATTCCCATTACCGGTCAATCTCTATTTAAGACTGTAGCGATAACATCTTTTCGATAGGATCGGATGTTCCCGTTCCAACCGCTGGGTATTGAAGGCACGCGTGCAAGCGACGACCAGAGAATGCGCGCGTTTACAACGCAATCTGGACATCAGAATCAGATGGATGCATCCTGTGCGGCGTCAGACTCCGGCGTAGCGCGCTTGTGTTCGGCGCCCCATTCCCCACAAGCCCCGGAGGCCCCATGTCTGAGATCAAACAAGGCGACACAGTTCGCATCCACTATACCGGCACGCTGTTGGACGAGACCGTCTTTGACAGCTCGGACGGGCGCGATCCGTTAGAGTTTGTTGTCGGTTCGGGCCAGATCATACCCGGCCTGGACAGCGCGATGCCAGGACTGGCGGTTGGCGACAAGAAGCGGGTCGAGATTGCCTGTGTCGACGCCTATGGCCCGATCAACCCGGCGATGCGGCAGGACATCCCGCGTGAGGGCATTCCGGATGACATCCCACTAGAGCCGGGAACCCAGTTGCAGATGCAGACCCCCGATGGTCAGGCGCTGCCGGTAACGGTTGTCGAGGCGAACGAGGCCACGGTGACGCTGGACGCCAATCACCCGCTGGCTGGTCAGGACCTGATTTTCGATATCGAGGTTGTCTCGGTGAACTGAAGGCTTGGGGTTTTAGCCCCAAAGCCCGTCAAGCGCTGCGCGGACCTGCGGTTGCGTGAAGAACACGAACAACACCAGCAATGTGGTCAGCGTCAAAAGCAGAACACGGGCGCGGGGGCTTAGGAACCCCGTTTTCCGTCTGGTCTGGGTGCCACGCGTATTGCTGGCAAGGATCTGGTCGGTTTTGCTCATGCCCATATCCCTGACGCCGAAAGATGGTCAAATCTTGGCGGCGTCTGGGAAAGATATGGTCACATGAAATCCGGCTGTGGCATTCCAAGCACGTGGAAACCGCCATCCACCCGGATGATCTCACCCGAGGTGCACGCCCCCGCGTCCGAGGTCAGGTAAACCGCTGTGCCGCCAACGGCCTCCAGCGTAGCGTTCGAGCGCATGGGCGCATTCTGGTCGCAGAATTTGTATGTCTTTCGCGCACCGCCAATTGCAGCCCCGGCCAGGGTCTTCATCGGGCCGGGCGAAATCGCGTTCACGCGGATGCCCTCGGGGCCGAGATCGTTGGCCAGATACCGTGTCGCCGATTCCAGCGCGGCTTTGGCAACGCCCATAACGTTGTAATTCGGAACTACACGATTCGAGCCTTGGTAGGTCAGCGTCAGCAGTGAGCCACCATTGTCCTTCATAAGCGGATAGGCGCGTCGGGCGACCTCGATGAACGAGTAGGCCGACACATCCATCGAGTGCTTGAAATTGGCCCGCGTGGTGTTCAGAAACCGGCCCGTCAGCTCGTTCTTGTCCGAATAGGCGATTGCGTGGACGACAAAGTCGATGGTGGGCCAGCGTTCGCCCAATTCGCCAAAAGCACGATCCAGCGAGGCGTCATCGGTGACATCCGCATCCACCATGAAGTCGCTGCCGAGGCTTTCGGCTAATGGCTGCAGACGCTTCCCGAACGCGTCGCCCTGATAGGTGAAAGCCAGCTCAGCCCCTGCTTCATGCATCGCTTTCGAGATACCCCAGGCAATCGACCGGTCATTGGCGACACCCATGATCAGGCCGCGTTTCCCTTTTAGAACTTCCGACATCTCGTTCACCCGTTATACTTTGACAGGATCATGGATCCGTTCGTGCCGCCAAAGCCGAAGCTGTTGGTCATGACCGAATCCAAACCTGCATTTTCAACCACTTGAGTTGCAATTTCACCGGGCTGGATGCCTTCGGCTAGTGTGTCGACATTGATCGACGGCGTTATGAAATCATTGTCCAGCATGAGCAGGCAGAAGATCGCCTCCAGCGCGCCGGCCGCGCCTTGTGCGTGCCCGGTCATCGACTTGGTGGATGAGATCGGCGGCACGTTGCCTTCGCCGAAGATGCGACGCACGGCTTCAACTTCGCCCACATCTCCGACCGGGGTCGAGGTGCCGTGCGCGTTGATGTAACCAACCTTGCGGCCTTCGGGCAGGGTCGACAAAGCCAGACGCATCGCGCGCTCTCCGCCTTCGCCGGACGGGGCCACCATGTCATGACCGTCCGAGGTTGCGGCATAGCCGGTCACCTCGGCGTAGATCTTGGCACCGCGCGCCAGCGCATGGTCCAGATCCTCAAGCACTACGATGCCGCCGCCACCCGAGATCACGAAGCCGTCGCGGTCCTGATCGAACGCGCGCGAGGCTTTCTGCGGAGTGTCGTTATACTTGGACGACATCGCGCCCATCGCGTCGAAAAGGCAGGACAGGGTCCAGTCCAGCTCTTCTCCGCCGCCTGCGAACATTACGTCCTGTTTGCCCAGCATGATCTGTTCCGCGGCGTTGCCGATGCAATGCAGCGAGGTCGAACAGGCCGAAGTGATCGAGTAGTTGATACCTTTGATTTTGTAGGCGGTGGCAAGGTTCGCGGAAATCGTGGAACACATGCATTTCGGCACGGCAAAAGGCCCGATCCGCTTGGTGGCGCCGTTTTTCAGTACCGTCTGATGCGCGGTCAGCATTGCACTGGTGGACGGTCCGCCGGATCCGGCAACCAACCCGGTGCGCGGATTGACGACCTGTTCCTCGGTCAGCCCGGAATCGGCAATCGCCTGTCCCATCGCGATATGCGCGTAGGCCGCACCTGGCCCCATGAAGCGCAGGGTACGTTTGTCCACGTGCTCGGACACGTCGATCTTGAGCGACCCGGCGATCTGGCTTCGAAAGCCATGTTCGACCATCTGCTCATTGGCCTCGATGCCGGACTTACCTGCTTTGAGCGAGGCGAGAACCTCTTCGGCATTGTTCCCGATCGAGGAGACGATCCCCAAACCGGTGACGACGACGCGACGCATATGCGTTCTCCTGTGTTCCGTTCCTGTTGGCGTAATGTCCGCTGGCGTCAGCTTTCGGACAGTGCAACCTTCATATCTTTGACTTGGTAAATTACTTCACCATCCGCTTCGACACGGCCATCCGCGACCCCCATGGTCAGACGGCGTGTTTGTACGGCTTTGGTAAAATCAACATAATAGGTCAGCATCTTACGGTCCGGGCGGACCATGCCGGTCAGTTTGACTTCGCCCACGCCCAGGGCGTAGCCGCGCCCCTGCCAGCCGCGCCAGCCCAGGTTGAAGCCCGTCAGCTGCCACAGGCCATCCAAACCCAAGCAGCCCGGCATGATCGGGTTGCCGGGGAAATGGCAGTCAAAGAACCAAAGATCAGGCGTGATGTCGAATTCCGCGACAACATGGCCTTTGCCATGTGCACCTCCGTCACCTGAAACATCGGTGATCCGGTCCATCATCAGCATCGGAGGGGCAGGCAATTGCGCATTGCCGGGGCCAAAAAGTTCGCCTCGCGCGCATTTCAGCAGATCCTCTTTGTCAAAACTGCTTGGGAATTGGGCCATTCTTGCCGCCTCTTCTGCCTTGGGTCTGTTCATTACATTTGGCCTCACCTAGCACCCGTATGCAAGGTCCTGCAAGAGCAGTGGCCGGATGATGTTGCGACCTAGCGGTCTTTGCGAATGAATTTCATTTGAAATTGGCATCCCTGCGCCCCTATATATATAAGCAGCAAAAATGGGTATCGGATTCATGACACCTCAGAGCCGTAAGATAGCTACAGACTGGTTGGAGAGCGCCGGATTGCGCCCGACGCGACAGCGTGTTGCGCTGGCCGAGTTGCTTGTGGGCGATGGTCGTCACCGGCATGTCACAGCGGAAAGCCTGTTTGACTCCGCGAAGACCAAGGGCGACGCGGTGTCGCTTGCGACGGTCTACAATACGCTTCGCGCGTTCTGCGATGCGGGCGTGCTGCAAGAGATCACGGTGGATGGGTCGAAAAGCTATTTTGACACCAACACCCATGATCACCCGCATTTCTATTGGGAAGATGAAAGCCGGCTGAGTGACGCTCCGTCCGAAGAGTTGGTGATCCAGCGCCTCCCGAAGGCGCCGGAAGGGGTCGAGATCGCCTCGGTCGATGTGGTTATCCGTCTTCGCAAGAAACCTTAGTTCTGGCCTCGGACTAACGTATCAAACAGGATACGTTCCGCTGACGCCAATGTGGCTTCGACGGGGCCGGTTCCGTGGCGCGCCAAGACGACAGGCTCAGCAGCGTCCTTGTCTAGGATCGGCAGGCGGGTCAGCGTTCGATTGTCGTAACTCATCGAATTGTTTGGGCTGGCATAGCTGATTGCGATTCCTTCCCCATGGGCTGCGAGGCTGCGCTGAATCTCAAGCGTAGCGGCCCTGTGGGCGACCGTTGGGTTCAAGCCTTTGCGCCGAAACAAGTTCAGGACATGCTGCGCGGACAGCCCCTCTTTTGACAGGATCAGGGGTTCCTGTTCCAGATCGGCCAAAGTCACATTGTGGGCTTTTGCAAGCGGGTGATCAGGTGGGACCAGAGCGTGCGGGACACTGTCGAACAGCTCTTGCCGGGTATACCCTGCATCCATGCCAAGGTCATATGTGATCGCGATATCCGTCTGGCCGTTGATCAGACCGTCCAGCAACCCCTCGAAACTATCCACCTGATAGGTGATGGTCACATCGGGCAGGGCAGTTTGCAGAGAGCGCAAGGCAGAGGCCAGATGAAACGGCGCCAGGTCAATGAAACAGCCCAACCGCAGGTGTGAAGACCCGTGCGGCGCGTCTGTCGGATTTTCGATCTGTGCGGCAGAGTGCAACAGCTTTTCCGCCTGTTCGATGAAAAGGCGGCCCTGAGGGGTTGTGGTCATCGCTGCTCCCCGTCGACGCATGAACAGCGGATATCCCAGAAGCGACTCAACCCGCGTCAGGGCCGTTGACAGGGCAGGTTGCGACACGTTCAGCGCATGGGCTGCGGCAGACAAGCTGCCATGGCGGCCTATGGCGCAGCCATATTCGTATTGGCGCAGCGAGATATATAACATCATGTTAATTATTACTTCGAAAGATATGATTTGAACAGATGGCTTTGTTGTCCTTTAAACGGGTCAAGCACAAGGAGACCGACATGCCACACCCTCTTGTTTCTCAGGACATGATCGACACCTATCAGACCGACGGGGTAGTCCTGATCAAAGGGCTTTTTGCCGATCACGTGGATGCGTTGCGCGACGGGGTTGCCGCCAATATGGCCGAGCCGGGACCCTATGCGTCGGACAATAAAAAGGAAGGGCAGACCGGGCTGTTCTTTGATGATTACTGCAACTGGACCCGTATTCCGCAGTTCCGCGAGGTGATCGAGACTTCTCCGGCAGCTGAGGTCGCAGCTGACCTGATGCAGTCGAAAACCGTGCAGATGTTTCACGACCATGTGCTGGTGAAAGAGCCAGGCACCTCGATGGCGACGCCCTGGCATCAGGACGGGCCGTATTACTTTGTCGAAGGGCAGCAGACGATCAGCTTCTGGTCGCCTTTGGATCCGGTGAAACAGGCCACCCTGCGCTGTGTTGCGGGATCGCACAGGTGGGAGAAAGAGGTGCTGCCGACCCGCTGGGTCAGCGAAGAGGGGTTCTTTGCTGATGAAGGCCAGTACATCCCGGTACCCGACCCGGATGCGGAAGGGATGAAAGTGGTCGAATTCGAAATGGAGCCCGGTGACGCGGTCGCGTTCAACTACCGCACCCTGCATGGGGCGCGAGGGAATCACTCGGACAGTCGTCGCCGGGCGTTTTCACTAAGGCTGGTCGGGGATGATGCGCGCTATGTCGAGCGTCCGGGCCGCACGTCGCCTCCGTTTCCGGGGCATGATATGGTGCCGGGGCAGCGGTTGCGGGAAGACTGGTTCCCGATGCTGCTGCCGCGATAGGGGGCTCTGCCCCTGCCGCCTGCGGCGCCTCCCCCGGGATATTTTCGGCCAGATGAAGAGCGGATCAGAACCACTGGCCGGGTTCGATCAATCCCAGATCGAGCAATTGGCGCGATGTCCATTCGAACGAGACGGAATTGTGCCAACGGAAACTCGAGATATCGAAGGCTGAACCTGCGTTGCTTTTTAGGGCTTTTGCCGCCCGGAATGAGCAGATCGCGGCCGTCAGATTGTGGTGCCACGGGCATGCATAGGTGTTGTATTCGGCCTCGTTGAACGTGTGGTCGGGCTGCAGTATCAGGTCTTTGCGGGTCTTGAATAGGGCGATTCTGTCGATGCGACGGCGTTCATAGGGGATGTGATCTTCAAACCGCCAGCGCAAGCCGCCGGACATGTCCAATTGACGCTCGACTGGTCGGCCGGTGGCGTCATGGCGGGTGTGGGCATAGTAACCGGTGCTGTCCAGCATGGCCTGGTCAGGGGCTACGCCGTTCGGGAACTGGCTCAGATCACCGGCATAGAGGTCGATCACGTGGCACAACATTGCGTTTCGGCGTTCCTCGGTGTGGAAGGCCAGCAATTCCCCTATGCTGCGTGTTTCGCAGAAAGGGTAGAACAGGTATTCAGCGTTGTAGCAGTAATACATCCAGACGCCGGGTGCGGCTTTCGTGATGCGAATGATCGCGTCGAACACCATTGTCCGGGGCGCGCATCTGAACGTCACGCGATGTATCCGCGCGGACAGGTCCTCGCTGAGGGTGAATTCGGCGGGCATGAAAGCCACGACGGACTTGAAGCCGAGGCCTAGATGGTGGTGCAGCGTGCTTTCGACCTCGGTCTCGTCTTCGGCGAAAATCAGGGCCACGGGGCCTTTGGACAGGGCGGATTGGCCTGAATTCAGAAGGCTGTCGAGGGATTCGTACTGCATCGCCGGTTTTCATTCGCGTCTTGCTGGAAAGTTTCGCCAAATTCGGGTAATTGCGCCGGCATTGCAAGCGGCGTTCGAAGCATATAGATGACGCCGATCCAGCGACTGCAAAGGCCCGATCCATGTCTGAACCCAAAAAGCTGTTTATCAAGACCTATGGCTGTCAGATGAATGTCTATGACAGCGAGCGTATGGCCGAGACCTTGGGCGGGCAGGGATATGTCGAGACCAAGTCGCCAGACGATGCAGACATGATCCTGCTGAACACCTGCCATATTCGAGAAAAGGCCGCCGAAAAGGTTTATTCCGAACTTGGCCGGTTTAAGGGTTTGAAGGCGGAAAAGCCCGACCTCAAGATCGGGGTGGCGGGCTGTGTTGCGCAGGCCGAGGGTGAAGAGATCATGCGCCGTCAGCCTCTGGTCGATCTGGTGGTCGGACCACAAAGCTATCACCGTTTGCCGGAGATGGAGGCCAAGACTCGTGAAGGTGCCAAAGCTCTGGACACGGATTTCCCCGAAGAGGACAAGTTCGAAAAGCTTAAGAACCGTCCCAAAGCCAAACGCGGCCCAACGGCGTTTTTGACGGTACAGGAGGGTTGCGACAAGTTCTGCGCTTTCTGCGTTGTGCCATATACCCGCGGGGCCGAGGTCAGCCGCCCGGCCGACCGCATCATTCGTGAAGCGCAGGATCTGGTCGAACGCGGCGTGCGCGAGATCACTCTGCTGGGTCAGAACGTCAACGCCTATCACGGTGCCGGCCCCAATGGAGACATGACGCTGGCTGGGCTTATCTGGGAATTGAACAAGGTCGACGGGCTGGAGCGTATCCGTTTCACCACCTCGCATCCCAATGACATGGCAGATGATCTGATTGAGGCGCATGGTACCTGTGAAAAGTTGATGCCCTACCTACACTTGCCGGTGCAGGCAGGGTCGGACCGGATCCTCAAGCGGATGAACCGCAGCCATACGGCGGACAGCTATTTGCGCCTGATCGAGCGTATCCGCGCTGCGCGTCCGGATATCGTGATGTCGGGGGATTTCATCGTCGGCTTCCCGGAAGAAACCGAAGAGGATTTCCAGGCGACTTTGGATTTGGTTGAGCAGGTCAAATACGGCTATGCCTACTCGTTCAAGTACTCGACCCGTCCGGGGACTCCGGCGGCGGAACGCGCCCAGGTTGACCCGGCGGCGGCGGATGACCGCTTACAACGCTTGCAAGCTCTGATCACCAAGCATCAGCGCGAGATTCAAGATTCCATGGTCGGTCGCACTGTCGGCGTTCTGTTTGAGAAACCCGGGCGGCTCGAAGGGCAAATGGTTGGAAAATCGGACTATCTTCACTCGGTGCACGTGGTTGGGTCTGACCTGAACGTGGGAGACCTGCGGAAGGTGCGTATCGTGAAGTCTGGCGCGAACTCTTTGGCCGGGGAACTGTTGCAATAAGGTGGTTCTTTGCGGGCACGTCGTGCCAGTACGAATATATCTAAAATTTACCCTTGATTTATGAATTGGAACTATGTTCCGAGAGGAGCCAAGTTTTCTGATGGGCCTCGACCGCGTGCGGAAGGTTTGTTTTTGCCGATCACGAAAGTGGCGTCGATGGAGGGTATTGAGTGGTGGTTCTGAAGTGCAAAGGTCTCTGGTCTGTGTCGGTCGCAACTTTAGTGGCTTTTGGGGCCAGCGCGACTTGGGCGAGCGATCAAACGGGGGACATATCTGATCCCGAAGTGATCAGCGACAAGCGCTTCAGCGACGATGTCAGTGCCTTCTATCTCGGTGTGACGGCAGGGTATGGCGGTGGGGGCGATGATCGGTTCGGTCTGACCACGCCAACCGATACTTTCGCAATCGGCGATCAGGACATCAGCGGAACCTATGGCGGTGTGCGTGGCGGCTGGCGGGGTGTCCTGCCGGCTCGGGGCGGTCGTGACTATGTTTATGGATTTGAGCTGGGATATGATTTCGGATCGCTGGACGACAGTGTTTCCACTGTAGTCGGCTCTGAGACGGTTCAAGGCGGGTCAGAAGTCTCGGATATTGTCACCTTGCGGTTTCGGAATGGCCTAACCAACCGCAGCGGGCGAATCCTTTACTTCGTCAGTGTCGGTTACCTTTGGGGTGACGTAGAGACCACAAACAGTATTTCGTCCACCACTGGCACACAGTCATTTGAAACTTCGGATCGCCGCAACGGGTTCTCGCTCAGCATTGGTGCGGAACATTATCTGACGGAAGACTGGTCGATCACAGGTGAGTTTGAATATGTCCAGTTCGATTCCAAGGATATTGAATTCTCTTCGGGTTTTTCGACAAAATCCACACCGAACTATCGCGGTCTGAGGTTCGGTTTGAACTACAAGTTCTAAACCGGGGCAAAGCGCCCGATCGGCGCTTTTGTCATCGCCGAGCGAATTTTTGAAACTGTGGCTTGCACCTGGTCCGAGTTCTTGTCTACGCTCAAGGTGAAACGCCAAGACAGGAGAACGGATTGGCCATCGGTGCCCTTACCCCACCGCAAAATGAGATGCCCCAGCGCGAGGCATTTGTAGAATTCCCCGACAACCGCTTGTTGATTGATTTATGTGGCGAATATGACCGCAACCTGACCGAGATCGAACAGAAGCTCTCGGTCCAGATTGTGCGCCGCGGCAATCAGTTGGTGGTGATGGGCGAAGAGGATTCGCAGAAAAACGCTATCGAGGTTTTGCAAGCCCTCTACACCCGTCTGGAAGGCGGGCGCGAGGTTGAAGCCGCCGATGTGGACCGGGAGCTGCGCATGGGCGGCTCAGAACAGGGGACTGGCAGTCGGGACGGCGACCAGCTTGAGATGTTCAAGGGTGGTACCGTTGAAATCAAGACCCGCAAAAAGCTGGTCGAACCCCGCACGGATGCGCAAAAAGCCTATGTGCAGTCGCTTTTCCAGAATGAACTGGCCTTCGGAATCGGCCCGGCGGGTACCGGTAAGACATATTTGGCCGTTGCCGTTGGCGTGTCGATGTTCATCGGTGGCCATGTGGACCGCATCATCCTCAGCCGTCCTGCGGTCGAGGCCGGGGAAAAGCTGGGTTATCTGCCGGGCGACATGAAGGACAAGGTCGATCCGTATATGCAGCCGCTCTATGACGCGCTGAACGACTTTTTGCCCGGAAAACAGCTCGCAAAACTGATCGAGGAAAAGCGAATCGAGATCGCTCCGCTGGCGTTCATGCGAGGGCGGACGTTGGCCAATGCTTTTGTGGTGCTGGATGAGGCGCAGAACGCGACGACCATGCAGATGAAGATGTTCCTGACCCGTCTGGGCGAGGGTAGCCGTATGGTTATCACGGGTGACCGGTCTCAGGTCGATTTGCCGCGTGGGGTTCAATCTGGGCTGGCAGATGCCGAACGGCTGCTGAAAACGATCCCGAATATCAGCTTCAACTACTTTACTTCGAAAGATGTGGTGCGGCATCCGCTTGTCGCCGCAATCATCGAAGCGTATGAGGCCGATTCAGGGCGCGAGACAGGATAACTCAAGGTCCAACGTCAGGCTTTGAGGCGACAGGATGAATCTTGAACTCACCGTGGAAGACGACCGCTGGCAGGGGCTGGAGCCTCTGTCTTCGCGCGCGGTTGAAGCGGTTCTGCACCATTGTGGGCTGGATCCGGATTTGTGTGAGGTCAGCCTGCTGGCCTGCGATGACACCCGAATTGCGGAACTGAACGCCGAGTTCCGGGAAAAACCAACACCGACGAACGTTCTGAGCTGGCCCGCCGAAGACCTCGCAGCGGATGTCGCAGGTGAAACCCCCGAACTGCCGGAACCCGATTTTACCGGCGAAATTGCCCTCGGGGACATTGCGATCTCATACGAGACTTGCGCGCGCGAGGCGGCTGAGGCGGGCAAATCCATGTCTGATCACGTGACGCATCTGATCGTTCACGGAACGTTGCATTTGCTGGGGTATGATCACATTCGTGACCCCGATGCGACCTTGATGGAAGGGATTGAGGTCAAGATACTTGGCAAACTGGGTATCAATGACCCATATAATAGGTGAAGCGGGTTATTTCACCCGATCAATTGGAAGAGGACAATGGGCGATACAGACGGCAGTTCTAGGGCGGCGCAAAGCGCGCAGTCTGAGAATTTGGACATTGAAGAGAAAAGCGGTTTCTTTTCGCGGATTATGGATGCCATCTCAGGGGCCGAAGAGGAGCAAAGCGCTCCGGTCAACGGGCATGAAATAGCCGACAATCAACATCGCGGCATGGTTAACCTGCGTCGCAAGCGGGTTGAGGATGTCGCCATTCCGACCGTTGAAATCGTCTCGGTTCCCTCAACGATTTCCAAGGATGAACTGGCTCAGGTCTTTCGCGAAAGCGGCCTGTCGCGGATACCCGTGTATGAAGGTACGCTGGATACGCCGCTGGGTTTTGTCCACCTAAAGGACTTTGCTCTAACCCATGGGTTCAATGGTGGCGGAGCCGAGTTCGACCTGACCTCGATGCTGCGCACGCTGCTGTTTGTGCCGCCCTCGATGCCTATCGGTGTTTTGCTGACCAAGATGCAGACCGAACGCCGTCACATGGCGTTGGTGATCGATGAATATGGCGGCGTTGACGGATTGTTAACCATCGAAGACCTGATTGAGCAGGTCGTCGGCGAAATCGCCGATGAGCATGACGCGCATGAAGATCAGCTTTGGCTGCAGGAAAAGCCGGGTTGCTACGTCGTTCAGGCCCGCGTTCCGCTTGAGGATTTTGAGGCCGAGATCGGACGTTCTCTGACCAGCCACGAGGATGTGGACGAGGAAGAGATCGAAACTCTGGGCGGTCTAGTCTTCATGCTGTCGGGTCGTGTTCCGGCGCGGGGTGAGGTTGTACTGCATCCCGAAGGCCCGGAGTTCGAGGTGATCGATGCCGACCCGCGCCGCATCAAGCGTCTGCGCGTCATGTTGCCGGACGTCGCTGCATGATCCCTGTCCGGGGTTGGCCTTTCTGGCTTAGACTTGGTGCCGCAGCTGCCTTGGGGGCGCTGGGCGCTTATGGCTTGGCGCCGTTTGGCTACTGGCCGCTGACGCTGATTGCGCTGACCCTAATTCCCGCGTTCTTTCTCGCCTGTGAAACCCGCGCGCGGGCCGCGTGGTTGGGCTGGGCCTTTGCCACCGGCTACTTCGCCCATGCGCTGAGTTGGATCATCGAGCCTTTCCAAGTGGACGCCGAGCGCCATGCGTGGATGGCTCCGTTTGCGCTGGTCTTCATGGCTGGCGGACTGGCGTTGTTCTGGGCAGTGGCATTCTGGGCGGCGCGGCGGGTTGAAGCTCCGGCCGCGCGGCAGGCTGTGTCGCTGGCCCTGACATTGTCGCTGGCTGAGTTTGGACGCGGTTATCTTCTGACCGGCTTCCCCTGGGCCGGGGTTGCGCAGGTCTGGGTCGACACACCGGTTGCGCAAATTTTGTCTTTGGTTGGTCCCTATGGGCTGGCTGCGCTGACCTTCGCGGTAACGTTTTCGCTTGGGGCTGCGATGGCGCAACCTGTGGCTCTCCGCTCGCTTTTGGTTCCGGTCGTTGCGTTCGCAGGTGCCACGGTTCTTGCCGTGGTCTACGCTTCCGGCAGACCGACCATTGAATATGGCGAAAATACTGTCCGATTGATCCAGCCAAATGCGCCTCAGCATCAGAAATGGGATCCTGCATACGCGCCCCTTTTCTTCGCTCGGCAGATCGAATTCACCGCGGCAGAGCCACGTCCCGACCTGATCGTCTGGCCCGAGACTGCAATTCCGGCGTGGCTCAGCAGCGCCGATCCTTATCTTGAGGCCGCCACGGATGCAGCTCAGGGCGTTCCGGTTATTCTGGGCATTCAGCGAGGGGACGGCCCTCGCATCTACAACTCGATGATCTATCTCGATGAGAACGGGCAGCAGACGGGTCTTTATGACAAGCACCATCTGGCCCCGTTTGGCGAATATGTCCCGTTCGGAAACCTGATGGCCCGTTTCGGTATTCACGGCATGGCCACAACGGCTGGTCATGGATTCAGTTCGGGGCCGGGGCCTGCAGTGATGCAGGCGGGCAAGCTGGGGCAGGCGCTGCCGCTGATCTGCTACGAAGCCGTCTTTCCCCAAGACGTAAACGGCGCGCCGGAACGCGCCGATTTCATCTTGCAGATCACCAATGATGCGTGGTTCGGAACCCGTTCCGGCCCTTACCAGCATCTTGCCCAGGCCCAGATGCGGGCGATTGAGCAGGGGCTGCCACTTATGCGGTCCGCCAATACCGGCATTTCGGGGATGATCGACCCTTTGGGGCGGATTACCGCATCGCTTCCTTTGGGGCAGGCCGGGTTTGTGGACGCCGATCTGCCGTTGCCTCTTGCGCCGACGATTTATTCCCGCATGGGGGACCTGCCCGTGTTCGGGGTCTTTCTCTTGTTGGCCGTGTTGCTATGGCGCATGCCGCGGCCGCGCAGCGCCTAGTTTCCGATTGACGCCATTTCGCAAGGCGCGTATGCCCTTGGTGCCTGTCACAACGGCTTCCTGGCGTGGCAGAGGAACTTCAATGGAGCACATTTATGTCCCGACAGAACTACACTTTTACTTCGGAATCGGTTTCCGAAGGGCACCCGGATAAGGTCTGTGACCGGATTTCGGACGCCGTACTCGACGCATTTCTGAATGAAGAACCCGAAGCGCGCGTGGCGTGCGAAACCTTTGCTACGACCGATCGGGTCGTCATCGGTGGCGAAGTAGGTCTGTCTGATCAGGAAAAGCTGCACGACTATATGGGCCGCATCGACGAGATCGCGCGCGCCTGTATCAAGGATATTGGTTACGAGCAGGACAAGTTTCACCACGAAACAGTCGAAGTGACGAACCTGCTGCACGAACAGTCCGCTCATATCGCTCAAGGCGTTGATGCCTCGGGTGATAAGGATGAGGGTGCGGGCGATCAGGGCATAATGTTTGGCTATGCCACCACGGAAACCCCTGCGCTGATGCCGGCCCCGATCCAGTATTCGCACGCGATCCTCCGTCGTCTGGCTGAAGTGCGTAAAAACGGCAGCGAGCCTGCTTTGGGCCCGGACGCGAAATCGCAGCTGTCCGTTGTTTACCGCGATGGCAAGCCGGTTGGCGTCAGCTCGATCGTTCTGTCCACGCAGCATCTGGATGAAGCGCTGACCTCGGACGACATCCGTGCGATCGTCGAGCCCTACATCACCGAAACCCTGCCCGAAGGATGGCTGAGCGCTGATACCGAATGGCACGTGAACCCGACCGGTAAGTTCGTGATCGGAGGCCCAGACGGAGATGCGGGCCTGACCGGCCGCAAGATCATCGTCGACACCTATGGCGGCGCGGCCCCTCATGGCGGCGGGGCGTTCTCGGGCAAAGACCCAACCAAGGTGGACCGCTCGGCAGCTTATGCCGCGCGCTACCTAGCCAAGAACGTGGTCGCCGCCGGCATGGCAGAACGCTGCACCATCCAGCTGAGCTATGCGATTGGCGTCTCTAAACCGCTGTCGATCTACGCCGACACCCATGGAACCGGCCAGATCGCGGACGCCGTGATCGAAAAAGCTGTTGGTCAGGTCATGGATCTGACGCCGCGCGGCATTCGTGAGCATCTGCAACTGAACAAGCCGATCTATCAGCGCACCGCAGCTTACGGTCATTTCGGCCGTGAACCCGCTGCCGATGGCGGCTTCAGCTGGGAACGCACTGATCTCATCGACGCCCTAAAGGCGGCGGTCTGATCCAAGACAAAAGGGGCGCGTCTCGCAGGATGCGCCCTTTCTCTTTTTCGAGATGCTCCGAGGGTCAGCCCCTTGTCACAAGACGCGCGCCACAGTAAGGGCACCGCCATGAGCAACCAGACACCCCAACGCCCCCGCAGAAACTTCTATGGCCGCTTCAAGGGCAAAACCCTGAAGCAAAGCCAGAAGACGTATCTGAACGAAGACCTCGATGCCCTGTCCCCCGGTGCTGTCGATTGGGAGACGAACCCCGAACGCCACCCGCTGGACCTCGACGCGCTGTTTGGCGGCAAGGATGTCTGGCTTGAAGTTGGCTTTGGCGGTGGTGAACATCTGGTGCATCAGGCATCGAACAACCCCGATATCGGGATCATCGGGGCCGAGCCATACATCAACGGCGTTGCCATGCTGCTTGGTAAGATCCGTCAGGCTGGGGTCGAGAACCTTGCCGTGCATCCCGGCGATGCGCGCGACCTGTTCGATGTGCTGCCCGAGGCCAGCATTTCACGCGCCTTCCTGCTTTATCCCGACCCGTGGCCCAAAACACGCCACCATCGCCGCCGTTTCGTGACGCCCGAGCATCTTGAGCCTCTGGCTCGTGTCCTGAAGTCCGGCTCGATCTTCCGCGTGGCCACAGACATTCCCGATTATGTACGCCAGACGCTTGAGGAAGTACCTCGCGCTGGTTTCGAATGGTTGGCTGAACGCCCTGCCGATTGGCGCGAGCCTTGGGGCGACTGGATCTCGACCCGCTATGAACAAAAAGCCCTGCGGGAAGGGCGGACACCGCACTATCTGACCTTCCGCCGGACGGAAGCCTGACCCGTTTCAAATTTCTGTAATCCTGCACGCTATGCTAGGCTGTGCGCGTTACGCGTTTTCAGCATAGCTTATTTCAAGGATTACGATGTCTGATATTCGGATTACCAACTGCCACACGCATCTGTTTCACTCGCGCCATGTGCCCGAGGACTATCCCTATCCGGCGCTCAAACCGTTCAAGAAGATGCCATGGTTGATCAAGGCTCTGGCTTTTGGTGCCAGACTGATCGGCCAGCTCGGCGTCGCCGATAAACTGGATCGGCTCTATCGCTTTCAGCAGGAGACGGATGAAGGCAGCCAGCGTGAGATTCTGGATAACCTGCAGCGACATTACCCCAGCAATACCCGCTTTGTCGTTTTGCCGATGGATCTGTCGGCCTTTGGCTTCGGCGCGCCTGAGGTGCCCCTGCGCGACCAGCACGACGAACTGGCGCAGTTGGCCACTGACCCTGAGGTTGGCACCTCGGTGATTCCCTTCGCAACGATCGACCCGCGGGCTGATCCCAATGCCACAGAGCTGTGGCGCGCCATTGACGATCTGAGGTTTCGGGGGGTCAAGCTCTATCCTCGTTTGGGATTTGCACCGAATGACCCGGCTCTGATGCAGCATGTCTATCCGCGGTTGCAGGATGAGAACCTGCCTGTGATGTCGCATTGTTCGCGTGGCGGGGTTCAGGGGCGGTATCTTTCCGACTATTGGGCTGACCGCTATACAGAGCCTGAGGCGTTTATTCCGGTGATGCGGGCCTTTCCTGACCTTCGGATCTGTCTGGCACATTTTGGTGGGCAGCGAGACTGGCATGCCTACGTCAATCCCGATCACAGCGACCCTTTGGACGATGCATTCAACCGGAATTGGCTGAGATCCATCCGCACGATGATCGGCAGCGGAGACCACGATGGCCTGTGGACGGATATCTCCTACACTCTTTTCCAATTCGAAGACTATGCGCCGTTCCTGCGTTTGTTCTTGATGGGCGAAGATAAAGAAAGCGAACGCCTGCGGTCGCGCGTTTTGTTCGGCTCAGACTACTACATAACCCGGCAACAGGCATTGTCGGAAAAGGCGGTCTGTATCCGGTTGCGCAACGTTCTGGGCGAAGAGATCTTTCGCCAAATCGCCGAGGAAAACCCGGCAAAATGGCTGGGAGAGAGCTGAGAGGCACCCATCCCCTCATTGCCGCTGGACCAACTGGTCCCAATTCGCTAATCGGCATGGACTGATAGCGAAAACAGGAGCCCCCATGTCCGGACACGGCACGCCCATCCCGATGACCTCGCATCCCAGCGGCCCGTTGAACGGAACGGCTGAGGTGCCCGGCGACAAGTCGATCTCGCATCGGTCGCTGATCCTTGGCGCGATGGCGGTTGGGGAAACCAAAATCTCGGGCCTGCTTGAGGGCGAGGATGTTCTGGACACTGCCAAGGCCATGCGCGCATTTGGGGCCGAGGTGACGGACCATGGCGGCGGTGAATGGACAGTGCATGGCGTGGGTGTAGGCGGCTTTGCCGAACCCGATCAGGTGATCGACTGCGGCAACTCGGGCACTGGCGTGCGGTTGATCATGGGCGCGATGGCAACCTCTCCGATTACGGCGACCTTTACGGGTGATGCCAGTCTGAACAAGCGCCCGATGGCGCGGGTTACCGATCCGCTTGCGCTGTTCGGCGCGCAGTCGGTTGGCCGTTCGGGCGGGCGCCTGCCGATGACCATCGTGGGCGCGGCGGATCCGACCCCGGTCCGCTACGAGGTTCCGGTTCCTTCGGCGCAGGTGAAATCAGCCGTTCTGCTGGCGGGGCTGAACGCCCCCGGCAAGACTATTGTTGTCGAGAAAGAAGCCACCCGTGACCACTCGGAACGGATGCTGGCCGGTTTCGGGGCCGAGATCACGGTTGAAGATACGGATGAGGGCCGCGTGATCACGCTGACCGGTCGACCCGAGCTGAAACCTCAGGTGATTGCCGTGCCGCGTGACCCGTCGAGCGCAGCTTTCCCGGTTTGCGCGGCGCTGATCACCCCCGGTTCGGACGTGCTGGTGCCGGGCATCGGTCTGAACCCGACCCGCGCAGGCCTCTTCACTACTCTGCGTGAGATGGGCGCGGACCTGACCTATGAAAACGAACGCGAAGAGGGCGGTGAGCCCGTTGCCGATCTGCGTGCCAAATACTCGCCCAACATGAAGGGGATCGAGGTCCCGGCCGAGCGCGCAGCCTCGATGATCGACGAATACCCGGTTCTGTCTGTGGTGGCGGCAAATGCGACCGGTACTACGATGATGGGCGGCGTGAAAGAGCTGCGCGTCAAGGAAAGCGACCGGATCGACGCGATGGCGCGCGGCTTGCGGGCCAACGGCTTGACCGTGAATGAAGGCGACGATTGGTGGTCGGTCGAAGGGCTGGGCATCGGCAACGTCCCCGGCGGCGGCACCTGCGAAAGCTTTCTGGACCACCGGATCGCGATGTCCTTCATGGTGATGGGCATGGGTGCGAAAAAGCCCGTCTCGGTCGATGATGGCGGCCCGATTGCAACCTCGTTCCCGATCTTCGAGCCGCTGATGGCCTCGCTGGGTGCCAAGGTCGAACGGACATGAGCTTTACCGTCGCCATTGATGGCCCAGCGGCGGCGGGCAAGGGGACGATCTCAAAAGGCGTCGCGGCGCATTTCGGGTTTGCGCATCTGGATACGGGGCTGTTGTATCGAGCGGTAGGACGGCGCGTGTTGGATGGGGTTGATCCCGTCGCGGCGGCCCAAGCTCTGACCGCAGAGGAACTGGAGCAAGGCGATCTGCGCACGGCTGAGATCGCGCAGGCGGCGTCAAAAGTTGCGGTCATCCCTGAGGTACGGGCCGCGCTGGTCGATTTCCAACGCGCCTTTGCCCGACGTTCGGATGGGGCCGTATTGGATGGGCGCGATATCGGGACGGTGATCTGCCCCGAGGCTGAGGTAAAGTTGTTCGTCACCGCCAGCGCGGAGGTGCGGGCTGAACGCCGGTTTTTGGAACTTAGCGCCAAAGGGTCTGATGTAACGCGTGATCAGGTCCTGGCCGATGTGCGCGAACGGGATGCGCGCGATGCGGAGCGTAGTACCGCCCCCATGAAACCCGCCGAAGACGCCGTTCTGCTGGACACGTCCGAACTGAGCATCGACGACGCTCTGGCAACGGCCATCGACATCATCAGACAAAAAAGACCCGCAGCGTAACTGCGGGCCGTTGTCTGAGCGGATCAGAGTTCGCCGACGGCGATGCTCTTGATGTTTGCCCACTGGTCATCAGCGGTTTTGGCAGTGCCAACCACGTCTTTTAGAAACGCGGCGCGGGTTTCTGCGTTCAGGAACAGGAACAATTTGCCGTCCACGATCAGGTATTGATCCGGGTCACCGTCAAACTTCTTGCCGACCGAAACTCCGAATGAGCAGAAGCCGCCGTGCTGGGGTAGGTAGGCTGCTGGGTTAGCCTCAAAGGCCTCGCGGTTTTCGGCCGTGGTGAAGTAGTAGGACGCGCCATCATAGGTGGCCGAGTGGGTGGCAAAACCCTCGACCGGGTTGCCGCTGTTGACCAGCGCGACCAGATCCACCCCATGCGCAGCAAGCGGCGCACCAGCCGCCGAGATGCCTTTGGAGACATTGATTTCATCCGCAGCAAAGGCCGGGACCGACAGGGCAAGCGCAGCAACAAAAGCAGTGAAGACGAGCGATTTCATTTGGGTCATCCTTTCATTTTCATATCCGGGCTGAGGTATCCCTCCGCCGATGTGACAAAGTTAGGACAGGTGTTTTGTACGCGTAATCGCAGATAAGCCATGAAGCTGTGCAGATCGTTCAAACATCTGGATTACACGCAAAAACACTTCACACAGCTTTGTTTGGCCAGTGACCCGGTTGATTTCTAAGGTAGGGGGGCAACTATGGGAGCGGCCTCATGATCCGACTAGCTGTGATTTTGTTCCTCATCGCCGGCAGCGTGAGCGCGCAACAGGCCGAACCGCCCGTACCTGAGGGCGAACCTCCGATGACATATGAGCGGTTGGGCGGGATCCTCTTTGCGCTTGATCCGGAGACGCAGCCCAGCGGGCCAGGGTTCCAGATCACCATTGCGGATGTGCCGGTTCTGGTGATCACCGATGTAGTGGCCGATCGAATGCGCGCTATGGTGCCTATCAGCAGCACGGCAGATCTGTCTGTGGAGGATCTGCAACGGATGATGCAGGCCAATTTCGACAGCACGCTGGACGCGCGCTATGCGATTGCCAACGGAACCCTTTGGGCCGTGTTCATCCATCCTCTGTCGCCGCTGAAAAAGGATCAGCTGATCTCGGGCCTGGCGCAGACAGTGAACATCGCAAACACCTATGGCACTCTTTATTCGGGCGGAGCGGCTGAGTTCGGAGGGGGTGACAGCGGCGATCTGCAGCGTGCGCTGATCGACGATCTTTTGAAAAAGGGCGAGGAAATCTGAAATCGGAATGTGACCGCGTTTCAATTTGACACAGCTCGGCGTAGCCGGATTTTTGGCGCTATCAATTTGGGGCCAAAAGACCAAGTGAAACCCATTAAGTATCTGCTCAAGAAGGGTAAAATAGCCACATCGACAGGGCCCTAGCCAGATGTAACAAAACTGTTATGCTCCCCACACAAGCAATAAAGGGAAGGCCGCCGGAAACCTCCAAAAAAGGGGGAAGTGGCCACAAAATTCCCTAAGCCAACAGGGACAGACAAACATGACCAAACGTTTGCGCAAAATCACCATCGTGGGTGGTGGGACCGCGGGCTGGATGACCGCGTTGATTTTGGAGATGGTGCTGTCGCGCACCTCCGCGCCCAAGGATCGCCCACGTATCTGCCTGATCGAAAGCCCCAATATATCGACCGTCGGTGTGGGCGAGGCAACCGTTCCCAGAATGCCGGTCACACTCAGGCAGGCGGGTATTTCCGAGCGGGACTTCTTTCGCGAAACCAATGCCTCATTCAAGCTGGGCGTGAAGTTCTGCAATTGGAACAAGGACGCCAAGGGCAATCGCATCGACTATGTGAACCCGTTTGCCCATGGTCAGATGCTGGAGGGGTTGGAGACGGCCGAATATTTCCTGCGTTTTGGCAACGGGGATCGGGATTTCACCCAGTCCATTTCGCCGCATGATGATCTGGGTCGGATGTGCAAAGGCGCTCGGCCCTTGGGGGCACCGGAATTCGAGCAGCGCTTTGGTTACGCGTATCACCTGGACGCCGTGAAGTTCGCGGGCATGCTGACCAAGGTCTGCACCAAGCGCGGTGTTGAGCATATTCAGGATGAGGTGCAATCGGTCGAGCTGGATGAGCAGGGCAATGTCAGTCACCTGATGCTCGAGCGCAAAGGCCGTCATGACATCGAAATGGTCATTGACTGCACAGGGTTCCGTGGTCTGATCATCAATCAGGCTCTGGGTGAACCCTTCATGGATTACTCGGACTATCTGCCGAATGACCGGGCCATGGCGTTGCAGATTGAACATCCGGATACGGAAAAGATTGAAAGCCTGACCCGCTCAACCGCGCTTGGGGCGGGGTGGACATGGCGCGTGCCACTCTTCAACCGAGTCGGCACGGGCTATGTGTTTTCGTCTGCGCACCGGACGGATGATCAGGCAGCAGATGAATATCTTGAGTGGCTGGGCGACAGCGGCAAGGGTCTGACGCCGCGCGTGATCCCGATGCGCGTTGGGCGCGTGCGGAACGCATGGGTCAAGAACTGCGTGGCGATCGGTCTGTCTGGCGGGTTCATCGAGCCTCTGGAAAGCACCGCGATCCACATGATCGACCATGCCGTGCGCTGGTTTGCCGAGCATCTGCCGACGCAGGACATCGAACCAGCCTTGCGGAAGCGTTACAACCGGCAGATGGACAAGCTCTATAACGAGGTGTTGGAGTTCATCTGTCTGCACTACCGCCTTGGTAACCGCACCGATGATCAATACTGGATCGACGCGCGGACCGAAATGAAACTACCTGACCGGTTGGCCGAGAACCTTGAACTTTGGCAGCATCGCTTGCCGATGGAACATGACATTGAGTTCGTCTCATTGTTCGATCACCGCGTCTACCAGACGGTTCTGTTGGGCAAACAGGTCTATGATACGGGCTATGGCGAAGGCATCCGCGACCGTCTGCGTCCATTGAAGAAACCGATCTGGTTCCATTGGTGGAAGGGCGCGCGCATGCACCTCAATGAGATTCTGCAAACAATGCCGGATCACAAAACGCTTCTGCGCGATATTCGGGGTGAGTTGAAGAAGCCAGCTTTTGGCAAGGCGGCTGCAGTCAAGCCCACTGTGGCCACGCCGGGCGCAAAGCCTGCTCCGGTTGTGGTTCAGAACATGCCGAACCTGGCCGAAATCCAAAGCGGTGCGAAGGACCTGCAATTGTTCTAGGGCGCTTAGGCATGGGCAGAGTATTCTTCGACACCCGTTGCGGTGCCGAGATTTAGGCTTTGCCCTTGCGTATCTGGCTGAAACAGCCTATACGCGCGCTGTCTGAACAAGGGCGGTTAACGTCCGGATGACGTATCTGAGCAGGGCCGGGTTACCTCGGCCCTTTGTGTTTGTGTAGTCAGATGCGCCCCGGATCACGCCCCAGGACATCATGAAACAAGACCGGCGGAAACAACCGCTCGGCCAGAAAAAACGTATGTAAAGGAAAACAACGCCACATGGCTAACGCATCCATGGAGGAATTCGAAGCCCTCCTGAATGAAAGCTTCGAAATGGACACACCCGAAGAGGGTTCTGTTGTCAAAGGTAAGGTTCTGGCGATCGAAGCCGGCCAAGCCATCATCGACGTAGGCTACAAAATGGAAGGCCGCGTTGATCTGAAAGAATTCGCAAATCCCGGCGAAGCCCCTGAAATCGCTGTAGGCGACGAGGTCGAAGTTTACCTGCGCGCCGCAGAAAACGCCCGTGGCGAAGCTGTCATCTCGCGTGAGATGGCCCGCCGTGAAGAGGCATGGGACCGTCTGGAAAAAGCATATGCCGACGACCAGCGCGTCGAAGGTGCAATCTTCGGTCGCGTCAAAGGCGGCTTCACCGTCGATCTGGGTGGCGCAGTTGCGTTCCTTCCCGGCTCGCAGGTTGACGTTCGCCCCGTGCGCGACGCTGGCCCTCTGATGGGTCTGAAGCAGCCGTTCCAGATTCTGAAAATGGACCGGCGCCGTGGCAACATCGTTGTGTCGCGCCGCGCAATCCTGGAAGAATCGCGTGCCGAACAGCGTGCCGAAGTTATCGGCAACCTGTCCGAAGGTCAGACCGTCGAGGGTGTTGTCAAAAACATCACCGAATACGGTGCATTTGTTGACCTGGGCGGCGTTGACGGCCTGTTGCACGTCACCGACATGGCATGGCGCCGTGTGAACCACCCGTCCGAGATCCTGACGATCGGCGAAACCATCAAGGTTCAGGTCATCAAGATCAACAAAGAGACCCACCGCATCAGCCTGGGCATGAAGCAGCTGCAAGAAGATCCGTGGGATCTGGTTGCTGCGAAGTACCCGCTGGGCTCGGTCCATCAGGGTCGCGTCACCAACATCACCGACTACGGCGCGTTCGTCGAGCTGGAAGCTGGTGTCGAAGGTCTGGTGCACGTCTCCGAGATGTCCTGGACCAAGAAAAACGTCCACCCCGGCAAGATCGTTTCGACCAGCCAGGAAGTCGACGTCATGGTTCTGGAAATCGACGGCGCCAAGCGCCGCGTGTCTCTGGGCCTGAAGCAGACTCAGCGCAACCCATGGGAAGTGTTTGCAGAAACACACCCCGAGGGCACCGAGGTCGAAGGCGAAGTCAAGAATATCACCGAATTCGGTCTGTTCATTGGCCTCGAAGGCGACATCGACGGCATGGTTCACCTGTCCGACCTGTCCTGGGACGAGCGCGGCGAGGATGCGATCCAGAACTACCGCAAAGGCGACATGGTTTCGGCCGTTGTCTCGGAAGTTGACGTCGAAAAAGAGCGTATCTCGCTGTCGATCAAAGCCCTGGGCGGTGACAAGTTCGCCGAAGCCGTGGGCGGCGTGAAGCGTGGCTCGGTCATCACCGTTGAAGTCACCGCGATCGAAGATGGCGGCATCGAGGTCGAATACGAAGGCATGAAATCGTTCATCCGTCGTTCGGACCTGAGCCGTGACCGCGCCGAGCAGCGTCCTGAGCGCTTTAACACCGGCGACAAGGTCGACGTCCGCGTCACCAATGTCGATAGCAAGACCCGCCGTCTGGGTCTGTCGATCAAGGCACGCGAGATCGCCGAAGAGAAAGAGGCCGTGGAACAGTACGGTTCCTCCGACTCGGGCGCATCGCTGGGCGATATCCTGGGTGCAGCGCTGAAATCCGGCGACTAAACCCGGTCTCTGACCCGATACAATTCAACGGCCCCGAACATCTGTGCGGGGCCGTTTTTGTTGCGAATCAACAAGTTCCAAAATTGGGCGCTAAAATGTACATACTATGTGCATGAACGGGATTTTGGGTGTTCAAGCTAAAAATCATGCGAGTTTGCCCGAAATAGCAGCTTCTACACACAGAGTTTACGTTCCCCCGAACCGGGTTTTTTTCTATACTGTCCAGAACACTAGAGATGGTAAACCGGTCGCCTGGGAGGGTAGCGCGCATGATCCGTTCTGAATTGATTCAAAAAATTGCTGATGAAAACCCGCATTTGTATCAACGCGATGTCGAGCGGATTGTGAATACAGTTTTCGAGGAAGTCACCGATGCGATGTCGCGTGGCGACCGGGTCGAGCTTCGCGGATTTGGCGCGTTCTCGGTGAAAAAGCGCGACGCCCGCGTGGGTCGCAATCCGCGCACCGGCGAAACTGTGCAGGTCGAAGAAAAATGTGTGCCGTTTTTCAAGACGGGTAAGTTGCTTAGGGACCGATTGAACGGTAAAGCCTGACCTTATGATGCGCTACATTCGATATGCTTTCCTGGGGGCACTGGGGATCATCTTGGTCTCGGTTTCCCTTGCTAACGTAGAATCCGTTGAACTCAAGCTGATGCCCGACCCTCTGGCCGAGCTGCTGGGTTTCAACCTGTCCACTTCTCTACCGCTGTTTCTGGTGGTGCTGGGCGGCGTTGTGGCCGGTCTGGTCATCGGGTTCCTGTGGGAATGGATGCGCGAGCATAAGCATCGTCGTGATGCGACCGTCAAAAAAGGCGAAGTTCGCAAGCTTGAGCGCGAGGTCAAGAAGCTCAAGAAAAAGCAGAATGAAGGCAAGGACGAGGTTCTCGCCATTCTGGATGAGGCAAGCTGAGCCAAAGCAATGCCTGATGTGTCTGTCAAAATCTGCGGTTTGACCGCCCCTGATCACGTGCGCGCTGCGGTTGATGCAGGCGCGCGGTATCTGGGGTTCAACTTCTTCGCCAAATCCCCCCGTTATGTCTCGCCCCAGCAGGCCGCCAAGTTGGCGACCCATGTACCGGCGGGCGTGGCCAAGGTGGCGTTGGTGGTGAATGCCCCGGATGAGGTGCTGGACGACATCACGCAGAATGCTCCGTTCGATATCCTGCAGCTGCATGGGGGCGAGTCGATTGAACGCGTGCAGCAGATCAAAGACCGGTATGGCTTGCCTGTGATGAAGGTGATCGGGGTGGCCGATGAGGCTGACCTTGCCGCCATTGATGCGTTCAGTGAAGTGGCGGATCAGCTGTTGATTGACGCCAAGCCGCCAAAGAATGCCGTTTTGCCCGGCGGCAACGGCTTGGCTTTTGACTGGCGTCTGTTGGCAGGGCGCAAATACTGGCGCAAGCCGTGGATGCTGGCCGGTGGCTTGACACCTGACAATGTGGCCGAGGCGATCCGCATGACTGGCGCGCGTCAGGTTGATGTCGCATCCGGCGTCGAAAGCGCGCCGGGGGTGAAAGATGCCGCCCTAATGAAGGCATTTATCGACGCGACGCAGTGATCTGATCTCGTATTCGCGCCGTATCTCTCGACGGAGGGGTACAAAACATGCTGGCGGCAATAGGCGGCGTTTCTCTGAAACACTGGTACAACGCGCCAGAGTTTTTCTGGCGAGCAAGGCAGGCCTTGCGGCAAGCGCGGGGCGATCCGCTATGCCTGCATGCGGCGACTTTCCGTCAAGACGGTCTCTATTTCTCGCTCAGCGTCTGGCACGATATCGAGGCGATGCTGACCTTCGCCCAATCAGGCCCGCACCGTCGCCTGATGCTGGAGGCGAACCGCTTGGCGGATGTGAACCAGTTCCACCATTTCCCTTGCATAGGGATCCCAACGGTTGAGCAAGCGCTTGAGCTTTGGCGGCATCATACCTTGGCTGCCGAATGAGGCGTTTTGCCCATGGCAAAACCTGCCGCTACCTCCTATGAACAACGGATACGACGCGGGAGACTTCCATGGCCAACGATCTTTTCAATTCCTTCATGTCCGGCCCTGATGAACAGGGGCGTTTTGGCATTTTCGGTGGGCGTTTTGTCAGCGAGACGCTGATGCCGCTGATCCTGTCGCTGGAAGAGGAATATGACAAAGCCAAAGATGATCCGACGTTTTGGGCCGAGATGGACGACCTCTGGGCAAACTATGTGGGCCGCCCGTCGCCTCTGTACTACGCCGAGCGCCTGACCGAGCATCTGGGCGGGGCGAAGATTTACCTCAAACGTGATGAGCTGAACCACACCGGCGCGCACAAGATCAACAATGTGTTGGGCCAGATCATTCTGGCGCGTCGCATGGGCAAGACCCGGATCATCGCGGAAACCGGGGCAGGGCAGCATGGCGTGGCCACCGCCACCGTCTGTGCCAAATTCGGCCTGAAATGTATCGTCTATATGGGGGCCCATGACGTGCAGCGTCAGGCTCCGAACGTGTTCCGCATGCGTCTGCTGGGGGCCGAGGTGATTCCCGTAACCTCAGGCCGTGGGACACTGAAAGACGCGATGAACGACGCGCTGCGCGACTGGGTGACCAATGTGCGCGACACGTTCTACTGCATCGGCACTGTAGCCGGTCCGCATCCCTATCCGGCGATGGTGCGAGACTTCCAGTCGATCATCGGCAAGGAAGCCAAAGAACAGATGATGAAGGCCGAGGGCCGTCTGCCTGACACGATCATCGCCGCAATCGGTGGTGGGTCGAACGCGATGGGTCTGTTCTACCCCTTCCTCGACGACAAGGACGTCAACATCATCGGCGTCGAAGCAGGTGGCAAAGGCGTGAACGAGAAGATGGAGCATTGCGCCTCACTGACCGGTGGTCGTCCGGGTGTGTTGCATGGCAACCGGACCTATCTGCTGCAGGACGATGACGGCCAGATCCTCGAAGGCTATTCGATCTCGGCCGGTCTGGATTATCCGGGCATCGGGCCTGAGCATTCCTGGCTGAACGATATCGGTCGTGCGAACTATGTCGCCATCACTGACAAAGAGGCGCTTGAGGCGTTCCAACTGTGCTGTGCCACCGAAGGCATCATCCCGGCGCTGGAGCCCAGCCACGCACTGGCCCACGTGATGAAGATTGCACCGGATCTGCCGAAGGATCACCTGATCTGCATGAATATGTGCGGACGTGGCGACAAGGACGTGCAGACTGTCGCCAAGTACCTGAACTTCGACATGTCGGACACCGAAGGCCGCACGGCGGACTAATATTCGGTCAAGTTGATGGAACCGGCCCCCAGAAAGGGCCGGTTTTTCTCTAGCCCTCTTTTAGGACGGTTTCGAAACCCTCGAACTGCGGCGGGCCCATCAAGGCGGATTGGGTCTTGCTGTTGCCTGCATTCTTATGCGCGTCGCGGAACTGTTCCGACTTGGTCCAGGCTTCGAAATCTGCGTGGCTATCCCAAATCACATGGCTGGAATACAGGCGATATCCGTCGCCTTCAGGCCCTTTGAGTAGGCGGAATTCCTGAAACCCTTTCAGCTCGTTCAGACGGCTCTGGCGTTCCTTCCAGATGTTTTCAAAATCGGCCTAACTGCCGGGCCGGACCTTGAAACGGTTCATTGCTATAAAGCTCATGGTATTCCCATTCTGTCTTGATTCAGGCTGGCGAAACGAAATGTCGGCTGGCTGTTGGTATAGAGAGTATTCCCCGCCCGCCGTCAAATGGCGCGCGCTGCGTGTTGGCGCAAGATGTCCAGCGGCACGATCTCAAGTGCGCGCTGATGCGTGGCTTCAAGATGGACCTTGGGCGCACAGCCTTCGTCATGCGCCTGAAGGAAGCGACCGGCGCAAAGACACCAGCTGTCCCCGGGGTTGAGGCCCGGAAAGTTGAACTCGGGTCGAGGGGTGCTGAGGTCGTTGCCAACGTATTTCGAATAAGCCAGAAACTCAGCCGTCATGACGGCGCAGACAGTGTGGCTGCCCTGATCCTCGATGCAGGTGTTGCAGGCCCCATCCCGGAAGAACCCGGTCAACGGGTCTTTCGAGCAATCGGCAAGGACGCCGCCGAGAACATTGATGCTGTCTTCTTTCTGCATGAGGCTCACCTTACAGGCTTTGCGCGATACTGCGGAACATTTCGACATTCTGTTCGTTGACGCCCGGATCACGGAATTTGCGATCCGCACCGGTCGTCATGATCAGAACGCCACGAGGCTGGTCGAAATACATATATTGCCCATAGACCCCACGGGCCAGAAATTCTCCTTCATGCGCACCAACGGGGATCCACCACTGATAGCCGTAGCCGATCTTTCCCGGCTCGGTCGGGGCGCTGGGCCAGGTCGATTCCTTGATCCACTCTGAGGGCACCAGCTGCTCGCCGTCATGCTCTCCGCCCTGCAGGATCACTTGGCCAAAGCGCGCGAAGTCGCGCGTGGTGAAGTTCAGACCACCCAGCACAAAAGCCACGCCTGCCCCGTCGGTGACATAGTATCCATCGCGTTCCAGCCCCAGGGGCTGCACGATCTTCTCGGTCATCAGCTCCGTGACGCTGCGCCCGGTGGCGCCACGGATCACCATGCCGATGACATGGGTGTCGATCGACACATATTGCCAGCTCTCCCCGGGTTCGATGAAGCTGTCCTCTAGCGCGATGGTGAAATCATCCAATTCGCCCCCGAGGGCCAAAACACGGCCCATCCGGTTGATGTCAGAGTTCGGGTCAAAATAGTCCTCGTCAAAGACAACCCCGCTGGCCATGTTCAGCACGTTGCGGATCGAGGCGGTCTCATAGGCGCTGCCGGTCAGGTTGGGCGCGTATTTCACCACCGGATCGTCAAGCGATGTGATCGCGCCTTCGTCCAGCAGAATCCCCAGAAGCGCCGAAAGATAGCTTTTGGCCACCGACCAGGAGATTCGGCGATCGTCGGGACCCGTCCCCATATAGTATTCTTCGAACCGGATCTGGCCGTCCTGCATCACCAGAAGCGAGGTCACGGCGCGATCCTCGATCCAGTCATCGGTCCCTTCGGGCAGGTCAAAACCGGGGCCGTAAGGCAGCTCCCATGTTGGGCCGTTGCCTCGAGGCAGATTGGCGGTCAGGAAAGCCTCGTCCATGTGAGAGAAGTTCTGGACGATCTTCTCTTCGGAAAACAAAGAGTTCACGGCCAATAGACGTTGAATCTCTTCGCGCTTCCAGACGCCGACAACCACTGCGGCCAGGGCCAGTGCCAGAGTGATCCGCAACACCCATTTGAACAGAGCTTTCATGAAATGCCTCCCTCTCCGTTGATATAGGAGCGCGAGACGCCGCATTCCGCAATCAAGACCTTACGGCACCAAGGGCGCAGGCTATTTGAACTTGTCCAAGAGCTTTTGCATGGCCGAGCGGTTGTCGTCTTCGGGCACAGGCTTCGCCTCAGGTTTTGGGGCCGTTTTTTCGGGCTTTGGCGAGGTGGAAGAGCGGGGCGGCGCAGTACGCAAAGCCACCGCATTCATGAACTTGCCGCCGTCACCATCCGCAAGATGGCCCGCGCCGTCTGCAACGCCGCGCAGTACGTCTTCCAGCCAGTCCCCATCGGCTTTGGCAAAGTCACCCAGAACATAGGGCGAGACCATCTCTTTCCGTCCGGGATGCCCGATGCCCAAACGCACCCGATCATAGGCCGGACTGATATGCTCATGAATGGATCGCAGCCCATTATGCCCTGCATGACCACCGCCCGCCTTGACCCGCACTTTGCCGGGCGCAAGGTCCAGCTCGTCATGGAAAACGATCACGTCAGTCGAGTCGAGCTTGTAGAACCGCATCGCCTCGCCCACGGATTGACCCGAGCGATTCATGAAAGTCTGCGGCTTGATCAGAAGCACCTTTTCGTGCCCAAGACGCCCTTCAGCAATCTCGGCCTGAAACTTGGATTTCCAAGGGCCGAAACCGTGATCTTCGGCAATCCGGTCCAGCGCCATGAAGCCGATATTGTGCCGGTTGCGGGTATATTTCGATCCCGGGTTCCCCAATCCGACAAATAGCTTCATGACTAAATCCTCTTTCGCATGCCTTCAGCGCAGAGGGGTGATGGCATGAAATGGCATCCGTTTTCCAGCCCGGTGTCAAAAGAAAACGGGGCCCGATGTTGGGCCCCGTTTCACAATCCGACAATTCGAATTCGGATTTATTCTTCAGCTTCTTCCTGGCCGACGACTTCTACTTCGTCCGCGGCCACTTCTTCGCCTTCTTCGTCGTCACTGGTCGACAGACCGGTCGGTGCCGAAACGTTGGCGATCACGAAGTCACGGTCGATGGTCGGCTTGGTGCCTGCGGGCAGGTCTACCGACGAGATAGTGACAACGTCGTTGATCTCCATGCCTGTCAGATCAACGGTGATCTTCTCAGGAATGTCGCCAGCGGTGCACATCAGTTCGACTTCCGGACGGACAACGGTCAGAACGCCGCCCTTCTTGATGCCGGGGGCCGCTTCTTCGTTGACGAACTCAACCGGGATGAACAGCGCGATCTTGGTGGTCCGACGCAGGCGCATCAGGTCCAGGTGGGTCGGCAGGTCTTTGACGACGTCACGCTGCACGTCGCGGCAGATGACGCGTACGTCTTCGTGGCCTTCAACCTTCAGGTTCCACAGGGTCGACTTGAACCGGCCTGCTTTCAGGCGCTTGAACAGTTCATTGAACGGGATCTTGATTGCCAGCGGATCTTTGTCGCCACCAAAAACAACGCCCGGAACCATGCCTTCGCGGCGGGTCTGACGAGCGGCGCCCTTGCCTGTCCCCGTCCGTTCCAGAGCTACGAGATCAGGAATCTCTCCAGCCATGATATATTCTCCAATGTTAGGGCGGGCATCCTCCAAGGCTGTATGCCCGCGTGAAGCCGCGTCCTTATCTTGTTTCTTGCGGTTTGGAAAGCGGTATTTTGCGAGGTGCTGCCTCGCGCTCCGAGGTACTTTCAAACAGAAGAAGATGCGAAGCGTCCGTTGCTTCGTCTGCTCAAAAAATACCCCGGGGGGGTCGCCCCTTCAGGGGCGGCGGGGGCAGCGCCCCCTAGGCCGGTTCAGCTTTGCCAGCGCCCGCCGAAATCTTCGGGTACAAGTAGGTTATGGCGACCCAGATCTGCAACGTTGCGCTCGCCGCACAGGGCCATCGTGGTATCAAGCTCCTTCTGAATGACGTCCAAGGCGGTCGTCACGCCGGATTGACCCATCGCGCCTAGCCCGTAGACGAAAGCACGCCCGATATAGGTGCCCTTTGCCCCCAGTGCCAAAGCCTTTAGGACGTCCTGACCCGAGCGGATGCCGCTGTCCAGATGCACTTCGACATCGCCGCCGACCGCGTCCATGATCTCGGGCAGCATGCGAATTGAACTCAGCGCTCCATCCAGTTGGCGGCCGCCGTGATTCGACACAATAATAGCGTCCGCGCCGAGTTTGGCGGCCATCTTGGCATCTTCGGCGTCGAGTATGCCTTTCAGAATCACTTTGCCGCCCCATTGCTCCATCAGCTTTTCGACCTTTGTCCAGTCGAGGCTGGGGTCGAATTGCTCAGCCGTCCACGCGCCCAGCGATGAGGCGTCAGAGATACCTTCGACATGGCCAACGATGTTGCCAAACTCACGCCGCTTGGCTTGCAGCATTTCGATTCCCCACGACCATTTCGTCATCAGGTTGGCGATGGTTTTGGGTGTGAGTTTCGGCGGGGCAGAAAGGCCGTTCTTCAGGTCTTTGTGGCGTTGACCCAGAATCTGCAGATCCAGCGTAATCACGAGTGCAGAGCATTTTGCATCCTTGGCCCGCTGGATCAGGCGGCTGACGTAGTCTTCGTCCTTCATCGTGTAGAGCTGAAACCAAAACGGTTTGTTTGTGTATTCCGCCACATCTTCGATTGAGTTGATCGACATTGTGGAAAGAGTGAAAGGAACGCCGAATTCCTTGGCTGCTTTGGCTGCCTTCATTTCCCCGTCGGCGTGTTGCATGCCGGTCAAGCCGACAGGGGCAAGCGCAACCGGAAGCGCCACGTCCTCTCCAATCATCTGCGACGCGGTCGACCGGCCCGCCATATCCACGGCCACTCTTTGGCGCAGGCGGATTTTCTCGAAATCCGAGCTGTTTTCGCGAAAGGTCTGCTCGGTCCAGCTGCCGCTTTCGGCGTAGTCGTAGAACATGCGCGGCACTCGGCGTTCGTAGATCCGGCGCAGGTCTTCAATCGTCGTAATCACGGGCATGTTCGGGAACCTTCCTTGAATTGTCCCGAACTGTGTAACCGGCCAGAGGGCAGGTTCGCAACGCTATCGCGCAATCAAAAAACGCGGCTGTTCCAGGTCAGCCGCGTCTTAAAAGCAACCTGATCGTCGGGGTTTACGCAGAATGGGCACCATCCGCGAGGGACTTCACGAAATCCAGCACCTCGGCCACTGGCTTGCCCGCGCCGATCTGGCTGACGATAGCCGAGCCAACAACCGCCCCATCCGCGACCGAGGCGATGGCTTGCGATTTCTCGGGCGTGTTGATGCCAAAGCCAACGATGACAGGCAGGTCGGTGGCGGATTTGATCCGGGCGACCTCCGGGCCGACATTGGTGGCCTGCGCCTCCGCCGCTCCGGTGATTCCGGTGATCGAGACGTAATAAACAAAGCCCGAGGTGTTCTGCAGCACGCGCGGCAGGCGTTTGTCGTCGGTGGTTGGTGTCGCGAGGCGGATGAAGTTCAGACCTGCGGCTTGTGCGGGCAGGCAAAGCTCCTCGTCTTCTTCGGGCGGCAAGTCGACGACGATCAGCCCGTCGATGCCCGCAGCTTTGGCATCTTCCAGAAACGCGTCAACGCCGCGACTGTAGATCGGATTGTAGTAGCCCATCAAAACAATCGGGGTTGTGTCATCTGTTTCCCGGAATGTGCGCGCCAGATCCAGCGTGCGCTGCAGGGTCATACCGCCATCCAACGCGCGCTGACCTGCAAGCTGGATCGTCGGCCCATCCGCCATCGGGTCGGTGAAGGGCAGGCCAAGCTCGATCACATCCACGCCCGCACCCGGCAATCCTTTGACAACCTCAAGCGAGGTCTCATAGTCCGGGTCGCCTGCCATCACATAGGCGACAAAGGCCTTTTTCCCCTCGGCTTTCAGAGCGGCAAACTTGGCGTCGATACGGGTCATGGCATGTCCTTGCAGTCAGGTTCGGACCTGATGTGCAGAAAGTTTTGCCGAAAATCAATCCCGCCTGAGCTGCAAAGCGTCAGAACGCGAAGTGATAGCGGAAAAGCAGGGCGTTGACGCCCGGATTATCCTGTTGCGTGCTGGCGTTGGATTTGTGGGTGATCGCCAGCGACACCTTGTTGCCGTTGTCCAGTGTGTAACCCACCCCAAGAAGACTGCGGATCTGAAAGCTGCCACCCAGATCGTTCAGCTCGTCGGCTTCGGAAAAGTAGCCTGGCATAACGCTGCCTTCCAGAAACCAGCGGTCGTTCAGAGAATAGAGGCCAACCAGACCCGCGCCGATATGGGTATCGCCCGCTTCGTCGATCGAAAGGGCTGCGCCCCACCCAACGCTGAACCGGGTGGCCTGATGAAGCGGACGGTGCTGGTATTCCAGAGCGATAAGCGCATGATCATCCGAGTCGCTGTCCGAGAAATCTGCGAAACCAGCCCCTAGAATAATGGACTGGGCATGCGCCATGCCGGCGCTTATGGCCAGAACAGCCGAAAAAGCGAGGAGTTTCTTCATAGGAACATTTCCGTTTGGTCTTCGATGTTCCTTTTCACGTGCTTATTCCAATGGTCTCTTTTCAATGCGCCCGCGAACACAACAGAGGAACAAATCCGTGAATCCAGCGTGAGGGTGAAGGGCGCTCTCCGGCCACATTGGCTTGCGCATTCACCCTGACCCGCCTAGAAGCAGCCGCGAAAAGCATCAGGAGACCGTCATGGGCTTTAAAATGGGAATCGTGGGTTTGCCGAATGTGGGCAAGTCAACCCTCTTCAACGCGCTGACCAAAACCGCAGCCGCTCAGGCCGCGAATTTCCCGTTCTGCACCATCGAGCCCAATGTGGGCGACGTGGCTGTGCCTGATGACCGGTTGGACAAACTTGCGGCGATTGCGGCCTCGAAGCAGATCATCCCGACGCGGATGACCTTTGTGGATATCGCCGGTCTGGTGAAGGGGGCCTCGAAAGGGGAAGGGCTGGGCAACCAGTTTCTGGCCAATATCCGCGAGACTGACGCCATCGCCCATGTTCTGCGCTGTTTCGAAGACGGTGATGTGACCCATGTGGACGGCCGGGTCGATCCGGTTGCCGATGCTGACACGATCGAGACCGAGCTGATGCTGGCTGATCTGGAAAGCATCGAAAAGCGCCGCGCCAATCTGGTGCGCAAGCTGAAAGGCAATGACAAAGAGGCGCAGCAGCAGGACCGTCTGCTGTCAGAGGCGCAGGAGATGCTGGAAAACGGCAAGCCCGCGCGTCTTGTTGAGGTCTCGGACGAAGACGCCAAGGCGTGGAAGATGCTGCAACTTCTGACGACAAAACCGGTTCTCTACGTCTGCAATGTGTCCGAGGAAGAAGCCGCCGAGGGTAACGAATACTCGGCCAAAGTCGCCGAAATGGCCGCCGCGCAGGGGAACGCGCACGTCATCATCAGCGCCAAGATCGAAGAAGAGATCAGCCTGCTGGAAGAGGACGAAGCCGAGATGTTCCTAAGCGAAATGGGTCTGGAAGAACCCGGCCTCGATCGTCTGATCCGCGCCGGTTACGATCTGCTCAAGTTGGAAACCTATTTCACCGTCGGCCCGAAAGAGGCCCGCGCTTGGACTATCCGCACCGGCACCGCAGCGCCGCAGGCAGCAGGCGTCATACACGGTGACTTCGAGAAAGGCTTCATCCGCGCCGAGACCATCGCCTATGACGACTACATCGCCGCCAACGGCGAACAGGGTGCGAAAGAGGCAGGCAAGATGCGGGCTGAGGGTAAGGGCTACATCGTCAAGGACGGCGATGTGATGCATTTCTTGTTCAATACTTGAGCATCAGCACCTTCACTACTCGAATGCTTGAGTGCCATTGAACGAGCATCTGAGCCACTACCGCTTTTAGCCCTAAACGGTCCTTCTGTTCGGCTTCCATCGCTCAAACCTATTGTACCTTACAACGCACCAGCATGAGGCGATGTATCCAAATACTCTAAGACTGCGGAGTGGTCATGCCAGGATGTTTACCGATACGGAGTTACGTCAATCTTTGTCGCTGGGTTCAAATCATCGTTCGGGTCAGTAAAGACGCCTTCTGGAAAGGACACTGACATGGGCCGATCTGTCGTGTCCATGCAAAGCATGTGATTGTTGTCCCCGTCACCCAGGTTGGCCAGCGCGAGCGGCTTCACTTCACGACGGGTCCCATCGGGTGCCTCGACGGTGATAGTGTATAGATCGCGTTCTGCCTCACCTGGTTCGCTGCCATCCTTCAGCGTCACACCCCCTTCCCACGTTACACGGATCGCCTGAACGACGCCTTCGGTCGGGCAGAGGCTACCCCTTACGCGACGCGGGCCCAAAGTGCCGACTAATGTCCAGTCCTCCACGACTTCGGCCAAAACAATCGATGGTCCGTCTTCTAAGGGTATCACCGATGCATTAGCTCCCTGAAAATCAAGCATGCCGTCGATCGAATGCAAATGCCCGATAACGTCAACCCTAGCCGGTGGGTCGATTTCGGCGGGTCCCAATTGCCCTATCAAAAGAACCGTGCGCAACTCACCTGGGTCTGTAGCTGGGAGAACGGACGCGCAGTGCATCTTCCCCGACGCGCCTGACCGAGTTGTGACTTTAAAATCCCCGGCCTGCATAGTCGCGATGTCTATCTCAGTAGAAAAGATCACTGGCATTCCGGTGTTGCCCTCAGACCCCCTGCAAATCACATTTGAGACGCGTGGAAGTGCGTCAAGCCCGTGGAAGGCCGAGAGGAGTTTGGCGGATTGTCCGTTCGCTTCTCTAGGCAGGCCAGCATCTGGCGTCGTATCAATGAGGTCGCGATTGGATATGTTGTCAGTCCACGACCCCGGTCCATACATAGTGAACCAAACAACTCCGGCGCTGATTGCCACCGTTACACCTAGCAAGCCGGCGATGATGGTCCGCTTCGAAATGCCCTTGATCACACAAGTTACCTCTGCAAGTTGTGGGTCGAGGATTCAATTCTTACCGTAAGCTTCATGTCCAAAGAAGAAGAGTCTGGTAAGAAACCACAAGCGTAGCGAAGCAAGCTCAATGGGTAGCGAGAATTTACTCGTCTAAGCTTCAGCTGGGCAGAACCATCGTCAATAGCGTCGACCGTATCTACACAACTGAACGGCCTGAAAATGGCAGCTTCGTCCGCGCTATTGATTTTCAATACAAGCCCGGCGCAGGGCAGGTTCGTGCCACCGAACGGAGTTGCCAAGTGTATCAATTATCCTGCCAAGTTGGCGAACTACTGGAACACCGAGACTCCGGGCGTGAATTTGCCTTTTCGGATCATGTTGACCAGTTCAATCCCATTAAAAGCGGATGCCGCAAGGGTAAATAACTGGAGACCCAATGTTGGTTTTCTATTTCCAGAGAGAAGAGCAAACAGCCAAACCGAGGGATCAAACACCTTTCCCTCCATTCTTGTCTCACGCATCTGCCTGTATCAAATCACTAGCCTTCTCTCCGATCATGATGGCGGGCGCATTGGTGTTACCACTGACGATTTCCGGCATGATTGAGCAGTCGGCCACACGCAGGTCTGCTATACCATGTACTTTTAGTTTTGCATCTACGACCGATGCTTCGGTGCTTCCCATCGCGCAAGTGCCGGTTGGATGATAAATGGATGCGGTGTTTGATCTTACCCAGTCCAGCGTGCCTTCATAGTCGTCGCAACTCAGCTGAGCCGTAGGTCGAAATTCCTCTGAAATCTTCGAGGCCAAAGGATTATGCTTGGCTATTCTGCGCGCGATGTTCACCCCGTCAACAATGGTTCGGCAATCCGTTTCAGTGGACAGATAGTTCGGTATAATTTTGACATATTTAGATGGATCCGGGCCGTTCAAGCGTAGCTCCCCCCGGCTTTCAGGGCGCAGTTGGCAGACCGACATGGTGAAGGCTGAGAACGGATGAACACCCTCGCCAGGGCTGTCGGCGGACCAAGGCTGAACGTGGAATTGAATGTCGGGCGTCTCTACATCCTCGCGGGTTTTCATGAACCCGGTGGCAAGACTGGCGGCCATGGTCATAGGACCAGCACGGAACAGTGCGTATTTCAGGGCGATACGCGCCTGATTGAACAGGCTGCGGACTTCATCATTCAGTGTCGGTTCATTGCATTTGAACACTAATCGAGCCTGCAAGTGGTCCTGCAGTCCTTTGCCAACACCAGGCAAGGCGTGCAGGGGTTCGATACCGTTTTCCTTCAGGTGGTCTGGGTCTCCGATCCCTGAAAGCATCAGGATTTGCGGCGAGTTTATCGCTCCGCCGGACAGAATGATTTCGCGCCGGACGGTCAGAGTTTTCTCTGTTCCAGAGCGATCCCGGTACACCAGGCCGGTTGCTTTCTTTCCCTCCAGAACCACGCGCGTTACGAGCGCATTTGTAATGATGTTTAGGTTTTGTCGATCCCGAATGGGTTTCAGATAGGCAACGGCTGCACTGCACCGGCGGCCATTGCGGGTGGTTAGTTGAAAATACCCCACCCCCTCTTGTTCCGCGCCGTTGTAATCGGGGTTGAACGGATAGCCCGCCGCCTGCGCTGCGGCCACCCACGCGTCACAGATCGGGCGTTGAATACGCATGTTGGATACGGACAAGGGCCCACCAACGCCATGGAACTCGTCTTCACCTCGCTCTTGGTCTTCGCAGCGCTTGAAAAGGGGCAGGACATCGTCCCAGCCCCAGCCCTCATTGCCCATTTGCCGCCAGCGATCATAGTCCTCTTTCTGCCCACGAACGTAGAGCAAACCGTTCAATGAGGATGACCCGCCCAGTACCTTGCCGCGTGGCCAGTCGATGGATCGACCATTCAGACCAGGATCAGGTTCGGTGCGATAACACCAATCGACCGATGGGTTGTGCATGGTTTTGAAGTAGCCAACGGGGATGTGAATCCATGGGTTTGTATCGCGGCCACCTGCCTCAAGTAGCGCAACGGTCGTGTTAGGATTAGCGCTCAGCCGGTTGGCAATGACGCAGCCCGAAGACCCGGCGCCCACAACCGCATAATCCACTTCCATGACTGCCTCCTCCTCACGCCGTCGAAAAAACTCTATGCAAGATGTAAGAAATATACTAGCCTTTTTTGATACAAAACGTCTCAATAATTGCGATCAGGGAGGTAAGCAATGGAGATCGGTAAGAAACTAAGTGGTATTTCGCGGCGGGATTTCTTCCGCGTGGCGGGCCGTTACGGTATGAGTTCGACTCTGCTGGCAGCCGGCGGGTTTGGTGGAGCGATGAGCTTAGCCAACCTGGCGCAAGCCGCTGAATCCACATACGAAAAGCGGTTCTCAAAAGAACCCAAGCACACGCTGAAGTTTGGCGCTTCAGGCTTCAACACTCGCAACCTTCTGATCGAACGTGCCGGGGCCATCGAGTTCGCGCGTGATCTGGAAGAACGCACAGATGGTGAGATTCGGATCGAGTTCATCGGCGACAATCAGATCTGCGGACAACTTAGCTGTGTTGAAAAAACCCAGCAGGGAATCGTCGATATCTACGCCGCCTCGACCCAAAACTCGGCTGGTGGCGCGCCTTATCTGAACGTGTTGGACTACGCCTATATGTTCCCGAGCCGCGCGGCGCAGTACCATTTCTTCTATAGCCCCGCGAGCCAGCGCATTCTCCGCGACCCCCTGGAGAAACGGCATGGGCTGAAGTTCCTGTTTACCCATTGCGAACTGCGCGGCCTGCAAATGGGCTCGACCTTTGCGGACAAGCCCACAGTAACCAAACTGGAAGAGCTGTTCGGCACCAAGAACCGCGTGACCGGCACGCAGTTGGGCCGGATTGCGATGCAGCTCTTGAACCTGAACCCGGTTCCGGTGGCTTGGGAAGAGACACTGGACGCTCTGAAAACAGGCCTGATTGACGGGGCTGAAACTTGGGCCTCTGCGGTGGCTTACGCCAATATGGCGCCGGTGGTCTCGCAATCGGTGAACCTGAAGTTCTTCTGCGGCACCGAGCACACCTCAATGTCGGCCAAGGTCTTCGATAGCCTCGGAGGCGAGTTGCAAGACGCAGTGATGGAGTCTTCCTACTTCACTCAGGCGTTGATCCAAGGTGCGAATGAGGCTGCGTTGTTGAACACAGTTGGCTTCTCAGAGCCGCAGCTTCCCAACACGATCTTTGCCGAAAACGGTGTCCGCCCGGCCTTCTTGCCGGACGATCAGATCAAGCTGGCCGAAGAGATGTGCGCTCCGAACTATAATCCTGAGCCTTGGGCGCAGTGGCGTGAACGCCTGAATAAATGGGCTGGCGGCATCGATACGTATCAGGAAATCTACGACATCGCGCGTGAAATTCCGGCCGATACCCTGCCGGAAAATGTCGAGCCGCGCCGTTGGTGGATGGGCCAAGCCTGATAAGCTGATGTGAACCGGCCCTCAAACGGGCCGGTTCCAAAAAAACACACCGACTGGGAGGACGGGGTACATGTCGTTATGGGCAGACATAGGCGCGATCTTCAGCGCCTTTCTCAGCCAGGATTCGTTCGAGATTCAATCCGCTCTGGAATCTGACGCTGCTTGGGTTCTGGGTGCAGTTGCCTCCGCACTTGGCGGGCTTCTGGTCATGCTGATCTATCGAAAGGTGCCCTTCATAGAACGCCATCTTGAACGATCGGTGATGGTTTATTCCTATCTTGCTATTGCACTAATCATCTTCTGGGGTGTGATCGACCGCTTCGTGTTTAACGACCAAGAGCCATGGTCAACGACCATTCCACCCCTGCTATTTATGGTCATGGCGTGGTTCGGGGCGTCTTACAACGTACGCCTTCGCACGCATCTGAGTTTCAGTGAATTCCGCACCGCGATGCCGAGGGCAGGGCAACTCACTTGCCTCATCCTTGATGCGGTTCTGTGGTTTATTTTCGCGGTGATCGTGATTGTCACCACAACCCGACTGGTCGCCCTGTCTGCGTCAAATTTCCAGATCGTACTGGGTACCGACAACGTCATGCAGTGGTGGTTTCTTTTGGCTGCACCGCTGTCTTTCTTCTTGATGGTTGGACGCGTGTTTCAAAACCTCGCGGATGATCTGCACAATTGGAAAACAGGCGAGCCGCTCATCAAGCAGGCCGTGATCGGAGCAGACTAATGACAGATGGAACCATGGTCACACTGATCTCGCTTGGGGTCACTTTTCTATTCATGCTGGGCGTACCGGTTCTGCTGGTCATCGGCTACTGGGTCATCGGTTGTTCGTTTGTCCTTGGCTTGACGCTCGACAATATGGGCGCCGAGTTGCTGAATGTATTCAACAAAGGTTTCGCCTTGCTGGCGATGCCGCTGTTCATCCTGACAGGAGACTTGATCAACAAATCCGGCATCGCGAGGCGGCTCAGCGACTTCGCCTATGCCTGTCTGGGCTGGATACGCGGCGGATTGGCAATGGCCTCTTTGGGGGCGTGTGGCTTGTTCGCCGCTATCTCGGGCTCGAACTCGGCCACGACGGCCACCATTGGGTCCATGCTGCACCCGGAGATGGTCAAGGGCGGTTACGATGAGCGGTTCAGCGCGGCCACTGCGGCGGCGGGGGGCACGGTGGGGATCATCATTCCGCCGTCGATTATTTTCATCGTCTATGGGTTCCTGATGAACCTGCCGATTTCGGAGCTGTTCGTCGCGGGTATCCTGCCCGGTGCGTTGATGGTTTTTGGTATGCAGTTTGCCTGCTGGATCATCTGTCGAATGAACGGCTGGGGGCATCTGATCCCACTACAACTGAATCGGGTGCTGAAAACCGCGTTCGGCGCATGGCTGGGTTTCTTCGCCATCGGGCTTGTTCTGTGGGGTATCTATACGGGAAAATTCTCCCCGACCGAAGCGGCTGGCGTGACCGTTGGTTTCTGTGTGATCGCCGGGTTGGTCAGCTATCCGATCAACCGGATCATGGGCGCACGAAACGATATTCCGCCGACGGAAAAAAGCTATGCCGAGATGTTCGTGGTCGAAGGTTTTACGATCCCCGAGATCCCCTCAATTGTCATCCGGTCAGCCCAGATCACAGGCATCCTCGCACCGCTAATCGCAATTTCAGTGGTGATGCAGCAAATCCTGTCGCTGCTGGGCGCACAAGAAACCATCGGGAATTTTGTAACCTCAATGGGGGGCTACCACGCGGTTCTGTTTACCTCGATGGTGATCGTCTTCTTCTCGGGGATGGTGCTGGAAAGCCTGCCCGTGACGATCATCCTTGCGCCGATACTCGCGCCAATTGCGGCCTCGGTTGGGATAGATCCGATCCATTTCTCGGTAATCTTCCTGGTGGGCGCGTCTATCGGCTTTATCACTCCGCCCTACGGTTTGAACCTCTATGTGGCATCGGGAGTGACCGGCGTACCCTATTTCCGGCTTTTGCGATACACGGTGCCCTATCTGGTGGCTTTGCTGTCGGTATGGATCTTGGTGTCGCTTGTGCCAGATCTGGCCTTGATCCTGCTGCCAAATAACTAGAATGTTGCGGGATGGCCGAGACGGAAACACAAGACAAAGAAACTCAGATCCCGACCAACCTGCGCCTACTTCTCATCCTTGAAGAGGTGGCGCGGCGCGGGGTCGCCGTCAAACCATCGGACCTAATCGAGACATTGGGACTGGCGAAGCCCACAATCCACCGTCTGCTGCAAACCGCAGAGGCCGAGGGTTTTCTGCAACGAGATCTGGATGGCCGCTCGTTTGGTCCTGGGCGCCGGCTACGGTCGCTTTCGGTCAATACCATGTCTGCCGAACACTTGCGCACTGCGCGTTTGGCAATCTTGCGCAGCGTCGCCGAAAACGTGGGTGAGACCTGCAACTTAGCCATTCCAGACCGGGAAGGGATGATCTACCTCGACCGGGTTGAAACGAAATGGCCGCTGCGCATCCAATTGCCAATCGGTACTCAGGTGCCCTTCCACTGCACAGCTAGCGGCAAAATGTACCTGTCTACCCTTCGTCAGAAGACCTTGGATGGGTTTCTCTCCGCAGGAAATTTACAACCTCAGACCGAACAATCCCTGACGAACCCTAATGCACTACGCGAGGAAATCTGCAGAATCGCTGAAAACGGTTACGCGACAGATGATGAGGAATTCATGGCTGGAATGACGGCCATCGCTGTGCCTATTCGTGATGGTCAAGGTAGATTGGTAGGCACACTTTCGGTACATGCCCCAACCCAACGCCACGACGTCAACAGCCTGCTGTCCTTTCTGAACATCCTGCAAAAAGGAGCAGGCGAGCTTTCGGAAATGCTAGCTAACTGAATTCTGCTCGTGACCATGATCAGAGCTTTCGCCCAATCAGAAAAAAATGATCTTTTTGAGCTGGCTGAAATTGCGAGCGTGTTTGACGCTCTCCCAAGGGATCGTGCGATCTCGGCGAAGGGTTGGTTGAATCGGAAGCGAATGTCTGTGCATCGGGGAATGCTCGCTCGCGAATCAGATGGCAAGCCGTCATAGCCAGTGTCACGTTCCCATTTGCTTGGCACGGCTAGGACGAAGAGTTGGTCTCGAAATCCGAAAACGGTCGTTCAAGTACAAAGTGGGAAGGTCGGCAAAGTCCGTTTCTCTGACATTCAGGTACCATCTCGGGGAGTTTGCCTGCTAGTATTTTGCCTTGCATAGTCGCGCTACGCTGAGATTCCCGTCGTATTACGCGTTTCTGCGCATTGAAAACCCCGCTAGTATTGTTTGTAGCCTGCCGTCCGAGAAACCCTTCCATGATCGAAATCCGAGACCTCCAACTCCTCAGTGCCCTCGCGCGGCATCGGCATTTTGCCAAAGCGGCTGAGGAATGCGGGATTTCCCAGCCTGCCTTCTCGATGCGCATCCGCAATCTTGAAGACCGGCTGGGTGTCTCGATTGTCCGGCGTGCCAACCGGTTTCAGGGTCTGACCGAAGAGGGTGAGATGATCGTCCTGCGCGCGCGGCGCATTCTAGATGATGCCAAGGCGCTGGAGCAGCAGGTGCAGGCCGCAAAGGGTGAGATCACCGGAACGTTGATGCTGGGTGTGATCCCGACCGCCATCGCCTTTACCGGACGACTGACGAAACATTTGCGTAAAGCGCATCCGCGGATCGTAACCCGGATCGAGACCATGTCGGCCTCGGCCATTCAGCATCGGCTGGACGAAGGCAGCCTGGATGCGGGCGTGACCTACGGCGACAGTATCGGCACCGATTTGCGGCAGGTGCAGCCTCTTTACGAGGAAACCTATGTCCTACTGGCCCCTGCGCATATGGTCGAGGACACCGGCCCGATCCCTTGGGCCAAGGTCGCTGATTTCCCCCTCAGCCTGCTGGTTCCGCAGATGCAGAACCGGCGTATTCTGGATCGGATCTTTCTGGATCAGGGGCTGCACCCGGATGTGGTGGCCGAAACCAGCGGCTTTACCGCCTCGATGGTGATGGCACGTGAGGGGTTGGCGGCCACTGTGGTTCCGCGTGTTCTGCTGCGATCTCTGGGCGATCTGAAGGGGGCCAAAGTGCTGCCCTTGATTGACCCCGTGGTCAGCAAACCGATTTGCCTGGCGACCCTGATCCGAGATCCGGAATTGCCAACGGTCGAGGCCCTGAGGGCGGTTGTGACGTCTTTGCGGTGATAAGGTGTCGTTATCGTGCGATTGTGTAAGACGATTTGACGATATCCTCCTCTGATGAGACACGGAGCCTCAATCGGAGGGCATCATGGCACCATTAGATACCAAGCCATCAGGCGCACCCAAGGGCGTTTGGAAGTCAGGTAAAGGCAAAGGGCGGCACACGCCCAAAGGCCGTCAGTTTACAGATGAGGCACAGGCGGAGATTGCGCGCCTGTTGGGGGATCGCCCGCGCCGCCGCGATCTGCTGATCGAATTTCTGCATTTGATTCAGGATGCGCACGGCCATATCAGCGCCGACCACATCGCCGCCTTGGCGGTTGAAATGCGCATCGGTCAGGCAGAGATCTATGAAACTGCGACCTTCTATGCCCATTTCGATGTGGTGAAAGAAGGCGAGACGCCTCCTCCGGTGTTGACGATCCGTGTCTGCGATTCTCTGTCTTGTGAGATGGCCGGTGCGCAGCAATTGCAAAAAGCGCTAGAAGATGGGCTGGACCCCGCCGAGGTTCGTGTTGTCCGCGCCCCTTGCATGGGCCGCTGTGACACCGCTCCGGTGCTTGAGATTGGCCACAACCACATCGACCACGCGACCCCCGAAAAGGTGCAGGCCGCAATTGCAGCGGGTGACACCCATGCGCATCTGCCTGACTATGAAACCTTCGCTACCTATGAGGCCGAAGGTGGCTACGCCAAGCTGAAAGAGCTGCGCGACGGCGGCGATTGGGAGAAGGTGCAGGAAGACGTTCTGTCCTCGGGCCTGCGCGGTCTGGGCGGTGCTGGCTTCCCGTCGGGCAAGAAATGGGGCTTTGTTCGCATGAATGAAGGTCCGCGCTATCTGGCTGTCAACGGCGATGAGGGCGAGCCCGGCACATTCAAAGACCGCTACTATCTTGAGCGCACGCCGCATGTGTTCCTGGAAGGCATGCTCATCGCAGCATGGGCGGGTGAGGCCGAGACCTGCTTTATCTACATGCGCGACGAATACCCGGCCGTTCTTGAAATCCTGCGCCGTGAAATCGCCGCGCTGGAGCAGGCCGGAATTGTCGAAGAAGGTTACATCGACCTGCGCCGGGGAGCTGGTGCCTACATCTGCGGTGAAGAATCCGCGATGATCGAGTCAATCGAAGGCAAGAAGGGCCTGCCACGCCACCGCCCTCCGTTCGTGGCGCAGGTTGGGGTCTTCAATCGTCCAACTTTGGTGCACAATGTCGAGACGCTGTATTGGGTCTCGAAAATCTGCCGCGAAGGGCCGCAAATCCTGAGTTCGGTCGAAAAGAATGGCCGCAAGGGCCTGCGCAGCTACTCGATCTCGGGTCGCGTTGCGAAGCCGGGTGTTTACCTGCTGCCCGCTGGCTCGACCATTTTGGACGTGATTCAGGCTGCCGGTGGCATGGCCGAAGGTCAGACCTTTAAGGCGTATCAGCCGGGTGGTCCGTCCTCGGGCCTGCTGCCTGCGTCGATGGATGATATCCCGCTGGATTTCGACACGCTGCAACCGCATGGCACCTTTATCGGCTCGGCCGCCGTGGTGGTTCTTTCCGATCAGGACACCGCTCGCGACGCGGCGCTGAACATGCTGCGGTTCTTCGAAGACGAGAGCTGCGGTCAATGTACGCCCTGTCGTGCCGGCTGCGAAAAGGCGGTCAAGCTGATGCAAGCCGACAAGTGGGACACCGATCTGCTGGAAGATCTGTGTCAGGTCATGGGTGATGCTTCGATCTGCGGTCTGGGGCAGGCGGCCCCGAACCCGATCCGCCTTGTCATGAAACATTTCGCTGACGAAATCTGAAGGGAGACAGAGCCATGCTAGACGCAAGCCCAACCAAGACCGTCACCTTCAACCTGAACGGCGAAGATGTCACAGTGCCCGAAGGCTGGACCATCTGGGAAGCCGCCAAGGGCCAGGGGTTCACCATCCCGCATCTGTGCCACAAACCGCAGCCGGGTTATCGCCCGGACGGCAACTGCCGCGCCTGTATGGTCGAGGTGGAAGGCGAGCGCACGCTGGTCGCCTCGTGTATTCGCCCCGCCGCAGACGGTATGGTGGTGAAGACCGACAGCGACCGGGCTGAGAAATCGCGTGCCATGGTTATGGAACTGCTGGTCGCCGATCAGCCGGAAGAGGCGCACGACACCTCCAGCCATTTCTGGGACATGGCCAAGCTGAACGATGTCAGCGACAGCCGTTTCCCGGCGAAAGAGGCCGAGAAGATCCCTTTGCTGGATGACAGCCACGTCGCGATGCGCGTCAATCTGGACGCCTGCATCAACTGTAACCTCTGCGTCCGCGCCTGCCGCGAAGTGCAGGTGAATGACGTGATCGGCATGGCCGGTCGTGGTCATACAGCGCAGGTGGTGTTCGACCAGAACGACCCGATGGGCGATTCAACCTGTGTGGCCTGTGGTGAGTGCGTTCAGGCTTGCCCCACCGGCGCGCTGATGCCCGCCACCGTGCTGGACGACCAGCAGAAGGGCGACAGCAAGGACTACGACTCTGAGACCGAAAGCGTCTGCCCGTTCTGCGGTGTGGGCTGCAAAGTCTCGCTAAAGGTCAAGGACGGCAGGGTCAAATATGTCGAGGGCATCAACGGTCCCGCCAACGAAGGCCGTTTGTGTGTCAAAGGCCGTTTTGGTTTCGACTATATCCACCACCCGCACCGCCTGACCACGCCGTTGATCCGTCGTGAGGACGCGCCCGAAAAGGGTCTGAACGTCGATCCGGGCAACCTGTCGACCCATTTCCGCGAAGCGACCTGGGAAGAGGCGATGGATCTGGCCGCCACCAAGCTGATGGCACTGCGCGAAGAAGACCCGCGCAGCGTTGCAGGCTTTGGCTCGGCCAAATGCACCAACGAAGAAGCCTACCTGTTCCAGAAGTTCATCCGTCAGGGCTTCCGCCACAATAACGTCGATCACTGCACCCGTCTGTGCCACGCCTCGTCGGTTGCGGCCCTGATCGAGAACGTGGGCTCGGGCGCGGTGACCGCGACCTTCAACGAGATCGAAAACGCGGATGTGGCGATCATCATCGGCTCGAACCCGATCGAGAACCACCCCGTTGCGGCGACTTATTTCAAGCAGTTCGCCAAACGCGGCGGCAAGCTGATCGTGATGGACCCGCGCGGCGTCGGCATGCGCAAGTTCGCCGACGAAATGCTGCAGTTCCGTCCAGGCGCCGATGTCTCGATGCTCAACGCGATCATGAACGTGATCGTCGAGGAAGAGCTCTATGACAGCCAGTATATCCACCGCTGGACCGAGAACTGGGAAGCTGAGAAAGAGCATCTGCGCCAGTTCACGCCCGAAGCAATGTCGCCCATATGTGGTATCGAGCCTGAGCAGCTGCGCCGCGTCGCGCGCACCTTTGCGCAGGCCAAGGCGGGTTTGATCTTCTGGGGTATGGGCGTTAGCCAGCACATCCACGGCACTGACAACTCTCGTTGCCTGATCAGTCTTGCGCTGATGACCGGCAATGTGGGTAAACCCGGTGCTGGTCTGCACCCGCTGCGGGGTCAGAATAACGTGCAGGGGGCCTCAGACGCGGGTCTGATCCCGATGTTCCTGCCGGACTACCAGTCGGTCATGGACGATGACATCCGCGCCAAGTTCAACAATGTGTGGAATGACGACCGTGACTTCTCGAACGAGAAGGGCCTGACCGTCACCGAGATCATTGACCAAGCCTATGCGGGCAACATCAAGGGGATGTATATCCAGGGCGAAAACCCGGCCATGTCCGACCCCGATGTTGGCCACGCCCGCGACGCTCTGGCCAAGTTGGAGCTGATGATTGTGCAGGATATCTTCCTCACGGAAACGGCGAACTATGCCGATATCATCCTGCCTGCCTCGGCGCTCTATGAGAAGAACGGCACCGTGTCGAACACCAACCGTCAGGTCCAGCGTGTGCGTCCGGCCGTGACCCCTCCGGGTGAGGCGCGGGAGGATTGGAAGATCACCGTTGAGCTTGGGCAGCGCATTGGGCTGAACTGGGACTACACCGACGTGTCGCAGGTGTTCAACGAGATGAAGTTGACGATGAACTCGCTCAACAACATCACGTGGGAGCGTCTGGAAACCGAGACCATCACCTATCCGTCCCTGTCCGAGACAGACCCGGGTCAGGCGATCGTTTTCGGCGATGGCTTCCCACGTGCGGACGGCAAGGCCCGTTTCACTCCGGCCAGCGTCATACCGCCGGATGAGGCCCCGGATGACGAGTATCCGATGATCGCCACCACCGGCCGTCAGCTGGAGCATTGGCACACTGGGTCGATGACACGTCGCGCCAAGGTATTGGACGCGGTTGAGCCTGAGGCGAACTGCTCGATGAATCCGCGGACGCTGAAACTGATGGGGATTGAACCGGGCGAGATGATCCGCTTGACCACGCGTCGTGGCTCCATCGAGATCATGGTGCGCGCCGACCGTGCGATTGCCGAAGATATGGTGTTCATCCCGTTTGCCTATGTCGAGGCTGCGGCGAATATCCTGACCAACTCGGCCATCGACCCCTATGGCAAAATCCCCGAGTTCAAGTTCTCGGCAATCCGGGTCGAAAAGATCGAAGACGCCATCGCGGCAGAGTAAACTCCGTTCCAGACGCTCGGAAAAGGCGGCCCATTGGGTCGCCTTTTTCGCGTCTTGACAGCGGCTTACACGCGGCCAACCCTGTCACCGTCATTCATGATGGAGTTGCCGATGCCCCGCCGTTTCGTCGATTTGTCCGTTCCGCTGGAAACCGGGATCGTGTCGGACCCGCCGATCATGCTGCCTGAGATCGAGTACATGACCCATGACCAGACTGCAGAGCAGGTCATGTCGTTCTTTCCCGGCCTGCAAAAGGATGACCTACCTGGCGGAGAGGGTTGGGCTATCGAGCGATTGCAAATCGCGACCCATAACGGGACCCATCTAGACGCGCCCTATCATCATCATTCCACAATGGACAAAGGTGAGCGGGCGATCACCATCGATGAGGTGCCGCTGGAGTGGTGCATGAATCCCGGCGTTAAACTAGATTTTCGCGATTTCGAGGATGGTTACGTGGTCACAGCAGCGGATGTCGAAGCCGAGCTGAAACGGATCGGCCATACGCTGAAACCGTTGGATATCGTGGTCGTCAACACCTCTGCCGGGACGCAATATGGCCAGCCCGACTATCTGATGAAGGGCTGCGGTATGGGGCGCGAAGCAACCCTTTATCTGACCGAACGCGGCGTACGCGTCACAGGCACGGATGCCTGGAGTTGGGACGCGCCCTTCCCGTTGACCGCACAGGAATATGCTGAAACCAAAGATGCCTCGATCATCTGGGAGGGGCACCGCGCCTCGATGGAGATCGGCTATTGCCACATGGAGAAGCTAGCCAATCTCGAAACTTTGCCCGCGACGGGGTTTGAGATTTCTTGTTTTCCCTTCAAGATCAAAGGCGCGTCGGCCGGGTTCATCCGCGCCGTCGCGATCTTTGAGGACCCCGAGGAGTGAAAATCACAAAGATGTCGCAAGATACACAACCCCTTGGCGGCCATGATGGTCCGTATGATGCACCGATCGAAATCCACGGCTTTGCCTTGCAGCCGGACTGGATCGACTACAACGGGCATATGAACGTCGGCTATTATGGCGTGGCGTTCGACATGGCCTTTGAACGTTTGCTGGTCGATCATCTGGGTCTGGGTGAGCCACAGGTCGCCGCGATGGGGCAGGGGCCTTATGTGCTGCAGTCGCATATGCAGTTCCTGCGTGAGGTCACTCCGGACATGACGATCCACTTTCGGTTTCGGCTGTTGGATGCAGATCAGAAACGAGGGCACTATTTCGGGCAGATGGTCTCAATGCCGGATGAAAAGGTGTGTGCCACGCAAGAGGTGCTGTTCATGAATGTCAGCCACGAGACGGGGCGGTCTGCGCCTTATGCGGATTGGGCGGTCAGGCGGCTGGCGCGGATGGTCTCCGATCACAAGGCGCTTCCTCTGGCACCGGAAATCGGCCAACCGATTGGTATTCGCCGAAAGTAGCCTTTTAGTAGTCGCGCTCGAAAAACAGCCCGATCCCGGTTTCTCCGCGCCCATCAACAGTGCCCCGGACAGTGAAGCTGTCCGTGACGTCCAGGTTCAGGTTCACCTCGGTATCGCCGTCTGTGTTGACGGTGAAGTCCGTGTAAAGATTGTCCCCAAGATATGCTCCTGCTCCAAAGCGACCCGCGCCGCCTTCGGTCGCACCGATATCCACCGTGTCAACACCGGTCGAGTCCCGCAGGCCCTTGGTCGCATCGCCGCCGGCCCCGCTAAGTTGTGCCAGAGAGGCCGCCATCTGTGCGATGACAAAAGGTGAGAGTTCCGAGAACCTGTTGCCAAACAACAGCATGGCCAGCGCCTCTTCGGTCGGGCGTTCGGGATCTGAGAAAACATTGACTTCGGGCGAATCCAGAGGCCCGGCGATCTCGATCGTGGCGGTTCCGTCAGAAGTGCTGCTCGAAGATTCGAACTCGATATAGGGCGTCAGGTCCCCTTGCAGCGTGACGATCCCTTTGGTCAGGGTTAGCCTGCGCCCCAGAATGTCCAGATTACCGCGCAGCAGTTCGATCTGGCCCGAAGGGACAACCGATGTTGTGGTGCCACCGATTGAGATGTTCCCACCCAGTTCCGCGTTCACGCCGCGCCCTCTTACAAAGACGGCTTTTGGGGCCAGCAGACTGATATCCAGCGCAATGCGCGAGTTGCTTTTGCTTTGCTCTTCCTTGGGGATCAGTTGCGCCCGTTCGCGGGTGACATAGCCCAGGCGGCTTTCGTTGATATGCTGTATTTCGGGGATCGGAGCTGCGCCGACGGCGCCCGATGCGGCGGCGAGGTTGATGTTAGTTTCACCAAATGTGATCTGCCCCGCCAGGTTGCTATTGCCTGTCAGAGCGCCCGCCAGCACGATCTGACCGTTCAGCGTGGTCTCGTAGAGCAGCTGGTCGGTCAGCACGAGGTTGTTCAACGTCGTTGTGATCTGCGCGTTAAACGGCGGGGTCAGGTCGACGGGTCCGCTGACGGTGAACCCCCCACCCGCGCGCATAGCCCCGTTCATCGATATCGTGGCGCGGCCTTGGGCCAGATCGACCGACCCGCCAATCCCAGTGATCGTTTGCCCTGCAGTCGGTATCGCAAAGGACGTGCCCGAGGTTGTGATCGTCCCCGACAGAGCCTCCAGCCCGGGTTGACCCTTGAGCGCCAGGTTGTATCGGGCTGAGCCTTCAATCTTGTTAGGCGTGATGAATGCATTGGCGATACCCAGATTGATCCCACCTTGGGCAGTTACATCTGCCAGACCCGTACCCTCATCGAACGTTCCGGACAGCTCGGTGCTGAGATCCGCGGGGCCTGTCGCGTTTGAGGAGATCGTCCAGACTCCATTGTCGCGTTTCGCAGTGCCTTCGGCCGTCACTGTGCCGGGGAAGTCCGGTACAAAGCGTTCGATCCGGTTGAACTTGGCGTCGTAGTCCAGATCTGCCGAGCCATCCGTCTCAACCGTTCCGGCAACGTTCAGATATGAGCTGTCAGGTCCTTGCAAACGTGTAGTGCCTTCGAGCCCCGACTGAGTAGGCGCGACGTTGCCATCCAATTTCAAAGGACCAGACAACGTAGTGGATAGGCGGCTGAGGTCATCCAACATCGCCGAAAAGTTCAGCCCGCCTGATTCACGATCAAGCTGGCCCGAGGCATTGGCTGTGAGTGCGGTCCCGTTCAGCCGGAACGTGCGGATGTTCATGCCTGCGTCGGTGTTTGCAGCATCCACATTCAGAGTCGTGCGACCCGAGATCAGTGCATCCAATTGGTCGATCCCAGTGCGGATGTCATTGGCCTCGGCCGTGCCCTGCACATCGAACAGCTTGCTGCCCATCGCGCCTTTGCCTTGCAGATCCGCCATCACAGACCCCGCCAGGTCGCGCCCGGCAAGGCCAGAGAACAGCGATAGGTCCGGCACGCTCGCCTTGGCTTGTCCGTCGACGGCCAAATCGCCGGTGGGATCTGTGATCGTCGCAGCGGCTTCGGCCGTCAGAGCGCGCCCGTTGATCGTGGCCTGACGAATCTCGATCTGCTCTTGCGACAGTGCACCATCGAACTCGATTGAGGTCTGACCAGCCAGAAGCGGATCCAAATCATCCATCCCTGTCTTGATATCCCGCGCCGTCACGCTGGCCGTGCCGTCAAACTCCAGCGTCTGGACTGTGCCTTTGCCGTTCAGACTGGCCTGCACCGACCCACCCAGATCTCGCTTGGCGAGACCCGAGAAAACGGACAAATCGCGCGCGCTGACCGTTGCTTGCCCGTCAATGGACAGGTTCCCATCGGGTGTCGTCACGGTGCCTGCCGCCTGTGCCCGGGCGGCATCTGCGATCAATGTGAAGTCCCGGATTGTCACGCCGTCCGAGCCGCGTTTTGCGTCCAGTGTGATCGTGGTCTCGCCCGCAATCACCGGATCGATGTCGTCTCGACCCGTGGACAGATCGCTGCCTTTGACGGTGACTTTCCCGTCAAAACTGCGCTCCAGCGGAGAGCCGCTGCCTGCCACGGTGGCCGAGACTTCTCCGCCGAGGTCAAGCTTGGCCAGATCCGAGAACCGCGAAAGGTCGGAGGCGTCAAGCTTCGCCGAACCGTCGATGTTCAGGCCGCTGGTCAGCCCGCTGATCAGCGCGTCGAGATCAAGTGTGTAGTCCGCCCCGATCAACTCAAACCCGGATAGGTTCAGCGTCTCGTCGCTGCCATATTCAAACACGCCGTCCAGCGTGATCCGGTCGCCAATCGCGGTGTTCAGGGCGGGGTCGGACAGATCCAGACCGTCAAGCGCGGCTTGCAGATCACCATCCACGCTTAGGGCATCCCCCTGTTCCAATCTCCCTTGAGCCGCAATTTGTGCGCGCCGCAGGCTGATCTGGTCTGTGGTCAGCCCATTGGCTGTCAGGCTCAGGTCCCACAGATTGCCGTTCTGCTGGTCGAACAGGGCCGAGATTTGCGCGGCCTCAATCGACGTCCCGCCGCCCGAGACGGGCAGGACCACCTTGTCGCCCTCAGGTGGGGTAATGCGACCCTGCAGAGCGGCCAGTTGCAAGGTGCCGCCCGAGGCTAGCTCTAACTGACCTTCCAGTTTCAGCGCCTGAGACGTGAATTCCAGATCACTGATGTTCAGCGCGCCTTCCGGCTGGGTCTGGCCATCGACAAAAAGTCGCGTTTCGGTGCCAAAGAATACATCCATATCGCTGGCGACAAAGGGCGTCAGGTCACCGCCCAGATCGGCGGTGAACGCGATCCCATCCGCTGCACCGCTTTCGGCGGCACGCAGACGCACCTGACCCGACACACGCGGCTGGTTGCCACTGCTCAGGCTGATATCTGCGGTGAAGTCCGTCACCGGGCCAGAGCCTTTGGCCGTCAAACCAATAGGTGGGCTGTCGGGGATTTTCAACGCGGTTGAGATGAGGCCGCCCGAGGCCTCGACAACGCTCAAATCCAGGTCAATTTGGCTACTGGAATTCTGGAAACTGGCTTTGAGGGTGATTTCGTCTCCGGCACGGTCCAGACGGGTGATGTCGAGGCTGGTATCCAATGTTCCATCAGCCAGCGACAGGTTGCCGGTGACGTTCAGGTCAGCGGCGACGCCGATCAAGGGCTCGCCCAAGGCCAGCTCATCAATCCGAAGCTCTCCGATTTCGATGGCAACGGGCAGTTCGGGCAGCTGGAACGGTGTGGTCTCGGCCGAAGGGGGCGGGGCCTCCTTGGTCGTGGTGCCAGGGGCACGGGCGATGTCGATTTCCTGTGCGGTCAACGCGTTGACCGAGAACCGCCCCCGGATCAGCGCCAGACGGTTCCAGTCTAGTTCCGCATCCCTGATGGTCAGCCAGACGCCTTCATCATCGGCCACCGTGATCTCGGCAATGGTGGCGCGGGAGCTCAGCGCGCCTTGCAGACCTTTGACGGTGACGTTCTGGTCATCCCCCGACAGCGTATCCTGCAGGAACCGCTCGATCATGCTGCCGCCTACGTCCTCTTGGGCGTGCAGGGCTGGGGGCACACAGATCAGCGTGCCGATCAGCAGCGGATATGCGAGGTAGCGTTTCAAAATGCCTGTCCAATCCCGATATAGAATTGCAGCCCGTTGCCGGTATCGCCCTGAACCGGGTAGGCCAGATCGAAGCGTAGTGGTCCGAATCCCCCCAGATCATAGCGCACACCCAGACCGGCACCGGCGTGATTCTCTGCATCGCTGCCAATGAACGAAGATGTATCCACGGTACCGTAGTCGTAGAACCCGACCAGCGACAGGCTTTCGGTGATTTTGCCGCGTACCTCGCCGGAAAAGCCCAGAAACGATTTGCCGCCTGCGATGCCGGTTCCCACCGGAATACCGAGGCTTTCAAACGGCTGCCCGCGTACGGTTCCCGCGCCGCCCGAGAAGAACAGGAAGTCCGGCGTTACCCCATCCGCTGATGGGCCAATGACAGACCCGATTTGAACGCGCCCGGCCAAGACCAGTTTTCCGCCAGTACCCAGACTGGTGTAGGCCCGTCCGTCTCCGAAGAGGCGAATGCCACTTTCGGTTCCGGAGAGCCCGGCGAAGGGGGTGGCCTGCGCGTCCAGATAAAACCCGCGTGTCGCACTGATCTTGCTATCGCGCTCGTCCCATTCTGACCGAAAGGGGATTATGAAGTATCGGAATTTTCGCCCATCTCCGTAGGCGTCATCGGCATCGGACCACTGAAAACCGACAGACGCTTCGGCATAGAGCCTGTCTGAAAACGTGCGCCGCGCACCATAGGCCAGTGAGGCGACGGTGACGTTGTAGTTTTCCGTGTTGCGTCGCTCTAGCAGAGCGTTCCAGAACGTATTGTCGTCGGGTCCTAGTCGGTCGGGTTGGTCCAGTCTTAAACCGATCCGCCCGTCCAAATCCTCGGCCCCGCCAATGTTGCGCAGGGCGGCTTCAAATCGTAGCCGCTCGGCCCGGCGAAAAACGTTACGGTGAGTCCATGTGGCCGTCACATCCAACCCATCGCGAGAGGCCAGTTCGACCCCGAAGGTCAGGCGGCGTTTGGGCAGGTCTTCGAAGGTGGCATCGAAATCCAGTGTGCCGTCGGGGTTGGGGGTTTCGCGCTCTGTAATCGAGACAACGCTGAAGGTACCGGTCCGGCGCAGGCGCGTCCCGACTTTCTGGATTTTGGCGGGAGAGTAGACCTCACCGCTTGGGAAGCCTGCGATATCTTCGATGGAACGGTGTTTGACGTCAGTGTTGCCCTTGATGAACATTCTGCCGAAAGTCAGGCGACGCCCCGGGTCCAGATCAATCTGTGCGTCCAGTTGGGCCTGCGCATGGCGGGCGATGATGGTTTGGTTCGCAAGTTCTGCCTTTGCGTGACCAGCGTCTCTCCACCCCTGCACCCCGGCCGAGGTTGCCTGTTGGATTGCCCCTGTAGTGGCCAGTTTGCCCGGCGCGAACTCTTCCGGCAGGACGGTGTCCGGGGCGACGGGCTGTACGATTGCCTTTCCGAACCGAAAGCTTGGGCCAGTTTCGACGGTGATCACGGCGCGGTTAATTTGTGCGGGAACGCTCAGGGTACTGAGGTCTGCCGCTTCTTTGCCGTCCAGTTTGATACTGACCACGGGGCTGAAATAGCCCTCGTCGTACAGAATCTGAACAATGGTGCGGTAGTCGGACAGGGCAGCTGAGAGGATTTCCAGAGGTGTGTCCAGACCACGGGAGTCGGCGGTCGTGACGGACGAAGTCTCCTCAATGCGTTCTCTTAACTCTTTTGAGGCCCCTGGTGCGACAAGACTGGTTTCAAGGGCCATAAGGCCGGTTGGGGCCAAAGCTGTCATAGCGGCCAAAAGCCAACCCGTCAGACGGCGTTGCGGTCTGCTGCCCTGCATCAAATGGCTCCAACTGCCTCAACTCGAATACTATTCGACCGCGCTGTCGGATCGCGGTCGATTAAATTCATGTTAGAGCATTTGAGGCCGTTCAGGAAAAGGCTTTTGATGTGTGGCTAGTGAATAAGGTCCGCAGTTGTGTTGCGTCAGGGTCGACGGCTTGGGGCGGTTCCCGCCCGGTTTGGTCGCATCATAGATGCACCCAACCCGGTTGGGCCAGGCAGCGCGCGGGGCGCGCTGCGGTTGCGACGGGTCAGGCGGCGGTCATCAAACGGGCGACGTCCAGCATACGCGCGGAGAAGCCCCATTCATTGTCGTACCAGCCAAAGACGCGGACCTGGTTCGCGCCGACCATGCGGGTCTCTGGCCCGGCGATGACCAGCGACTCGGGGCGGGCGCGCAGATCGGAGGAGACCAGCGGCATATCGGTCCACCCCAGAACCGGCGACGCGTTGATGCGATCGCGCAGGGCCTTGTCGAAGGTCTCTGCGTCAAAGCTGTGGTCCAGTGTGACGATTAGATCGATGGCCGAAACACTGGCCGTTGGCACCCGTACCGCCGCGCCTGAGATGCGCCCGGCCAAATGCGGTAGTACGACATCGATCAAGTGAATCGCGCTTGACGTGGTTGGGACCATCGACAGCGCACCTGCGCGCGAGCGGGCAAGGTCACCGCGCGGGGCATCCACCATCGGTTGGCTGTTAGTATAGCAGTGGATCGTCGTCATGTGGCCCGTGGTGATCCCGCCGATGTCATCCAGAACCCGGACCAGAGGCGCCAGCCCGTTGGTGGTGCAGGACGCGTTCGAGACGACATGAGCGCCGCCCAATTGATCCTCATTGGCGCCAAGGACCACGGTCACCTCGGCGGCGGGAGAGGGGCCGGAGATCAGCACTTTGCCCGCCCCGGCGGCCAATCCGCGTCGTGCCACGTCGGATGTCCGCGCGATGCCGGTGCAGTCCAGCAGGACATCCACGCCAGACAGGTCGATATTTGCAAGATCCGAGCTGTGGGTCATGGGGATGGCCTGCCCATCCACGACCAGTGCGCTGTTTCCCTCAGAGACCTCTCCGACATAGGGGCCGAAGGTGCTGTCGTATTTGAACAGGTAAGCACAGGTTGCCAGCGGTGCGATGTCGTTGATCAGCACCAACTCAATATCCGATCCTTGCGGCAAGGCCAGAACCTGCCGCAGGATCGTGCGGCCAATACGGCCGAATCCATTGATCGCGAGTTTCATGCGCAAGCTATGGCAGGCGTCTTAGGCGACCTCAATGAAAGTATTGTACCAATTTCAGTTGCAGCTAACCTGCGAGAAAAACTGGCCCGAGATGTTCTGATACATGCTGGCCACGATGGGCCTGCAGCCGGTGGCCTGCTGAATTGCAGCAATGGCCTGCAGGGTCCGCAGGCGCGGTGGTGGGCCAAACGGGTTGAGGTTGTTGTTGTCCCGCGTGGCGCGGTAGATCACCGGCTCTTCGGCGACTTGGGTCACCGCCCATGTGCGGCTGAGAACCACGACGGACTTGGTCTCTTCCTTGGCGATGGCAGGGGCGCTTGGCGCGACGGTCAAAGTGGCAACCGCGGCCAGGGCCAAAAGGGGCAGGCGCAGGGTCATAATGCAAACTCCTACATTCAAATGAGAATTTCCCTGATTTCACCAGATTTAGTCGCTGCTGTGAACCCTTTCGGGTCAAATTCGCAGAACCTTTGCGCGTTTCAGGCGCTCAATTTTGATTTTCTGAAGGTGCAACCGCTCGGGGCTTGGCCCGGCCCGCGCTGGGGTATATCCTTGAGGACAAATTGATTTCAGTCATGTGAGGCACAGATGAAAGCCCGGATTTCTTTGGTTTTGGCAGCTGTAATTCTGACGGTTGGGGCGGTTCAGGCCAAGCCTTTGTCACGGATTATTGCGGAAATGGGCCTCAGCCCGCAGGATTTCGAAGTGCTCAGCGCGGCCTCGACCGCGTTGTTGACCAGCGGCGCTCCGGCCGTTGGGCAAGAGCGAGCATGGACCAATGACGCGACCGGTTCGAAAGGCACCGTGCGTATCGCTGCGGTACAGGGGAATTGTGTTTCGTTACAGCATTCCGTTGAACCGGGCGGAGATGAGCAGAACCGGCAGATTCGAACGCGCAGGTGCAAGGACGCCAGTGGGAACTGGTTGCTGACGCCCTGATTCGCTTCAATAGCCCCTGCCTCGGTCGATCTCATGCAGCAGCGGCTGGCCCGAGGATAGCCGTTCGAAATTCCTGGCCACATCTGCAAGCGCATCCCCCAGATGCCAGCCCGAGACATGGGGCGTGATCGTCACGCAAGGATGCTGCCAAAGAGGACTGTCCTGCGGTAAAGGCTCCTGAGAAGTGACATCCAGAACGGCATGGCCGGGTGTGCCTGCGTCCAATGCAACGATCAATGCGGTCTCGTCAATCAGATCGCCGCGCCCTGCGTTCAGCAGATAGCTGCCGGGCTTCATCGCCGCTAATATGTCGGCACCAAACAGTCCAACGGTTTGCGGGGTCGAGGGTAGAATGGCGCAGACGTAGTCACACTGACCAAGCAGTTCGGGCAGGGCATCTTGACCGTGTAGGCAGGTCACGCCGTCAATTTGCTTGGGTGACCGGCTCCATCCCATGACCTGAAAGCCAAGGCCGTTCAGCATGAGGGCCGTGCGCGTACCGATAGTGCCAAGACCCAGTACACCGACCTTTGTGTCTGACGTGATGCGCGGCGCTTTTGGCGACCATTCAGACTGGCGCTGGGCGGCTTCGTAGTCTCCCAAATGGCGCTGGGCGCGGAGGATATGGGCCAGAAACCACTCGGCGATTTCTTGTGCCGGGGCGTCTGGCCTCAGGCGTGCGACGCGGATATGATCGGACAATTTTGGGTTGCCTACGATGGTTTCCACGCCAGCGCCCAGTTTCTGCACCAGTTTGAGGTTGGGCAGGCGCTCAAGATGCGCATCCTGTAGCGTGCTGACCGCCACCATGGTGATTTCGGTCGGATCTCCGATCGTGTCCGGGGTGCGGACATCAGCGTCGGGCGACTGGTGCAGGACCTCTTTGGCCAAATCCGCATCGCTGATCCAGTTGGACAGGCCGGTTTCGATCAAAAGTGCCATGGGTGCCTCATGTATTGGAAATAGATGGAGGTGACGTTCCGTCACGGAACTGGACAGGGTCCGGGCAGCTAAGCCATTCTTCAGGCGAAGGTAAAGCCCGAACCGATGGGCAACGGAGGAGCGTTCATGAACATGTCATTCGGCTTGCGCGAGGAAAACCGCGCCCTTTTGCAGCGCGTCGCAGATATGATTCGCGATGAGATCATGCCGCTGGAAGAGGAATATCAGGTCGAAATCGGCAAGGGAGACCGTTGGCAGTACACCGACCGTCAGGCGGAAATTCTTGAGGGGTTGAAAGCCAAGGCCAAAGCGGACGGGCTGTGGAACTTTTGGCTGACCGACAGCGAAAAAGGTTTTGGTCTCACAACGGTCGAATACGCTTATTTTGCCGAAGAGATGGGCAAGACGCCCCTTGGGGCCGAGGTATTCAACTGCTCGGCCCCCGACACCGGAAACATGGAGGTGTTCGAGCGTTACGGCACCGAGAAGATGAAAGAGCAGTGGCTGAAGCCTCTGCTCGAAGGCCAGATTCGCTCGGCCTATTTGATGACCGAGCCGGACGTGGCCTCTTCTGACGCGACAAATGTGTCAATGTCCTGTGTGCGAGACGGGGATGACTATGTTCTCAATGGTGAGAAATGGTGGTCCTCGGGTGCGGGCGATCCACGCTGTAAGGTTTACATCGTGATGGTCAAAACAGGGGGCGCGGATCAGGCGAAGCATCAGCGCCAGTCCATGGTTGTGGTGCCAGCTGATGCACCAGGGATCGAGGTCCTGCGGCCGATGGAAGTCTATGGCCACGACGATGCACCCCATGGGCATATGCACATCCGGTTCACCAACGTCCGCATCCCCGCCGAAAACATCCTGCTTGGTGAAGGGCGCGGGTTCGAAATCGCGCAAGGTCGGTTGGGACCGGGTCGCATTCACCACTGCATGCGCGCGATCGGGCAGGCCGAAAGCGCGCTTGAGCAGATGTGCAAACGGTCGCTGCAGCGTGAGGCGTTCGGCAAGAAGCTGGCGCAGCTTGGGGCCAATTACGACATCATCGCCGAATGCCGGATGGAGATTGAAATGGCCCGCCTGCTGTGCCTGAAAGCAGCGTGGTACATGGATCAGGGTGACGCGCGGGCGGCGGCGCCATGGATCAGCCAGATCAAGGTGATCGCGCCTCAAGTCGCGCTGAAAGTGATTGACGAAGCGGTGCAGATGTTCGGGGCGCAGGGGATCAGTCAGGATACCCCGCTGGCCAATGCCTGGACCCATGTCCGCACATTGCGCCTCGCCGATGGGCCGGACGCGGTTCATCGCCGTCAGGTCGCGCGTGCGGAGCTTAGGAAATACACTCAGGAGAAGGTCTGACGCCCAGGATGGCTACCTATGATTTCGAAGATCTCTCCTATTTTCATCAGCGAGAGGACGGGGCTTTTGTCGGCAATGATCCGGCGCGCGGTCCCTGGTCGGCGGAGCATTGTCACGCAGGGCCGGTGAGCGGCCTGATCGTACGCGCGGCTGAAACCGAGATCGGGCCCGAGAAGATGCTGACTCGCTTGACCGTTGATCTGCTGCGCCCTTTGCCCCTTGCCGGGCTGCGCGTGGCGGCTGAGACCACGCGCCATACCAGAACGCTCGGGACCACACGAGTGACGGTGCATGATCTGGACGACACCCTGTGCGCAACCGCAACCACGATGCATGTGGTGCGCCGGGACTTGGGCGATGTGCCCAATGTCGAAACGCGGCCATTGCGGTTCGAAGATGCGGTCGAAGGCCCTTTCCCGATCGGAGAGGTGCGCCATGACCTGCCCGGTTTCGCACATTTTAGCGATATCAGATACGGGGCGGGGGACAGGCACGGAGTAGGGCCGAAAACCGTGTGGATGCGGACCCCGAACCTGTTGGAGGGCGAGGTGCAATCCCCCATCCAATCGCTCTGTGCCTTGGGGGATTGCGGCAATGGAATCTCATGGAATGCCCCAACGGCTGAGATGGGGTTCATGAACACCGATCTGACCATCAACATCCACCGGGAGCCCACCTCGGACTGGTTGGCCTCTCAATCCATTTCGCATTGGCAGCCCTCGGGGATCGGGATGTCTCAGTCGGTGCTGCATGATAGGCAGGGACCCGTTGGGACAGCCCTGCAAACGATCGTTCTTTTCCCGCCCAAGTGATCGGTCGGCCAGTTTCTGCATCGAGACCGTAAATCGCATTGCCGATGCGTACTTCGACGCCTATCTTGCCCTTATGCGATGGTTGTTCCCATTCTTGACCTGCTGCCTACCGATCCCGGCCTTGGCCCACCCACATGTCTTTATTGACACGGGGTTGGAGTTCATCGTGGACGAAGCCGGACAACTAACCCATGTCCGCGTGACCTGGGCCTATGATGAGCTGTTCTCCCTGCTACAGTTGGAGGACATGAGGTTGGATCAGGATGGCGACGGCGCGCTGACCGAAAGTGAGCAGCAGTTCCTGACCGGTTTTGATGCGCAATGGATGGAAGGCTACAACGGCGATCTGGTTGTGACCGCTGCCGGTGCCCCGGTTGCCTTGTCCGGCCCCTTGGAGCCGCATGCCACGACCGAGGATGGTCGCATCGTCACCACTCATCTGCGCGCCGTCGAGGGCGGTTCTGTCCCGGCCGAAGCGATTTCGGCAAAGGCCTTCGATGAAACCTATTACACCGCCTACGACGTCACCCGCCCTGTCATCGTGTCCGGCCCGGCAACTTGTCTGCTCGAACGGATTGATCCGGATATCGACGGCCAATTGGCGCAGATGCAGGCCTTTCTGCTGACCCTCGATGCAGAATACGATCTTGAGGAAAACGATATCCCGCTTGTCGGCGAAAGCTTTGCGACCGAGATTTTGATTTCATGTCCAAATACCTGATTGTTCCCGTTGCCATCGCCTGTGGCCTGCTTTTGTGGTTCTGGGGCAGCGGCGGGTTTGACAGCCTTGCTGCCTGGGCGGCTGGCGAACAGCGAGAATTTCAGAATCAGATCGCGCGTGCCCTTCGGGCGGCCCGAGCCGAACAACCTCAGGCCGTGGCAACTCTGCTGACAGTTTGTTTCGCCTACGGGTTCTTTCATGCCATTGGTCCGGGGCACGGCAAGGTCCTGATCGGAGGCTACGGTCTGGGCCGTCAGGTCGCCTTCTGGCGCTTGTCGGCGATCAGCGTGCTGTCGAGCCTCGGGCAGGCCGTAACAGCAGTTGTTCTGGTCTATGCTGGGGTGCTGATTTTCCAGTTGTCACGTGAGACGCTTGTGGGCACGACCGAGCAGGTTATGGCGCCGATTAGTTATGCTGCCATCGCGGCCATTGGTTTGTGGCTGGTTTTTCGCGGGATGCGCAGCTTCGCGCGACGGTCCCGCAGCGATGCCGCGCAGGGGAATTCTCACGAGCATGGGCATCACCACAACCACCACCATGAGGAACACGAGCACCACCATCATCACCATGATGACGTTTGCTCGGATTGCGGCCATCGCCATGGCCCTAGCGCGGAAGAGGTCGCCAATGTCGGGTCACTGCGTGAGGCGCTCGTGCTGATCGCGGGCATCGCTGCGCGCCCCTGTACTGGGGCATTGTTCGTGCTGATCCTGACCTGGCAGATGGGAATCGCCATGGTCGGAATTGCCGGAGCTTTCGCGATGGCGCTGGGCACCGCGACTGTCACAACGCTGGTCGGCTGGACGTCCTTTGGCCTGCGGGGTGGGTTGCTTGCCTCGGCCTCGGCCACCCGATTTGCGTCGATACTGGCCCCGACCATCGAACTGGTGGCAGGGCTTGTGATTGTCGTGATTGCAAGCGGTCTGTTGTTGCGCGCGATTTAAAGCGATCTAGAAAACCGGATCAGGATAGCCAACCCGCGCCAGATACAGCCCTTGCGGCGGGCAAACCGGCCCGCAGGCGGCGCGATCTTCGGCCTCTAGCGCGTCGCGCACATCCTCGGGCGACCACGTCCCCGCGCCAACACGTTCAAGCGTTCCCACAAAGCTGCGCACCTGATTGTGCAGGAATGACCGAGCGCGCACGTGAAAATGCACCTCGGGGCCAGAGAAGCCCTGCACCTGCTCCACCCGCAACTCATCCAGAGTTTTCACCGGACTAGCCGCCTGACAGATTGAGGATCGGAAAGTGGTGAAATCATGCCGCCCGATCAACATATTCGCGCCCGCCTGCATAGCCTCGACATCCAACTGATGGTTGATCTGCCAAACCTGCCCTTTGTCATGGGTCGCAGGCGCGCGGCGTATTAGAATGCGGAACAGGTATTGACGTTCAGCCGCCGTAAAACGCGCGTGCCAGTCATCATCGACCCGAGCAGCCTGTACAATCGCCACCGGCTGCGGCTTGAGGTGATAGTTCAACGCCTCGGACAGGCGGAACGGATCCCACTCCTTGACCAGATCGCAATGCGCCACTTGCCCCAGCGCATGCACACCCGCATCGGTGCGCCCTGCGGCAGCAATGGTGTGATCGCCCGGCTGGATGCGGGATAGGGCGTGCTCAATGGCCCCTTGCACCGAGGGCAGCTCTTTCTGGCGTTGCCATCCGGCAAACGGCTCCCCTTGGTATTCGACTTTCAAAGCATATCTGGGCATGGGCCGCTGGTAGCGCGCGACGCGCAAACGGGCAAGGGGGCGAAAGCGCTGGCATGTCCGGCAGCGGCTACCTATCTTGGGCGAAACGATTATTGCGGGGCGACAATTTGGTCATCTCATCCCTGGCAGACAGTCTTGTGCGCGGCGTCGAATCCATCGGCGACAGCGTGTCCGAGACGTTTTTCGAGCCTGTCATCCGTCTGGGCGTCACCGGTCTGGCGCGCTCAGGCAAGACGGTTTTCATCACGTCGCTGGTGGCAAACCTGCTGGACCGGGGCCGCATGAGCGGCCTGGTTGCGCAGCAAGAGGGGCGCATCAACGCGGCCTACTTGCAACCGCAGCCAGACGACACGGTCCCGCGGTTCGACTACGAATCTCACCTCTCCGACCTCACAGGCCCACAACCGCACTGGCCCGAAAGCACACGCGCCGTGTCCGAGCTGCGCCTGTCGTTCAAGGCGCGACCGGCCGGATTGCTGGCAGGGCTTCAGGGACCGCGCACCGTTCATCTGGACATCGTGGACTATCCCGGCGAGTGGCTTCTGGACCTCGCGCTGCTGGACAAATCCTACGCGGACTGGTCGCAGGAGACGCTGTCGCGCATCGTAAACCGTCCCGAGGCGGCCGAGTTTCTGGCGCAGGCTCGTGGCACCGATCTGACGGCAACGCATGACGAGCCGACCGCGCAGGCTCTGGCCGCTGCGTTCACGACCTATCTGAACACCGCGCGGGACGCTGGTTTCTACGACTGCACGCCGGGTCGTTTTTTGTTGCCGGGCGATCTGGCAGGCTCTCCGGTTCTGACTTTTGCGCCTTTGCCTGTGTCCGAACCCTCGCGCCGTCGCACCCTGCAGCGCGAGATGGAGCGGCGCTATGAGGCTTATAAATCTCAAGTGGTGAAGCCCTTCTTCCGCGATCATTTCTCACGCATCGACCGTCAGGTTGTGCTGGTCGATGCGTTGGGCGCAATCCACAAAGGCCCGCAAGCGGTCGAGGATATGCGCCGCGCCATGGGCGATATCCTCTCGGCCTTCCGTCCGGGGCGCAACGCGTGGCTCAGCCAGTTGTTGCTGGGCAAACGGGTTGAACGCATTCTGTTTGCAGCCACCAAAGCCGACCATCTGCACCACACGCAACACCCGCGCCTGACCGCGATCATGGAGGCCCTGACCCGTGAAGCACGGGATCGGGCGAGCTTCGCTGGTGCTGAAACGGCAGCCCTGTCGCTGGCCTCGCTGCGCGCCACGACCGAAGAAATGCGCAACCACAACGGAACGGAATTGCCCTGCGTTCGGGGAACACTATTGAACAGTGGCAAACAAGCTGCCTTCTACCCCGGAGAGCTGCCGAATGATCCATCCCATCTGCTCGGCCCGGCCCGGAACGGGGCCGAGGCGTGGCTTGGCGATGATTATGGTTTCATGGCTTTCGCCCCGGCCCAGTTGACGCTACGCCCGGGCGACGGCCCGCCGCATATCCGGTTGGACCGCGCCGCGCAGTTCCTGATCGGAGACCGGCTGTGACGGTTACCCTCCGCCCCGCCCGCAGCACCGATGCCGGTGCAACCGGGGAAATCTTGCACGGGTTTTCGCGTGAGAATGACTGGATTCCCGACCTCCACAGTTGCGCTGAGACCATCGCATTTTGCGGCCGTATGATTGATCAAAGCTGGGTTACAGTCGCTGAGGTCTCGGACACAGTGGTTGGATTTTTGGCCCTGAACGGAACGGATGTGCATTCCCTGTACTTGACGCCTGCTGCGCGCGGGCAGGGGATCGGCAAGCGGTTGCTCGATCATGCGAAGGCGCAGCACTCGCGGCTGACGCTGTTTGCATTTCAGGCCAACACCGGCGCTTGCAGGTTCTATGAACGCAACGGCTTTGCCGAGGTCGCCCGAAGCGACGGGGCGGACAACGATGAAAACCTGCCTGACATCAAATATGTCTGGCGTAGTGAAGGGGCAGAGAATGGCTAAAGGCCCGGTCCTGATCGACCTCGAAACAGATGAGCCCGCCGCCGACGTGGCCAAGGCCCCTCCGGTGCCCGATCTGGCGGTACCTCAAGGGCAGGCTATGCAAAGCGCGGCGCGATTTGCCGCCCGCAAACCCTCAGCCTTGGCGCGTTGGTTCTGGGGGTTGGCGCTGGCGGTAGTCGGGGCTGCGATTTCGGTCGCCGCATGGGATTTCGCGACCTCGCTGATCGCACGCGCGCCCATTCTGGGCTGGGTTGTCACCGGTTTGATCGCAGCTTTGGTCCTTGTTGCGCTGATCATCGCCGTCCGGGAACTGGCTGCAATTGGCCGCCTGTCCCGCGTTGACGGATTGCGCCGCGCAGCGGATGAGGCCTTGGCGGATGCTGATCTGACCAAGGCGCGGGCGGTCACAACCCACTTGATTGCATTCTACAAGGGCCGGGATGAGACCAAATGGGGCCGTGATCGGCTGTCCGAGCGAATGTCAGAACAATTCGACGCCGCTGGTCTTTTGGCTTTGGCCGAGGATGAGCTGCTGGCCCCCTTGGACGCCGCCGCCAGTCGCGAAGTTGAGGCAGCTGCCCGCCAGGTCGCCACGGTCACGGCCTTGGTACCTTTGGCCTTGGCGGATGTGGTCACGGCCCTTGCGGCGTCACTGCGAATGATCCGACGGGTGGCCGAGATCTATGGCGGGCGGGCCGGGTTTCTGGGCAGCTGGCGCCTGACGCGCGCCGTTTTCGTGCATCTGGTGGCGACCGGTGCGGTGGCCGTCGGTGACGATCTGCTGGAGCCTGTTCTGGGTGGATCGGTCCTCAGCAAATTGTCGCGCCGCTTTGGTGAAGGTTTGGTGAACGGTGCCCTCAGCGCCCGCGTCGGAGTGGCCGCGATGGAAGTGTGTCGACCCTTGCCTTTCTCAGATCGTCACAAGCCGTCGGTCCGCACAATGATCAAAAGGGCGTTGCAGGGGCTGTTCAGTAAGACTTGATCTGACGCAAAGCGGTATGGCACGCCATTCGTCACAGTGAATGTGACAGAAAGCGAGCCATGACAGATCACGGTCACAGCCAGCAGGAAATCGAACAGAGAATTAGCGACCCGCCCGGGCGGGGCGTTTTGCGTGACATCGTGTATGGGGGCATAGACGGGTCGGTCACCACATTTGCGATCGTTGCTGGTGTTGCCGGTGCCGGGTTGTCGTCATTCGTAATTGTCGCTCTGGGCTTGGCAAATGTACTGGCTGACGGGTTTTCGATGGCCGTTGGCAACTATTCAGGCACCAAGGCCGAACTGGACAATATCAAGCGCATTCGAGCAATCGAACAGCGTCACATCGCGCTCTACCCAGATGGCGAACGCGATGAGGTGCGCGAGATCCTTGCGCAGAAAGGTTTGTCTGGGCAGGTGTTGGAAGATGCGACAGAGGCTATCACCGCGGACCGCGAAAACTGGATCAACCTGATGATCGAGGGCGAATACGGGCTTGGCAGCGTCGATCCGCATCCGGTGAAGGCAGCGATGGCCACGTTTCTAGCCTTTCTGGTAGCCGGGATGGTTCCTCTGCTGCCGTTTCTGCTGGCTCTGGACAACGCTTTCACTCTCTCTGTCTGTATGACGATGGGGGTGTTTTTTGCCATCGGAGCGCTGAAAAGCCGGTGGTCGCTGACTCCGTGGTGGCGCTCGGGTCTGGAGACGTTTGCCATCGGCGGTGCGGCGGCCATGATTGCCTATTTCGTGGGGTCGTTGTTTCACCCTTAGCCCAATGATGTAGCGCTATTCGTCGCATGGGGCGGAGCCTCTGGACCATCGGGCATGGGCGGCTTATAAGCGCCCCCATGTATAACCGGATGGCCATCATTATTCGAATTATATCCCCGGCGCTCTGACCCTCTGAGACGCCGGGCAAAGGTGTTTGAGACTTCGCACCGACCGCTTCGATCCTAGTACGACCAGATCATCCAAAGGACGCCCCCAATGTGCGCCGACACGATCCAGACACCTGACTACAAAGACACGCTGAACCTGCCCAAGACCGAATTCCCTATGCGCGCCGGATTGCCCAAGCGCGAACCTGCATGGCTGGAGCGTTGGGAAAAGATTGGCGTATATGACCGCCTGCGCGAGAAAGAGGGCCGCACGCCCTTTACCCTGCACGATGGCCCACCCTACGCGAACGGCCACCTGCATATCGGCCACGCGCTGAACAAGACCATTAAGGATATGATCGTGCGGTCCCATCAGATGATGGGCTTCGACGTGCGCTATGTGCCCGGTTGGGATTGTCACGGTCTGCCCATCGAGTGGAAGATCGAGGAACAGTACCGCAAGAAGGGCAAGAACAAGGACGAGGTGAACATCGTCGACTTCCGTCAGGAGTGCCGCAAGTTCGCCGAAGGCTGGATCGACATCCAGCGCGAAGAGTTCAAGCGCCTGGGCATCACCGGCAACTGGCCCGATCCCTACATCACCATGGACTACCATGCCGAGGCCGTGATTGCGGATGAGTTCATGAAGTTCTTGATGAACGGTACGCTCTATCAGGGCTCAAAACCCGTTATGTGGTCGCCCATCGAGAAGACCGCGCTGGCCGAGGCCGAGGTCGAGTATCACGACAAGGAAAGCTTCACCATCTGGGTGAAGTTCAAGGTCGTGAATGCGGGCGATTTGGATAACGCATTTGTTGTAATCTGGACCACGACCCCTTGGACCATGCCGTCTAACAAGGCGGTCGTCTATGGCAAGGACATCTCATACGGCCTCTACGAAGTCATCGGCGCGCCCGAGGAATGCTGGGCCGCTGCGGGTGACAAATTCCTGCTGGCTGACAATCTGGCCGCCGACGTGCTGGGCCGTGCGCGTCTGAATGACGACCAGTGGACGCGTGTCCGCGATGTGACCGGTGATGAGCTGGCAGGTGTGCAACTGACACACCCGCTGGCCGGGGCCGAAGGCGGCAATGGCGAATGGGATGACATCCGCGACTTCCGCGCCGCTGAGTTCGTGACCGATACCGAAGGCACCGGCTTTGTCCACTGTGCGCCGTCGCACGGGATGGAGGAATTCGAACTCTATCGCGATCTGGGCATGCTTGAGCAGGTCATTACTTACAATGTGATGGACGACGGCTCGTTCCGCGCCGATCTGCCGTTCTTTGGTGGCAAATACATCCTGTCCCGCAAGGGTGGCGAGGGTGACGCGAACAAAGCTGTCATCGACAAGCTGGTCGAAGTCGGAGGGCTACTGGCGCGTGGCAAGATCAAGCACAGCTATCCGCATTCGTGGCGCTCGAAGGCTCCGATCATCTATCGGAACACGCCACAGTGGTTTGCATCCGTTGACCGCAAGCTGGACGATGGCATGGGTGAGATGGGCGACACCATCCGCGAACGCGCCCTGCGATCGATTGATGAACTGGTGAAATGGACGCCGCAGACCGGTCGTAACCGCCTGTATTCCATGATCGAAGCGCGCCCGGACTGGGTTCTGTCGCGCCAGCGCGCCTGGGGTGTGCCGCTGACCTGCTTTACCAAGAAAGGCGCTCTGCCCACCGACGCGGATTACCTGCTGCGCAACGAAGACCTCAACGCGCGCATCAAGGCGGCGTTTGAGAAGGACGGCGCGGATATCTGGTACACTGAAGGCTTCAAAGAGCAGGTGCTGGACGGCATCGCCAACCCTGAGGACTACGATCAGGTGTTCGACGTGCTGGACGTTTGGTTCGACTCGGGCTCAACCCATGCTTTCGTTCTGCGTGACCGTGAGGATGGCACCGATGACGGCATTGCGGACGTCTACATGGAAGGCACCGACCAGCACCGAGGTTGGTTCCATTCGTCGATGCTGCAGGCCTGCGGGACCAAAGGCCGTGCGCCCTTCCGCAACGTGGTAACCCATGGCTTCACGCTGGATGCCAAGGGCAACAAGATGTCCAAATCGCTGGGCAACACCATCGTGCCGGAAGAGGTCGTCAAGCAATACGGCGCCGATATCCTGCGCCTCTGGGTGGCTCAAACCGACTATACCGCCGACCAGCGGATTGGGCCGGAAATCCTGAAGGGCACCGCCGACAGCTATCGCCGTCTGCGTAACACCATGCGTTTCATGCTGGGATCATTGGCCGACTTCAACGAGGCCGACCGCGTGTCGCCCGAGGATATGCCGCGTCTGGAGCGTTGGGTCCTCAGCCGCCTGGCCGATCTAGATAACCAAGTCCGCAAGGGCTATGCAGAGTTCGACTTTCAGGGCGTGTTCAGCGCGGTCTTCACCTTTGCCACGGTTGATTTGTCGTCCTTCTACTTCGACGTTCGCAAGGACGCGCTGTATTGCGACGGTGACAGCCTGCGTCGCCGCGCGGCGCGCACCGTGTTGGATATCCTGTTCCACCGCCTGACCACATGGCTGGCGCCGGTTCTGGTGTTCACCATGGAAGAGGTCTGGTTGGAGCGGTTCCCCGGCGACGACAGTTCGGTTCATCTGGTGGATTTCCCGGAAACACCGGCTGATTGGCGTGATGCCGGGTTGGAAGAGGCTGTTGCCAAGGTCCGCCGTGTTCGCCGCGCCGTGACCGCTGCGCTGGAGGTTCAGCGTCAGGACAAAGTGATTGGGTCTAGCCTCGAGGCTGCTCCGATCGTGCATGTCGAAGATCAGGACACAGTTGCGCTGCTGGCGACTTTTGATGTGGATGATCTTTGCATCACCTCGGGCCTGACAGTCTCCGAGGATCCGGCCCCGGCCGAAGCCTTCCGTGTGCCCGAGATTGAGGGCGTGGGTGTAGTTTTTGAGAAGGCGGAAGGCGACAAATGCCAACGCTGCTGGAAGATTCTGCCCGACGTGGGACGGCATGGTCATGCGGGCGTTTGTGGGCGTTGTGATGAAGCGCTGAGCCAAAGCACCTCGTGAGTGTGGTGGGCGGGGTCTTTTGCGAGGCTCTGCCTCGCGCTCCGAGGTATTTTTGAACAGAAGAAGAGGCGGGCGCGGCGCGTTATGGGTTGCGCTTTGCCTGTAAAGGCTGGCAGCCTTCGGTCATGCCGATGATTGCGATACAGACCCGGTTTGGGTGTCTTGGGGTTGAGGAACAGGACGGGGCGATCACGCGTCTTGTCTGGGATGGCGTGAGCGACGGGTCTGAGACGCCATTGTTGCGTGAAGCGGCGGCTCAGTTGACGGCCTATGATGAGGGGCGGCTTGAGCGGTTCGATCTGCCTTATCATATTTCAGGGTCTGAGTTTCAGCGTCAGGTCTGTGATTTGATGTACGCGATCCCGCTTGGTGAAACCCGCACTTATGGGGATATCGCCAGGGAACTGGGTCAGCCGCCTCAGCCGGTGGGGCAGGCATGTGGGGCGAACCCGATCCCTGTCATCATTCCGTGCCATCGTGTTCTTGCGGCCAATGGGTTGGGCGGGTTCTCGGGCGACGGCGGGGTTGAGACCAAAGTGGCCCTGTTGCTGCACGAAAAGGCGGCGGGTCTGTTGATCTGATCGGTGAAAACCTGTTGCATTCCAACGTTTCGAGCCTCACCTTGTTTCAAAAGGAGATTTCGAAGGATCCCACTGAATGACCGACCAAGCAGAACGCGCCGCAGAAAAGAAAGCCATCATTGACCGACTGATGTCGCTGGAGGCGCAGGAACTGGCCACGGCCCAGGCGCATTACGACGCCTTTTTGAAAGATGCCCAACTGGATGACCGAGAAGGGCATGACAAGGATGATATCGCAGCCTCGCGCGAGAATGCGGACCTTGCTGCGGCGTTCGACGCACCGGTACACGCGCATCACGCCAAGATAGACGTGATCGAGAACACCAATTTCGGTATCACTGATACGGTTCAGCCCGGCGCGGTCATCAAGTTCAACAATCGCCGTTTTGTTGTCTGCGTCTCGACCACTCGCTTCGATGTGGACGGCAAGACCTATATGGGTATCTCAACCCAGAGCCCGATTTATCTGGCCATGATTGGCTTGCAGGCGGGCGACGTCTTCACCCATAACGGGACCGAGTTTGAGGTTCAGGACGTTTTGTAATCGGCGCTTTTGCGTTGCGGAATGATCTGCTGCGCAATGCCTGCGAAGACCAGATACAGGCTGGTCACAACCAGCCCCCAATGCGCCCAGCTTTCCGGGTGGAAATCTACCCAGGCTGCCCAACCGGCAAAGAAGGTCCAGGCCAGTGCCATGGGCAGGGTCACGCTGCGCCAGCGCTCGGTGCGAACGGGGTGGACGAATTTCAGAGGCAGGAACATGGCGACGGCCAGAAGGGTTACCAAAACGAGGCTGACCCAGAAGTTTGGCTCGAGCGCGAAGATCACGATGACAAACATGTTCCAGCATCCGGGAAAGCCGGAGAACGAGTTGTCTTTGGTCTTCATCCGCGTGTCGGCAAAGTACATGGCGCTGGCGAATGTGATGACGATGATCGCAAACCATCCTGTCCAGCCATCCATCAAGCCGGATTTGAACAGTGCATAGGCCGGTATGAACACATAGGTCAGGTAGTCGATGATGAGATCCAACAGGACACCATCAAACTCGGGCGCATTTTTCTTGACGTGATAATGGCGGGCCAAGGGGCCGTCGATGCCGTCGACGATGAAGGACACCACAAGCCACAGATACATCAGGCTCCATTCTTCATCCACGGCCGCCAGCATGGCGAGCATTGCGAAAACGGCTCCGGTTGCGGTGAAAAGATGAACGGCAAGCGCTTTGAATCTAAGTGTCATGCCCGTGTCATGAAGGATGTGAGGGGCAGATGCAAAGCAAAAAGACAGTTTGGTTGCAAGGACATTGAGGATGCCGTGCTTTTGGACCTCAGGCCTTTGGATGGGCGCGGTTATAGACCTCCATCAGGCGGGCGGTGTCGACGGCCGTATAGGTCTGGGTAGTGGATAGCGAGGCGTGGCCCAGAAGCTCTTGAATAGCGCGCAGATCCCCACCCGCTGAGAGCAGATGCGTGGCAAAACTATGCCGCATGGCATGGGGCGTTGCGGTCGCGGGCAGGCCGAGCTGCATGCGGGCCTTAGACATGACCTCTTGGATCGCGCGGGGATTGAGCGCTCCACCCCGGACACCGCGAAACAGGGCAAGGTTGTCTGATTTCAGGTGCGGGCAGAGTTGGAGATAGTGGTCCACCGCTTCGCGGGCGGCAGGAAGGACAGGGACGATCCTTTCTTTGTCGCCTTTGCCTGTAATGCGCAGGGTTGCCGGCAGGGGGGCATCTGCACCGGTCAGAGACAGCGCCTCGGAAATGCGCAATCCGCAGCCGTACAGCAGCGTGACAACAGCCACATCACGGGCTGAGATCCAGTCATTGCTGGATTGCAACTCGACCGTTTCGATCATGGCGCGGGCTGCGTCCTCGGCCAGAGGGCGCGGGAGTTTTTTGGTGAATTTTGGCGCGCGGGTCGAAAGGACGGCAGTGGGTTCGAAGCCTTCACGCTCGGCCAGCCAGCGGTAGAAGCTTTTGACGGCTGACAGTTTTCGCGCCAGAGAGCGCGCGCCCACACCGCTTTGGCGCTGATCGGCCATCCATGCGCGCATGTCCGAGACGGTGATGCGTTCGAGCGCGGCGATGCCCTGACGGTCTCCGTGGTAGAGGGTCATGAAGGAGAGGAAATCGGTGACGTCCCCGCGATATGCGGTTTGGGTGTTCTGAGACCGTCCCGCCAGTGCGCCCAGGCTCTCCAACCAGTGTTGGAGGGCGTCTCGGCAAGCTGGCGAGATCAGGCTCACGACAGCCAGTGGCGCATTGAGCGTTCGAACACGCCAGCAAAAAACGACAACAGATCGGTGCCAAGTTGCGGCGTGAAGTGCCTCGGGTCCGAGGCCCCCATGACAATCAGACCGGGCAGGCGACCGGATCCGAGATCTAGCTTCAGGCAAGCTTCGGACCTGAGTTGAGCGGCAAGAGTGCCAAATACCCGTTGGTTGGGCTTCTGAATTTCGCGCAAGATTACGTCGCGCGCGGGACCGCCGCGATCATAGGTTAGGTATTGGTCGACAAAACCCGGTTCGACGACGGTCAGCGTGCCGCCCAGTTTGTCGATGGCGGGATCGTCCATAAGGGCGGTGGTTTCCAAAACCAGTGTGATGCGTTGGACCCGCAGGATTTCGGCAACATCCTCGCCAAGCACGCGCAGGAAGTTTTCGAACTCAACCGGTTCTAGAAGACGCAGAATGGCGCGGTGGACTTGGTTGGTCCCGGCCAGGTTTTCGTAGGCTGCGGCGATGACGGACCGGTGCGTGTCTTCCAAACGGTCCAGTCTGGCTTCGAGCCGTTGCATGGCGATGCCGCGCAGGTCGATGACGTTGTCGCCTCGGGCCTGTTCATTGGCGTCTACCAGTGCCTGCATCAGATCTTTATCATCCAGCAAAGCATCAGGCTTGGCCAGAATTGCGGCTCGGAGGTTGTCCTCGAGTTTTGGGTTGCTGCTCATATCCCGTCCGGTCGTTTTTTTGTTTTGGCGGTTTATAGCACGCCCAACCGGACTTGCCTTGGAAAAAATGCACGCATGAGTGGATTTCATTTTGCGCTGTGTCCGAAGCGCTCCCGCCTGTTTGGCGCCGATCAGAGATCAGCCCCGCACAGTTGGGCCGGGCGCGACGCCTGACGGCATCGCGCGGGCGTGCATTGGATCAGAGGATTTTCTGACCGGTCTTGGCCCAGTCGGCCAGGAAGGTTTCTAGGCCTTTGTCCGTCAACGGGTGGTCAGCCAGCTTCTTGATCACGCCCGGAGGGGCGGTGATCACGTCGGCACCAATGCGCGCGCTGTCGGTCACGTGGTTCACGGTACGGATCGAGGCGGCGAGGATTTCGGTCTCAAACCCGTAGTTGTCATAGACCTGACGGATATCGGCGATCAGATCCATGCCGTCGAGGTTGATGTCGTCCAAACGGCCAATGAAGGGCGAGATGAAGGTCGCGCCTGCCTTGGCGGCCAGAAGGGCCTGATTGGTTGAGAAACACAGCGTCACATTGACCATCTGGCCTTCGTCGCTAAGGGTTTTGCAGGTTTTCAGGCCGGCCCATGTCAGCGGTACTTTGACCGCAATGTTCGGCGCGATCTTGGCCAACTTGCGGCCTTCGGCGATCATGTCATCGGCCTCGGTGGCGACAACTTCGGCGGAGACGGGGCCGTCGACCAGATCACAGATCTCTTTAGTGACTTCCAGAATGTCGCGGCCTGATTTCAGGATCAGCGAAGGGTTGGTGGTGACGCCGTCCACCATGCCCAAGTCGTTCAGTTCGGCAATGGCGTCGATCTCGGCGGTGTCTACGAAGAATTTCATGCGGGCAGTCCTTTGATGGGTTGGCCTTGGTCGCGGATGGCTTTACCTCAAAGAGACCCCTGCTGGAACCCCCTGCATAGGATATGCTGTGAGCGCTAACGGATTTTTCGACGAAGGAGAGCTGGTTGCAGTGCTGACAACCCAGCCGCTGGACCGGACGTTGGACTACAAAGCGCCCGAGGGCGGGTGCTTTCTGGGTGCGTTTGTCGAGGTGCCATTGGGGCCGCGCAAGGTGCTGGGCGTGGTCTGGGGGCCGGGGCAGGGCGGGTTCGATTTGACCAAAGCACGGTCCGTGATCCGGGTGCTTGAAGTTGCGCCCATGCGCGAAGAGATGCGGGTGTTTCTGGGAAAGGTGGCGGACTACACGCTGACACCGATGCCTGCGATGCTTCGTCTTGCGACCCGCGCGCCGGGCTTGGGGGATCCGCCCTCGATGCGCAAAGTCTACCGGTTGGGTGCGTCTGAACCGGATCGGATGACCGATGCCCGCACCCGGGTGCTCGAGGTGTTGAAAGAATATGGCGGGCTGGCCTTCACCTTAAAGGAATTGGCCGAGCAGGCCGGGGTAACCACCTCTGTCGTCAAAGGGTTGGTCAAACTGGCCGCTGTTCGGGAAGAGGACAGTCCACGCGATCTACCCTATCCTCATCTCGATCCCGAGTTGCCCGGCAAATACCTGACCGAGGATCAGGCGGCAGCCGTGGCGCGACTGCAGGCTGGCCAGCGGACCGGCACCTACGGCACAACGCTGCTGAAAGGTGTGACCGGTTCGGGCAAGACCGAGGTCTACCTGGAGGCCGTCGCCGAAGCGCTGCGCATGGGACGCCAAGCGCTGGTTCTGCTGCCCGAGATTGCGCTGACGGCCGAATTCCTGACCCGCGTCGAGGCCCGGTTTGGTGCCCGCCCAGCCGAGTGGCACTCAGGGGCTACGATGACCGAGCGTCGCCGGGTTTGGCGGATGGTCGGGCAGGGTGATGCGCAACTGGTGGTGGGCGCGCGCTCGGCCCTGTTCCTGCCATTCCGTGATTTGGGCTTGGTTGTGGTCGATGAGGAACACGACACCTCATATAAACAGGAAGACGGCGTGCACTATAGCGCGCGAGACATGGCGGTTCTGCGCTCGGCCATTTGCGGCGGGCGAGTGATTCTGGCTAGCGCGACGCCCTCGTTGGAAAGCTGGGCCAATGCCGAGGCGGGCAAGTATGAGCGGCTGGATCTGACCTCACGCTTCGGGGCGGCGGTGCTGCCCGAGATGAAACCGATCGACATGCGCGCCGAGCAGATGCAGCCAGGGACGTGGATTTCCCCGTCCTTGCGGCAGGCGGTGCAGCAACGGATCGAAAAGGGTGAACAATCACTACTGTTCATCAACCGCCGGGGCTATGCACCGGTTACTTTGTGCCGAGCCTGTGGGGAGCAGATCGCCTGCGATCACTGCGACGCGCGGATGGTGGAGCACCGGTTCCTCAAGCGCCTGATGTGCCATCAATGCGGCGAGACCAAGCCGATGCCCGAGGCATGCCCCTCTTGCGGGGTCGAAGGGAAACTGGCCCCGGTCGGGCCGGGGATCGAACGGCTGGCGGAAGAGGCCGAGGCGACCTTCCCCGAGGCCAAGATCGCGATGCTCAGCTCCGACCTGTTCGGCTCGGCCCGTGCGCTGAAGGCCAAGATTGAAGAGATCGCCGAAGGGGATGCAGATATCGTCATCGGCACGCAACTGGTGGCCAAGGGGCATAATTTTCCCAAACTGACGCTGGTGGGGGTGATTGATGCCGATCTCAGCCTGCATGGAGCGGATTTGCGCGCGGCAGAGCGGACGTTTCAATTGATGCGGCAGGTGGCCGGACGTGCGGGGCGCGCAGACAAGCCGGGGCAGGCGCTGTTGCAAACGTTTCAGCCCGAGCATCCGGTCATCCGCGCCATTCTGTCGGGTGATGAGGAAGGCTTCTGGAAAGCCGAAGCAGCCGGTCGCCAAGCCGCTGGTGTGCCGCCCTACGGGCGCATGGCGGGGATCGTGCTGTCTGGCCCCGAGGTCGCTCCGGTCTTTGATATCGGCAACGCGATGGCGCGTAATGATGCGCCGTTGCGCGAGATTGGCGCTCAGGTCTTTGGTCCGGCCCCTGCGCCGATTGCCCGCATCCGGGGCAGGCATCGAGTACGCCTTTTGGTCAAGGCCCCCAAGGGTGCGCCCATTCAGGACGCCATCGCCCGCTGGATCGCGCCTCTGCGCCTGAAAGGGGATATCCGCCTGACCGTCGATATCGACCCGCAGAACTTCTACTAACCTCTGCATAGGCGCAGAGCGGATGTGCGCCGGGATCTCTCCTCTCGCCAAAGCGCAAAAATCGGCGTAGAGGGAGTCGCATGTTGAAACCAATGCCACTTTCCGAGGCGCAAAGCCTGCCGTTTTGGCGGCGCCCGATCACGCTGCTGTTCATGATGGCGCTGACTATGCCCATTGCGTTCAATGGGTGGAGCGCGCTTTTGAACAACTTTGTCATCGAAGTGGCGAATTTCGATGGCGCAGATATTGGCTTGTTGCACACTGTGCGGGAAATACCGGGTTTTCTGGCCGTCGGTGTGATCGCTGTGATCATCTTTGTGCGGGAGCAGGTGCTGGCCATGATCTCGCTGATGATGCTGGGCGTGGCGACGGCGGTGACTGCATGGTTCCCAAGCCTTGGTGGGCTGCTATTCGTAACGCTCTTTAGCTCGATCGGCTTTCACTACTACGAGACGGTCAACCAGTCGCTGCAGTTGCAATGGATTCCAAAGGACCGCGCGCCGCAGATTCTGGGATGGCTTGTGGCGATGGGCTCGGCTGCGACGGCAGTGGTCTATGGGCTGATCGTCCTGACATGGGATCGGTTCGACCTGTCCTACAACTTCGTCTTCATGATGGCGGGCGGTGCGACGGCGCTTTTGGCTCTGTTTTGCCTGCTGGCCTATCCGCAATTCGACGCGCCGACGCCGCAGACCAAAAAGCTGATCCTGCGCAAACGCTACTGGCTGTATTACGCGCTCCAATTCATGGCGGGCGCGCGCCGTCAGATCTTTGTGGTGTTTGCTGGCTTCATGATGGTCGAGAAATTCGGGTTCGAGGTGCACGAACTCACCAGCCTGTATCTGATCAACCTCGTGATCAATATGGCCGCGGCTCCGATGCTGGGCAAAGCGGTTTCCAAATTTGGTGAACGTCGGACGCTGATCTTCGAATATGCCGGGCTGGCCATCGTTTTCGCAGCCTATGGTGGCATCTACTGGTTTGGGTGGGGCGTGGTTTTAGCCGCGACACTCTATGTGATCGACCATGTACTGTTCGCGCTGGCTTTGGCCCTGAAGACCTATTTCCAGAAAATCGCCGATCCCGCCGATATCGCACCGACGGCCGCCGTGGCGTTTACCATCAACCATATCGCGGCCGTGTTCCTGCCTGCGCTGCTTGGGTTGCTTTGGGTGGCCTCACCGGGTGCAGTGTTTGCACTGGCGGCGGCGATGGCAATGATCTCGCTCGCCCTGTCTCTGCTGATCCCGCGCCATCCTGAACGGGGCAATGAGACGATCCTGACCAAGTACGCGCCGGCCCCCGCCGAATAGGCGCAAGAGCTTGACCTTGGCGGGCCCACGCCCTAGGCGCTGTCGTGACCCAGACAGGAGGCCCCCATGCCCACATTCACCGCTCTTACCACGCTGACCGGCAAAAAACCCGCCGAAGGTCTTGGCGAAGCGATGGAGCGTCTGGATCCCGAACCCACTGGCGTTGGCGTTTTTGAGGTCGAAGATGGCTCAGGCCTGTGGGAGGTTGGCGGGTATTTCACCGAAGCCCCTGATGAGACGGCGCTGGCCGTGCTGGCTGCGGCGTTTGAGGCCAAGCCCTTTGTGGTGTCTGAACTGCCCGAAACCGACTGGGTCGCCCATGTGCGCCGCGAACTGGCCCCGGTCGAAGCGGGTCGGTTCTTTGTCTATGGCAGCCACGATGCCGACAAACTGCCCGAAGACCGCATCCCCCTGTTGATCGAGGCCGCGATGGCCTTTGGTACCGGCCACCACGGAACCACTCTGGGCTGTCTGAAGGCGCTGGATCAGTTACTGGACGAAGGGTTCTCGGCCAGCAAAGTCGCCGATATCGGGTGTGGGACTGCCGTGCTGGCCATGGCGGCTGCGCGTGTCTGGGAAGGCGACATCATCGCCAGTGATATTGATCAAGTTGCCGTTGATGTGGCCGAAGCGAACCTGAAGGCCAATGGCATGTCCGGTCAGGTTCACTGTGTCGAGGCCGCTGGCTTCGATCACCCGGACCTGAACGCGCACGCGCCCTATGACTTGATTTTCGCCAACATCCTGAAGGGTCCGCTGGTCGCTCTGTCGCCGGAAATCTCGGCGAATCTGCGGGCTGATGGCTTTGCGATCCTGTCGGGAATCCTGAACGAACAGGCCGATGATGTTGTGAATGTTTATTCCCAGAATGGCTTCAATCTGCATCATCGAGGTGAGATTGGTGAATGGACGACGCTAATCTTAAGTAAACAGGGCTAAATCGGGGCCATTTACAGGAGTTTTCTAGAGTCGCGCCACGTTTTTGTCGCAATCTATGCTTACCCTTTTTTAATCATTTTGATGGGGGGCGGTTTTGTGGAGGCTGCCATGGCGGGAAAACAACTGGAATTTGATCAGCGCGTTCAGCGTCTGAACAAGAAGCACTCGAAACTCAGCAAAGGCTATCGCGCAACGATGCGCAAAGATGGTCTGGTGGTGATGAAGCCGCAAAGGGTCCGCTCAGCGGTTCCGGCTAAAGTATTGGTGTTTACAATTCTTGCGGTTTTCGGCTTCAAGGCGTTTCTTTTGTCCAGCCTCGGTCCCTCAGGATATCAATACCGCATCGACAGCTTGAAAGAAGGCACCCAAGTCGAACAGGCAGGCGCTTGGATCATGCAGATCGACCCGGTTTCACAGTTCCTCTCGGTTCAGCTCAACAAAGTTCTCTATTAAGCACAAGCTGAAACAGAAAACACCGCGGCCTTTCGGCTCGCGGTGTTTCTTTGCGCCCCACAGGGAGGAGAAAGGGCGTATAGCGAGGGGGTCGTCTTACCGGCGGCCTTCGGCGATGACGTCGATGTCGCCGCGGCACAGGCCGATATCATCCAGTTCGCGGTCGCTCAGACCGGTCAGCACGTTGCGTGTTACGCGGGCGTCATTCCAATCGCCGGCGGCATGTGCAACCGATGTGAAAAATGTGCCGATACGGCCAACGAGGCCGAATGAGCCAGTGGTGGCGATGCGGGTCGAGTCCAGTGCGGCCATATCCTGTTTCCTTCTGGTTTGTGTGAACATTTGATCTTGCGATCTGAGCGGCATCTAGTGTCGAAGATTTGCCCGCGCAATAGCATTTTTTGCATGTGTCCTATGCAGTTTTTGCAACGCTTGCCAAATCTGTAAGCACCTTAAAAACATGGTTAAATTGGGTTCATATAAGTGTCGATTTCAGACTTTTCGAAGTCGCAAACCGTCCTTTGTGTCGCGCACGGGATGGCGGTGTCGTTTTCAGACTTAGGGTCAATTCGCTTGGAAAATGTTCACGCTTCGTGCTATCCGTTGAAAAAAGATCACAAAACCCGAGCGGGCTGAGGCGAAGCATGCGAATTCTGGGCATTGATCCGGGGCTTAGGACCCTGGGATGGGGCGTCATCGAATCAAATGGCAGCCGGTTGAGCCACGTTTCGAACGGTTTGTGCAAATCTGACGGGGATGATCTGGGCGAGCGGCTGCTGTCTCTGTACAATCAGATTGTCGAGGTCATCGCCGAATACAGGCCCGACCAAGCTGCGATCGAGCAGACTTTCGTGAACAAGGATGGTGCCGGGACGCTCAAACTGGGTCAGGCGCGAGGTGTTGCATTGCTGACGCTGGCGCAGGCCGGGCTGCCGGTGGGGGAATATGCTCCGAACCGGGTCAAAAAAACCGTCGTTGGCGTTGGGCATGCCGAGAAAGAGCAGGTCCTGCACATGGTCAAGCTGCAGCTGCCAGGGTGTTTGCCCAAGGGTGCGGACGCGGCGGATGCATTGGCGATCGCGATCTGTCATGCGTATTACGGCAAGACACAGCAGCCGCGTGTGAAAGAGGTGAGGGCATGATCGGTAAACTGACAGGGCGTCTAGATTATCGCGCCGCAGATCACATCCTGATCGACGTGCGGGGCGTGGGTTATATCGTCTATTGCTCGGACAGGACCATGGCTGCGTTGCCAGGCGTGGGTGAGGCTGTCTCGATCTATACTGACATGGTCGTGCGTGAAGATCTGATGCAGCTTTATGGTTTTCTCTCCCTGATCGAGAAGGAATGGCATCGACTGCTGTGTTCGGTTCAGGGCGTCGGGGCCAAGGTCTCGCTGGCTATTCTCAGCGCGTTGGGGTCGGATGGGGTAAGCCGCGCGATTGCTCTGGGCGATTGGGGCGCGGTGAAGGCTGCCAAGGGGGTCGGTCCGAAGACCGCTCAGCGCATCGTGCTGGACCTTAAGGACAAGGCGCCGGGAGTAATGGCGATGGGCGGCACCGTGACCGAGGCGATGGACGGCCCAGCGTTGGAGGTTGTTGAGACCGTCGAGCCGCAATCAGCGCCGAAGCGGACCGCGAAACCGGCCTCGGGATCGGCGGCGGCCTCTGCGGGGGCGTTGTCGGCTTTGTCGAATTTGGGATATGGCCCATCCGAGGCGGCCTCAGCCGTGGCGGAGGCGGCGGCCAATCTGCCCGACGCGGGTGAGGCTGAATTGATCCGCGCGGCGCTCAAGCTGCTGGCTCCGAAAGGGTGATTGAATGGTAGATGCCAATCCCACGCTGCGGCCTGACCCTCTGCCCGAGGACAATGACCGCGCCCTTCGTCCGCAAGGGCTGGATGAGTTCATTGGTCAGGCCGAGGCGCGTGCAAACCTGCGCATCTTCATCCAATCCGCCAAGCAGCGCGGCGAGGCGATGGATCATACCCTGTTCCATGGTCCTCCGGGTTTGGGGAAAACCACGCTGGCGCAAATCATGGCGCGCGAGTTGGGGGTGAATTTCCGTATGACCTCTGGTCCGGTTCTGGCCAAGGCGGGCGACCTAGCGGCGATCCTGACCAATCTGGAAGCGCGGGATGTGTTGTTTATCGATGAAATCCATCGCTTGAACCCGGCGGTCGAGGAAGTTCTCTATCCCGCGATGGAGGATTTTGAACTCGATCTGGTAATAGGCGAAGGTCCAGCTGCCCGTACCGTTCGGATCGAGTTGCAGCCGTTTACGCTGGTTGGAGCCACCACGCGGATGGGTCTGCTGACCACGCCGCTGCGCGACCGTTTTGGTATCCCGACCCGGTTGCAGTTCTACACGGTCGATGAATTGCACGAGATCGTCACCCGCAACGCCCGCAAGCTGGGCGCGCCATCAGACGACGACGGCGCGCGCGAGATAGCGCGGCGGTCGCGCGGCACGCCCCGGATCGCAGGGCGGCTGCTGCGGCGTGTGGTGGATTTCGCGATCGTCGAAGGCGACGGGCGGATTACGCGTGAATTGGCCGATGGGGCGCTGACCCGATTGGGCGTCGATCATCTCGGGTTGGATGGCGCAGACCGCCGGTATCTGAAACTGGTCGCCGAGAACTATGGCGGTGGTCCGGTTGGGATTGAGACGATGTCGGCGGCCTTGTCGGAAAGCCGAGACTCGCTTGAGGAAGTGATCGAACCATATTTGCTGCAGCAGGGACTGATCCAACGCACGCCGCGCGGGCGGATGTTGGCGCAGAAGGCGTGGACGCATTTGGGCATGGCTGCACCAAAGGGTCAGAGCGATCTGTTTGGTTGAAGGCATCACCCAGAAATTTTAAGTCTTCGGTGAGAGCATTGTTAAAATGATGAAAGGCTGGGCGTGACACCGGACGAGATCGAGGCGCTGTTTACGCGCGAAAGCGGAGAGTTCCTGTTTGCGCGGTGGGGTCGTCCCATTGTACCGATCGTTTTCGGTGTCGAGGATGAGACGCTGGCAACCGTCAAAGGCGCGTTCGAGGCCGTGGTGACGCTGGCCGGTCACAAGATGGCCGAAACGGACCCAGAGCTGGGCGCCAATTGCATGGTCTTTTTCTTCCGCGACTGGCAGGAGTTGCTGGAGGTTCCGGATCTGGATCGTCTTGTCCCCGATCTTGCGCCTTTGGTTGAGCGTCTGGTGGCAGCGGATGCCAATCAATACCGCATCTTCCGGTTCGAAGAAGACGGCGCGATCCGCGCGGCCTTTGTGTTTCTGCGCGTGGATAAAGAGCTGTCCAAAGTCCCGGCCGAGACTCTGGCGCTCAGTCAAGTGGTGCAGACCATTCTGCTCTGGTCGGATACGGCGTTTCGAAAGCAATCGCCTCTGGCTGTGGCGGGTGAGGCGACGATCCTGCGCCCGGATATTGCGGGCCTGATCCGGGCCGCTTACGATCCGATTTTGCCGGGGTCGGCGCAGGATGCCTCGTACGCGCTTCGCCTGTTTGCCCGGTTGGAGCTGCCGCAATGAAGCACATCTTTCCAGTTCGCGTTTACTATGAGGACACCGACATGGGCGGGGTCGTCTATCACGCGAACTACCTGCGCTACATCGAACGTGCGCGCTCGGACTGGGTGCGCCGTTTGGGCAATGACCAGAACGCCATGCGGGATGAGGGGATCGTCTGGGTCGTACGGCGGGTCGAGGCGGACTACCTGTCACCCGCCAAGTTTGACGACGAATTGATCGTCGAAACTGAAGTGACCGAGATTTCCGGCGTGCGCCTGACCATGGCGCAGCTTGTGAAACGGGGTGAGACCGATATTTTCCGCGCTTCGGTCACGGCGGTTTGCATCAACAAAGACGGCAAACCAATCCGCCTTCCGGCAGAGATTCGCGCATTGATGTAACATTTTCGCAGCCGGGGGTGGTTCTGTTGGCTTTTCAACCCCAACTGCGTTAGCGTTTGGCAAAACAAGGCCAAACAAACGGCCATCAGGCAAAAAAGAGCAGGTTCATGGAAGCTGAAACGCTGGCGCTGGCGCAGGAGATCGATTTCTCCATGTGGGGGTTGTATGCCCGCGCGACCTTTATCGTAAAATTGGTGATGCTAATGCTGATCGCGGCGTCGATCTGGTCTTGGGGCATCATCATCCAGAAGCTCATCAACTACCGTGCGGCTCGGCGTGAGGCGCAGAAATTTGATGAGAGCTTCTGGTCTGGCAACCCGCTCGATGAGTTGTTTGAGCAGATCGGCTCGCAGCCCGATGGCAGTTCTGAGAAGATCTTTGCGGCAGGTATGATCGAATGGCGCAGGTCGCATCGCACGGATGGCGGTTTGATCGCCGGGGCGACGGCTCGGATCGACCGGTCCATGGATGTGGCAATCGCGAAAGAAGCGGAGACACTGCAGAAAGGTCTGCCGATCTTGGCGACTGTCGGCTCAACCGCTCCGTTCATTGGTCTGTTTGGTACGGTCTGGGGCATCATGAACGCCTTTATCGAGATTGCCGAGCAGCAGAATACCAACCTCGCCGTTGTGGCCCCCGGCATTGCCGAAGCTTTGCTGGCAACTGGTCTTGGCCTGCTGGCCGCGATCCCAGCTGTGATTTTCTACAACAAGCTCAGCGCCGATAGTGACCGAATCGTCGGAGGCTATGAGGCCTTTGCCGATGAATTCGCCACCATCTTGTCGCGCCAGTTGGACAGCTAACCATGGGGGCCGCGGTTCAGCAAAGCTCGGGCGGGAACGGACGTAGGCGCGGACGGCGGCGTGGTCGCGCCCAGCCGATGGCTGAGATCAACGTCACGCCGTTTGTCGACGTCATGCTGGTGCTGTTGATCATCTTCATGGTCGCAGCGCCTCTGCTGACCGTTGGTGTGCCGGTTGACCTGCCCAAGACTGCCGCAAGCGCCTTGCCCGGCGATAGTGAGGAACCGCTGACCGTCACGCTGACCGCCGATGGCCGTATTCAGATCCAGACTACGGATATCGCGCGCGAAGAGCTGATCGGACGTTTGCGCGCCATAGCGGCTGAGCGCAGCAGTGACCGTGTCTTCCTGCGGGCGGATGGGGCGATCCCCTACGCGCAGGTGATGCAGGTGATGGGCGCGTTGAATGCGGGCGGGTTTTCGAATGTGGGTCTGGTGACGGATACCGGCGGGCCGACGCTGGACGATGGGTAAAGGTGGGGTCGCGCGGTGGATACCGGCACCAAGATTTCAGCGATTGCGCATGTCAGCCTGATCGGCTGGGCGTTGTTCGGCGGCACCTTCCGATCCGAGCCGCTGCCGACACAAGTGCAGGATGTTTCCGTGATTTCGGCTGAGCAATTCGCAGCGCTCACGGCGCAGCGCGATGCGCCTGAGTTGCCGGAGTCGCCGGGTACTCTGGAACAACCCGACGCGCCGGAACCTGAGGTCAGCACCCCCGAGGTGACACCGGAAGAACAACCACGTCCTGAACCGGTGACGCCCGCAGAGCCGGAGCCTGAGACTGTCCCCGAAACGGTCGAGGTTCCGCCCGAGCCTGAGCTACCCGAAGAACCTCCGACATTGACGGAACCGGAAACGGCCGCCTTGCCGGTGCCGCCGGGACCTGAAGCGCAACCCAGCCCGGCTGAGCGTGTCGCCCCAGAGGCCATCGCGCCGCCTCCGCCCGAGGCTGAACCGGCCGAGGTGGAAACGCCCCCGGTCTCACTGGATGAAGGCGCTGAGACGCAGCAAGAGCAACAAGATCAGACGGCCCCGGAAGAAGCCGCGCCCGAGATCGTGACTGAGGCCGAAGAGACCAACGAGCCAGCGCCTCTGACCTCGCCGCGTCCGCGTGTGCGGCCCAACCGTCCTGAACCCGCGCCTGAGGTTGCAGAAACCCCCGAACCGGCCCCGGAAAAGCCCACGCCAACGCCTGCGCCGGACAATAGTGACGCCATCAATGACGCGTTGTCCGAAGCATTGGCGGGTGGAACTGAACCCTCCGGCCCACCGCTCACCAGCGGTGAAAAGGACGCGATGCGCGTTGCGGTCTCGCGTTGCTGGAATGTTGGATCGCTGTCGACCGATGCGCTGAACGTGGTGGTAACGGTTGCGTTCTCACTCAATCGAGATGGCACGATTATCAGCGAGAGTATTCGTTTGCTGAATAGCTCTGGCGGCGCTTCGGGTGCCGAAAATCAAGCCTATCAGGCGGCCCGACGCGCAATTTTGCGCTGTGGCGCGCGTGGATATGATCTGCCTGCTGACAAATACAATCACTGGCAGGATATTGAGATTACATTCAATCCCGAGAGGATGCGGATCAAATGATGAAATTTCTGACCAGCCTCTTTCTTGGGCTGACCCTCGTGTCGGCTCCGGTTTACGCTCAGAACAGCCCCCTGCGGTTGGAAATCGACGAAGGCATCATCGAGCCGATGCCCTTTGCGGTTCCCAACTTCGTGCCCGATGGCCCGGCAGCGACGCAGTACGCCAACGATATCTCGCGTGTCGTCGCAGCGGATCTGACCGGAACGGGGTTATTCCGCGAAATCTCCTCGGACGCGTTTATCAGCCGGGTCAGCAGCTTTGACGCTCCGGTCCAGTTTGCCGATTGGAAAGCGATCAACGCGCAGGCTTTGGTGACAGGGGCGGTGAACGTCTCGGGCAAGCGGCTGACGGTTCGGTTCCGGGTCTGGGATGTGTTCTCGGGACAGGAGCTTGGAAACGGCCTGCAGTTGGCGGGCACCACAGATGGCTGGCGGCGCATGGCGCATAAAGTCGCTGATCAGGTTTACAGCCGGATCACCGGTGAGGGCGCCTATTTCGATAGTCGCGTTGCGTTTGTGTCAGAAAGCGGCCCGAAGAACCAGCGCCTCAAACGGTTGGCTATCATGGATTATGATGGGGCCAATGTTCAGTATATGACGGATAGCGCGGCCATCGTTCTGGCCCCGCGCTTTTCGCCGACTGGCGAGCAACTGCTCTATACCAGCTATGAAAGCGGCAGCCCGCGGATCTACATTCTGGATGTCGGTCGTGTGCAGCGGCGCGAGCTGCAAACGCAGGACGGCACCATGAGCTTTTCTCCGCGTTTTTCGCCGGACGGGCGGTCGATTGTGTATTCGCTGATTCAGGGCGGCAACACCGATCTTTGGCGGATGGATCTGGCCTCAGGCCAAAGCAGCCGCCTGACCAACACGCCTGCGATTGAAACCGCGCCCAGCTATTCGCCGGATGGAAGCCAGATCGTGTTTGAAAGCGACCGCTCGGGCACGCCGCAGCTTTACGTGATGGCGGCAAATGGGGGTGAAGCGACGCGGATCAGCTTTGGTCAGGGGCGGTATGGTACGCCGGTCTGGTCGCCACGCGGTGATTTGATTGCCTTCACCAAGCAGAACAAAGGTCGGTTCCATATCGGCGTGATGCGCACCGATGGCAGCGAGGAGCGCCTGCTGACATCGTCCTTCCTCGACGAAGGCCCGACGTGGTCGCCAAACGGCCGCGTCATCATGTTCACGCGCGAGACGCAGGGCGCAAGTGGACGGGCGACGCTCTATTCCGTGGATATCTCGGGTCGAAACCTGCGCCCCGTGCGCACGCCGGATGGCGGCAGCGACCCGTCCTGGGGGCCATTGCAGAATTGATCGCCGCCACTGCGCGGCAAAGTTCACAAGAAACAGTCGCTGTGATAGACAGGCGGCAACAAACAAAACAACGAGGCACTTGAGATGAACGTATTGGGCAAAATCCTGGCCTTGGGCGCGCTGAGCGTGGTCGCGGCCTGTACCAACAATGATCCTTCGGCTTTGGGTGGCAGCGGCGCTGGTGGTAGCGGCTCGATTGTCGCGGGCTCTCCTAGTGATCCGCGCTCACCCGCCTATTTCCAGCAGACGGTCGGGGATCGTGTCCTGTTCGCGGTCGATCAATCCACCCTATCGCCGCAGGCACAGACGGTGCTGCAAGGGCAGGCGGAATGGCTGCTGGCCAACCCGGATTACGTGGCAACCATCGAAGGTCACGCGGATGAGCAGGGCACGCGTGAGTACAACCTTGCGCTGGGCGCACGTCGGGCCAATGCGGCGCGTGAATACCTGATTTCGCGTGGGGTCGCAGGCAATCGTCTGACGACGGTCAGCTTCGGCAAAGAACGCCCGATCGAGATTTGCAGCACCGAAGATTGCTATTCCAAAAACCGCCGCGCGGTGACGGTGCTGACCGGTTCAACCTTGGGGTAAGACGATGAGAGTTGCAGGATGGGTTCTGGCCGCAGTTGTGGCAACAGCGGGCGTGGCGCAAGCACAGGATCAGCAGACCCTGGCGGATATCCGGCAGGAGCTGACGGTGCTTCATGTCGAGATACAGCGCCTTAAGCGTGAGTTTTCGACCACCGGCTCTCCCGCGCCGAACCTGTCCGGAAGCTCGATCCTTGAACGGGTCGATGCGATAGAGGCCGAGCTGCAGCGCCTGACCCGTCAGACCGAGCAACTGAACCAGCGTGTCCAGAACATCGTGACCGACGGCACCAACCGGATCGGCGATCTTGAGTTCCGTCTGGTTGAGCTGGAAGGCGGCGATCTATCGACACTGGGTGAGACCTCGACTTTGGGTGGTGAAGGGGAATCCACCGCTGCGGTAACACCCGCGCCGACGGAGCCGAACACTTCGGACCAGGGCGAGCTGGCCGTTGGCGAGCGAGCGGATTTTGACGATGCGTCGCAGGCGCTGGCCGATGGTGATTTCCAGACTGCTGCCACGATGTTCGCACAATTTGACACTTCATATCCCGGTAGCCCGCTTGCACCCGAGGCGCATTTGAACCGCGGTAAAGCGCTCGAAGGGCTCGGGGATACGCGCGAGGCCGCGCGTGCATTCCTCGCCAGCTTCACCGGAGATTCCGAAGGTGCCGTGGCGCCCGAAGCTCTGTTCGAACTTGGCGCAGCTTTGGGCCGTTTGGGCCAGACCGATCAAGCCTGCATCACCTTGTCCGAGGTTGGCGTGCGCTTCCCTTCCTCGGGTCAAGCCTCAAGTGCGGTGCAGGAAATGGCCTCCTTGGGGTGTTCTTGACCCCGCCACTCGACACACTGACATCCGACCTGCGCGCCCGGTTGCCTGAACGTTTGCCGGAGCGTCTGGGCATCGCGGTCTCGGGCGGAGGGGACTCGGTTGCCCTGATGCACCTTTTGCACCGTATTGCGTCGGATGAGGGGGGGGAACTATTCGCCGCCACGGTCGACCACGGTTTACGCGCTGAGTCCGCGGATGAGGCCCGAACGGTTGCAAAACAGGCCGCCGCGTTGGGTATCCCCCACGACACTTTGCGTTGGCAGGGCTGGGATGGTGCAGGCAACCTGCAGGATCAGGCTCGGCAGGCGCGGTATGCCATGCTGACCGATTGGGCGAAGCGCAACGACATAAAAGCGATTGCGTTGGGCCATACGGCGGATGATCAGGCCGAAACGCTTCTGATGCGACTGGCCCGTTCAGCCGGCGTCACGGGGTTGTCGGGTATGCCAAGCGCTCGGACCCGCGATGGGATCGACCTGTTGCGCCCCATGCTGGGGATCACTCGGGACCGGCTGCGGGCCTATTTGATCGAGATTGGCACGCATTGGGTCGAGGACCCCTCGAATCAGGATACCAGCTTTGATCGGATCAAGGCGCGGCAAGCCGTGTCGGATTTAAAGCCGCTTGGTATTTCGGCCGAAACCCTGACGCGCGTCGCCGACAACCTTACACAAGCGCGTGAGGCGTTGGAACGTTATGCGCAGGACTCCGCCCAACGGGTTGCTACGGTCGATGCCGGGTCCGTTGTGCTGGATCGCGATTGCTTTGCCGCGCTGCCCGAAGAAATCCGCCGCAGGGTTCTGGTTGGCGCAGTGGCGTGGATCGCAGGGGCGGGTTACCCGCCGCGCCAATCAGCAGTGGATCAGGCCTTGCAGGCCATTCTGAACGGAGATTCTGGTGCAATTGGGGGCTGTTTGCTGTTTTCTCAGGCAGAAAAACAGTGGATCTGCAGGGAATTCAACGCGGTTGATGGCCTGACCGCGAAAATCACGGGTACATGGGACGCGCGATGGGTGCTGTCCGGCCCCGATATTCCGGGCGCTGAGATTCGGGCACTTGGTGAAAACGGCTTGCAGATGTTGCCCGACTGGCGCGCCACCGGGCGTCCACGGCTTGCTTTGCAAGCGTCCCCAGCGGTTTGGAGGGGCGACATTCTTGAGGCCGCACCCCTAGCCGGATTCGCCAATGGCTGGCGCGCTGATCTGGTCCCTGATTGGCCTGAGTTTCACGCATCTTTTTTATCGCATTGAACCTCAGCCAATCCTCTCTATTTTAAGAAGCAACCCGGCAGGTCCTTGTCTGCCGAAATCTTTTAGGAGAATTTCCTTGGGCAACGCTCGTAATATCGCCTTCTGGGTCGTTCTGTTCCTGCTGATCCTTGCACTGTTCAACTTGTTCAGCGGACCTGGCGGGACACTTCAGGGCAATGAACGCACCTATTCCGACTTTGTCAGCGCCGTTCAAAGCGGTGAGGTCAAGAACGTCACGCTGGATGGTGAGCAAATTCGCTACACCACACAAAGCGGCGCGAATTACACCACAATCAAACCCGGCGACGCCGAGGTCACGAAACTGCTGATCGATGAACAGATCCCGGTCGAAGCGGTCAAGCAGCAGCAATCAGGCTTCCAGTCGTTCCTGATCACTCTGCTGCCCTTCCTGCTGCTGATCGGTGTCTGGGTCTATTTCATGAACCGGATGCAGGGCGGCGGCAAAGGCGGCGCGATGGGCTTTGGCAAGTCCAAGGCCAAGATGCTGACCGAAAAGCACGGCCGCGTGACCTTTGATGACGTTGCTGGCATCGACGAAGCCAAGGAAGAGCTGGAAGAGATCGTTGAATTCCTGCGCAACCCGCAGAAATTCAGCCGTCTGGGTGGCAAGATCCCAAAAGGTGCGTTGCTGGTTGGCCCTCCGGGTACCGGTAAAACGCTTCTGGCCCGTGCGATTGCGGGTGAGGCGGGTGTGCCGTTCTTCACCATCTCAGGCTCTGACTTCGTTGAAATGTTCGTGGGTGTCGGTGCGAGCCGTGTCCGCGACATGTTCGAGCAAGCCAAGAAGAACGCGCCTTGTATTGTGTTCATCGACGAAATCGACGCTGTTGGTCGCCATCGTGGTGCCGGCTATGGCGGTGGTAACGATGAGCGCGAACAGACCCTCAACCAGTTGCTGGTCGAGATGGACGGTTTTGAGGCCAATGAAGGTGTGATCATTCTGGCCGCGACCAACCGTAAAGACGTTCTGGACCCGGCTCTGCTGCGTCCCGGACGTTTCGACCGGAACGTGACCGTTGGGAACCCCGACATCAAAGGCCGTGAGAAGATCTTGGGTGTTCACGCGCGCAAGACGCCTCTGGGCCCTGATGTTGACCTGCGCATCATCGCGCGCGGTACTCCGGGCTTCTCGGGTGCGGATCTGGCAAACCTCGTGAACGAGGCCGCGCTGATGGCCGCCCGTGTGGGCCGCCGCTTTGTCACCATGGAGGACTTCGAGAACGCCAAGGACAAGGTGATGATGGGGGCTGAGCGCCGCTCGATGGTGCTGACCCAGGATCAGAAGGAAAAGACCGCGTATCACGAGGCCGGCCACGCCGTTGTTGGTCTGGAACTGCCGATGTGCGACCCAGTTTACAAGGCAACGATCATTCCGCGCGGTGGCGCGCTAGGTATGGTTGTCTCTCTACCGGAGATGGATCGCCTGAACTATCACCGTGATGAGTGTGAGCAGAAGCTGGCCATGACCATGGCGGGCAAGGCGGCCGAAGTCATCAAATATGGCGAAGACCATGTCTCGAACGGCCCGGCGGGTGACATCATGCAGGCGAGCCAGTTGGCGCGCGCGATGGTGATGCGCTGGGGTATGTCGGACAAGGTCGGCAATATCGACTACGCCGAAGCCCATGAAGGCTACTCGGGCAACACTGCTGGTTTCTCGGTCTCGGCCCATACCAAAGAGCTGATCGAGGAAGAGGTGAAGCGCCTGATTCAGCAGGGCTATGAGCGCGCTCACCAGATCCTGACCGACAAGAGTGAGGAATGGGAGCGTCTGGCGCAGGGCCTGTTGGAATACGAAACCCTCACCGGCGACGAGATCAAGCGTGTCATGAACGGGGATGCGCCGACCGAAGGCGATGACGAGGGCGACAGCCCGGATCAGGGCAGCGCGCTCAGCGTCACGGCTATTCCCAAGACCAAACCCAAGAAATCTCCGCCCGAAGGTGGGATGGAGCCGGAGCCAACCGCTTAAACATATAAACCCGAGGTCCAGACCTCGGGTTTTTTCTTTTCATCCACCAACTGCTGGTCATTATGCGGGCAAATGGATGAAGAAGGAAAACCCCATGCCGTTCCTGCGTGAAACCGAATACTCTGCCGAGGTCGTCTGGTTGGGGCGCGTCCCGGCCGGTCAGTCGCTGCGCGCTCAGCCCGTTGAGACGTTGGAGTTTGGCTTTGAAGGGGTGCAGGGCGAACGGCACGAGGGGCTCAACCGTGCTTCATGTGTGCGTGTCAGCAATGTCTACCCGAAAGGCACCGAGATTCGGAATGTCCGTCAGGTGTCGATTCTGTCAGCCGAGGAGCTGTCCGAGATTGCCGCCGCGATGGAGATGGACCATCTTGATCCGTCCTATTTGGGGGCCTCGATCGTGTTGAATGGCATCCCTGACTTTTCTCATATCCCGCCGTCCTCGCGCCTGCGGTCCGAGGCGGGTTTGACGATTACAGTGGATATGGAAAACGCACCTTGTGTCCTGCCCGGACGTGAGATCGAGGCGGATCACAGCGGCTACGGTGCCGCCTTCAAACCGGCCGCGCAGGGGCAGCGGGGGGTCACCGGCTGGGTCGAGCGGCCGGGGGACCTGCATATCGGCGATCGTTTGCAGCTGTTTGTTCCCGATCAGCCGCTCTGGCAGCCATAGCGCTCATTCGTTTCCGATTGGAAACGCTTGAAATTAAGCGACGCCGTTTCGCGGCACGAATATGTCGGAATCCTTAGCCACTGCTTGGGTATGCAACTGTATGGGTTTCACAGCACCGACGCGCCGCGTCGGTTTTGCACGGCATTCAATCAGGGACCCTGCCCAATGAGCTACAAATCTGACATCGAAATCGCGCGCGAAGCGAACAAAAAGCCGATTCAGGAAATCGGCGCAAAGATCGGCATCGAATCCGCCGATCTGCTGCCTTACGGCCACGACAAAGCGAAGGTCAGCCAGGACTTCATAAACTCGGTCCAGGACCGCGAAGATGGCAAGCTGATCCTGGTCACCGCGATCAACCCGACCCCTGCGGGTGAAGGCAAGACCACCACCACCGTGGGTCTGGGCGATGGCCTGAACCGCATCGGCAAAAACGCGATGATCTGTATACGTGAAGCTTCGCTTGGCCCGAACTTCGGCATGAAGGGCGGCGCTGCAGGTGGTGGTTACGCTCAGGTTGTTCCGATGGAAGAAATGAACCTGCACTTCACAGGTGACTTCCACGCGATTACTTCGGCGCACTCGCTACTGTCGGCGATGATCGACAACCATATCTACTGGGGCAACGAAGCTGAGATCGATGTTCGCCGCGTTGCATGGCGTCGTGTGGTCGACATGAACGACCGCGCTCTGCGTCAGATCACGGCCTCTCTGGGTGGCGTGTCGAACGGCTTCCCGCGTGAAGCAGGCTTTGACATCACCGTTGCGTCCGAAGTTATGGCGATCCTCTGTCTGGCAAACGACCTGAAAGACCTGGAAAAGCGTCTGGGCGACATCATCGTTGCTTACCGCCGCGACAAGACCCCGGTCTACTGCCGCGACATCAAGGCAGAAGGCGCAATGACCGTTCTGCTGAAGGACGCCATGCAGCCGAACCTGGTGCAGACGCTGGAAAACAACCCGGCCTTCGTCCACGGCGGCCCGTTCGCAAACATCGCGCACGGCTGTAACTCGGTCATCGCGACCAAAACCGCGCTGAAAGTTGCTGACTATGTCGTGACCGAAGCGGGCTTTGGTGCTGACCTGGGTGCCGAGAAATTCATGAACATCAAGTGCCGCAAAGCCGGCATCGCACCGTCGGCCGTTGTTCTGGTTGCCACCGTGCGCGCTATGAAGATGAACGGCGGCGTTGCCAAAGCCGATCTGGGTGCCGAAAACGTCGACGCGGTTCAGTCTGGCTGTGCCAACCTCGGCCGTCACATCGAGAACGTGAAGTCCTTCGGTGTGCCGGTTGTTGTCGCGATCAACCACTTTGTCACCGACACCGACGCCGAAGTTGAAGCGGTCAAGAGCTACTGCGCCGATCACGGTGTTGAGGCGGTTCTGTCGCGTCACTGGGAACTTGGCTCAGAAGGCTCGGCGCCTCTGGCTGAGAAAGTTGTTGAAATCGTTGAAGGTGGCACCGCGAACTTCGCGCCGATCTACCCCGACGACATGCCTCTGTTCGAGAAAGTCGAAACCATCGCCAAGCGCATCTACCGCGCGGACGAGGTTCTGGCAGACAACAAGATCCGCAACCAGCTGAAGGAATGGGAAGCCGCCGGATATGGCAACCTGCCAGTCTGCATGGCGAAAACCCAGTACTCCTTCTCGACCGACCCGACCCTGCGTGGCGCACCGACCGGCCACTCGGTTCCGGTACGTGAAGTTCGTCTGTCCGCAGGTGCTGGCTTCATCGTGGTTGTCTGCGGTGAGATCATGACCATGCCGGGTCTGCCGCGCAAACCTGCCGCTGAGACAATCCGTCTCAACGAAGAAGGTCAGATTGAGGGCTTGTTCTAAGCCGATTTTTAAACCATCTCGTGGTCCGGGGATTACACCCCGGGCCATGAGGAGATCACGATGCCCACTCTGACACCGCCGCAAGACTGTGAGACGATGCAGGACTTGCGCGTTCAGATCGACAAGCTGGACCGCCAACTGATCGAGATGTTGGTGACGCGCGCGGGATATATCGATCGCGCCTCGCAGTTGAAGCCAGGCGAAGGCCTTCCGGCCCGAATCCCGGACCGTGTCGAAGAGGTGGTGCAACGTGTGCGCGCAAGCTCGGATCAGTTGGGGATGGACCCGGATCTGGCCGAAAAGCTTTGGCGCATTTTGATTGATTGGTCGATTGCCCGCGAAGAGCGTGTGATTGGACCCGACTGAACACCCGGGCGCTCTGCGCCCGATCCGTTTTTGGAAAGAAGGGATCACAGGATGGTAGCCCAGGTTATCGACGGCAAAGCCTTTGCGGCGAAAGTGCGCGCGCAAGTGGCCGATCAGGTTGCAAAGCTGAAAGAAGAAAACGGCATCACGCCCGGTTTGGCCGTGGTTCTGGTGGGCGAAGACCCTGCAAGCCAGGTTTATGTACGCTCAAAGGGTAAACAGACCGTTGAGGTCGGCATGAACTCCTATGAGCACAAGCTGGACGCCGACACCTCGGAAGAGGACCTGCTGGCGTTGATCGACGAGCTGAACAACGATCCTGCGGTTCACGGTATTCTGGTGCAGCTGCCTCTGCCCAAGCACCTGAACGAAGACCTGGTGATCAACTCGATCGACCCGGCCAAAGACGTCGATGGCTTCCACATCTCGAATGTTGGCCTGCTGGGCACCGGTCAGAAATCGATGGTTCCCTGTACCCCTCTGGGCTGCCTGATGATGCTGCGCGACTATCACGGTTCGCTGTCGGGTATGGATGCGGTTGTGATTGGCCGCTCGAACATCGTGGGTAAGCCGATGGCGCAACTGCTGCTGGGTGACAGCTGCACCGTAACCATAGCGCATTCGCGCACCAAGGACTTGCCGGACGTCGTGCGCCGCGCTGACATCGTTGTGGCCGCCGTAGGCCGCCCTGAGATGGTTCCGGGTGACTGGATCAAAGAAGGCGCGACCGTGATCGACGTTGGCATCAACCGCATTGAGCGTGACGGCAAAAACAAGCTGGTCGGTGACGTCGACTACGCCAGCGCCGCTGAGCGTGCGGGCGCGATCACTCCGGTTCCGGGTGGCGTGGGTCCGATGACCATCGCCTGCCTGCTGGCCAACACTCTGACCGCGTGCTGCCGTGCCAACGGCCTGCCAGAGCCCGAAGGCCTGACAGCCTGATCACTATCGTGTCGGATCGCTCTTAGCGGTCCGACCCTGACGAGACGCGGGCCGGAGCAGCGGCCTGCGCCCAAACCCATGCATGAATTGTGTTTTACAGGACCTCAATTCATGATATCCGTTATTTCCCAGTCAGTTGCCGAGTAAATACCGTGGCCGTCCAAGATGTCCTGACTGGGTCTTGGGCCGCTGTTCTGTAAGTATGACGTTAAACATCGGGCTATTGCGTTCTCATTGCACTCCACAGCGGGTGGTCGCAGGTGTTGTTTTCCTGCCTTTGCTTGCCTACGTATTCCCTCCATTTCTGGCCGCAGAGCTGTCTTTTCCCCTGCGTTTGCTGTTCTGGGCCGGTGTTATGGTGTTGGCATTGGCCGCCATTTGGGGCGCCCGGAGTGTGATTGAACGACACCAGGTTTTGGAGCAGTTGCCTGCGCGCGATCTGGCCTATGCGGTCGTGATTCTTATGATGTTCACTCCGACCCTCTGGCTAATGGCGTGGTTGCTGTTCACCTGGGGTGGTCATATGGCGCCCGAGATGGCGACTGTTGCCAGTTACGGTATATTGTTTGCCACAGGCCTGTTGCTGGTGCGTCGGGCTGAATGGCATGATGGCCAGGTCGAAGCCGAGCCTGAGCTAAAGCCTATGCCACGGCTCGCGCGCCGTCTGCCCGAGAGTTTTCAGGGTGAGTTCTACCGCCTGACCGTGCGTGACCACAATGTGGACGTCGTTACCTCCGAGGGGACTTTTACGATCCGCTCACGCTTTACCGATGCCATAGACGAGATGGAGCCTGTTGCAGGCCATTGCTCGCACCGGTCGCATTGGGTGTGCGATGAGGCTGTGGCGGGTGGTGTACGGTCCGAGGGCAAGATCTTCCTGCGTCTCGTCAATGGCGATCTTGTTCCGGTCAGCCGTAAGTACCGGCCGATGCTGGAAGAGGACGGCCTGATCTGAGGCGCTGCACGACGTCCTTCCGTCTCAGCGAGGCATTGGGATCATCTGCGGTTTAGGGCCCGTTAGGATTGCCAATGCCTTCGGTCCCATCAGACCAGTCAAAACCTGATCCGAGCTGCGCAACCCGCCTGTGTAGGTGCCAAAGGCGGGCAGGATCAGACGATTTGAATCGAACAGAAAAGCCGGGCGTGTAATGCTGCGGCCACGCGCGCGCAGCGTGGCCTTTGGGTGATAGTGACCCGAAATCTCGCCTTTTGCCTCGGACTGCGCGATATGGCGAAAGGTGAGTGTGGCGCAGTTCCACTCGGCCAGATGCGTGCCGCCGAGCTCCACCGGGCCGGGATCGTGATTGCCTTCGATCCAGATCCAGCGACGCCCGGCTTGCAGGGTGGCAATGCGCAGCCTCTCGGCGCTGGGAAGCGATAGAGAGGCATCCAGATCATCAAAGCTGTCTCCCAGGCAGATTACGGTTGCGGCCCGCGTAAACTCCAGATCTTTGGCCAGCCTGTCCAACGTGTCCTGACTCTCATAAGGCGGCAGGATCGCGCCACCGCGCCGGGCCATGCGTTCGGATTTGCCGAGATGCAGGTCGGAGACACACAGCAATTGCCGCTCGGGCCACCACAATGCGCCTGAGGGTAGGGCGCTCAGGTTCTGCCCGGCAAAGGAAAACTCAGTCTTGTTCATGGAACGTTCTTCGCGCGTTTTGCGTGCCCGCGCAAGGTGGATCAGAGCGTATCCAGCCCGGCCGCCTGCAGCAATCGCGCGCTTTCTTCTGCCAGCAAGCGTTCTTCGGCGACCCCTTTGACCGGGATTTTTCCAACTTCAAGGAACAAGGGCGCGGCCAGAGGCGATACGCGGTCCAGCCGAACCAGATCAATGCGGTCGCCAATCCGTTCCACCATCGCCTCGATCCGGCCAAAATCGACGAGGCCGCGCATCGCTTCTTCTCGGGTGATCTGCATCAAAAGGTGGTCGGGGTCGTATTTCAGTAGCGTATCGTAGAGGATATCTGACGAAAACGTGGCTTGCCGCCCGCTTTTGCGTTGCCCGCCGGTGTTGCGCTCGATCAGGCCCGCGATGGTGGCCGAGGCGCGAAAGGTGCGTTTCATGACGGCATTGCCCGCCAGCCATGTGTCCAACCCGTCGCGCAGCGCATCAAGCCGAAACAGAGGCGTTGGATCGGTCACGGCATCCAATCCCCAGATCAGGGTCGCGTAGTCGGTCGCAACAAATCCGAGAGGGGCAAGGCCTGTTTCCTCCATCCGCTTGGTGAGGAGTAGGCCCAAGGTTTGTTGCGCGTTGCGTCCGGCGAAGCCGTAGACACAAATATGCTCGCGCCCGTCGCTGGGAAAGCTCTCGACCAGCAGGCGGTTGCGTTGGGGCAGGCGAGAGACATGCCGCTGCAACTTCAGCCAGCCGGCCGTGTGTTGCGGCAGCTGAGGCCAGTCGGCCTGCGCGAACATGCGCAGGATACGGTCGCTCAACTGCGTTGAAGTAGCGAACTTGGTCCCCGCAAACGTGGCGATCTTGGGCTTCTTGTCGGCACGGCGGCTGACTTCGACCACAAGCTCGCGCAGGCCTTCGTAGCGCACGATCTGACCACCGATCAGGAAGGTGTCGCCGGGGGTCAGAGTGGCTGCAAAGGCTTCCTCAACCTCGCCCAGCGGCTTGCCGCCCCGACTGCGTTTCAGGCGAACTTTCAGGGTATCGCTGTCCTGAATGGTGCCGAGGTTCATCCGAATGCGGGCTGCAGCGCGGGGGTCTCGTAGCTGCCACAAACCGTCTGAGCGTTGCTGCAACCGTTGCCATCGGTCGTAGGCCCGCAGGGCATAGCCGCCGGTCGCGCAGAAATCGAGACAGTCGTCAAACTCGGGCCGGGTCAATTGCGCGAACGGCCCGGCCGAGGTCATCTCGGTAAACAGTGCATCTGCATTGAATGGCCCCGCGGAGGCTGCGATCAGAATATGTTGGCACAGCACGTCTCGGGGGCCTGCGCCGCGCGGCTCTCCGTCCAGATCATGGGCTTTTGCGGCCTCAAGGGCGGCCACGCATTCGACCACCTCAAACCTGTTGGCAGGGACCAGCAAGGCTTTGGACGGCGCGTTGTAGCGGTGATTTGCCCGTCCGATTCGCTGCACCAGCCGTTTGACGTTCTTTGGCGCGCCGATCTGGATGACCAGATCAACGTCACCCCAGTCGATGCCTAGATCGAGGGAGCCGGTGCAGACGATGGCGCGCAGATCACCTCGGACCATGGCGGCCTCGACCCTCTCGCGTTGCTGGCGATCCAGACTGCCGTGATGGATTCCGATGGGCAGGCTGTCCTCGTTTGCAAGCCACAGATTGTGAAAGAAAATCTCGGCCTGCGCGCGGGTGTTGTGGAAGATCAGAGTCGTCTTGTGTTGGCGGATTTGGTCCAGCACTGCCGGGATCGCATAGGCCGCGCCTCCGCCCGACCATGGCGGCATCTCGGCCGTTTCCAGCATCGCGATGTCGGGATCAGGGCCGGGGTCGGCTTGAATGATCTGACACGGGTCGGGGTGACGGGCCAGAAAGCGGGCAATGGCCTGAGGGTCCTCGACCGTGGCTGACAAGCCCACACGGCGCATGTTCGGGCACAAAGTCTGGAGCCTCGCCAGCGCCAACATCAGTTGATCCCCGCGTTTGCTTTCGGCCAAAGCGTGGATTTCATCGACGATCAAACGCTGCACCCCATCAAACATGCGCGGAGCGTCCTCATATGAGGTCAGCAGAGCCAGACTCTCAGGCGTGGTGAGTAGGATATGCGGCGGGTCGGCGCGCTGGCGTTTTTTCTGCGTGGCTGAGGTATCGCCGGTGCGGTCCTCGATGCGGATGGGCAAGCCAATCTCTTCCACGGGCGTGCGCAGGTTCCGTTTGATGTCTGCTGCAAGGGCCTTGAGGGGCGACACGTAGATCGTATGCAACCCGCTTTGCACACCATCCGAAAGCTCGGCCAATGAGGGCAGAAACCCCGCCATCGTTTTGCCGCCGCCAGTGGGTGCAATCAGCAAAGTGGCCGGGTCTTGCGCCCGGTCGAACATGTCCTGCTGATGAGGGTGGATGGTCCAGCCCTTGGTGCTGAACCAAGTGCCGATCCAGGCGGGAATCTGCGTCATGTGCGCAGACTACCTCTGTCATCCCGGAAATGGCACGACGTTATTTGACGATTTTCTCGTCTTTGACGAACATGTTGGCCCAGGCGCGGTCGATCAGGTCGGGGCTCATCTGATAAGGAATGCCCTCGAACTCACAGATCGAGATCATCTGGTCGATCAGGAAGATCGGCTGGTAGTTCGCATAGATGTTGTCGATGGTCGGGTATTTCACCTTCAACAGATGCACCAACGCGGCCTCATCCAGCGGCATTCCGCGTTTGCGGGCGACCATGGCGAAGATCTTCAGGAAGTTCTCTTGGTTAGGACCATCAATCTTGATCTTGAAGAAGATTCTGCGCAGGGCCGCCTGGTCGAAGATCTCATTCGGGTGGAAGTTGGTCGAGAAGATCACCAGCGTGTCGAAGGGAACCTCGAACTTTTCACCCGATTGCAGACCGAGGATATCCTTGTTCTCTTCCAGCGGAACAATCCAGCGGTTGACGAGGGCCTGAGGGGGTTCGGCCTGTCGTCCAAGGTCGTCCACGATAAAGATACCGCCGGTCGATTTCAGCTGCAGCGGGGCCTGATAAGTCCGCGCGGTGGGGTTGTAGACCAAGTCCAGCATGCTCAGCGACAATTCACCACCGGTCACCACGGTTGGGCGCTCGCACTGAACATAGCGCGAATCGAACCTCTTGCGGCGGCGCAGGCTGTTGGGGTCGTCAGGCTCCTGTTCAATCGCAGTATGTACGATTGGATCATAAACGGTGATTACCTGACCGGCATACTCGATGGCGTAGGGGACATAGACATTGTCACCCAACGCGTCGCGAATACCGTTCGAGATCGAGGACTTACCATTCCCCGGAGGGCCATACATCAGGATCGAGCGGCCCGCGCTGACCGCGGGGCCGAGGTGATCCAGCAGGCTGTCGGGCAAAACCAGATGGCCCATCGCATTGGTCAGCTGGTCTCGCGTGACTTGAATATTGCGGATCGACTGGCGTTTGACCTGCTCGCGATACACATCCAGTGGTACGGGCATCGCACCGAAATACTCCGACTGGCTTAGAGCGTCCAATGCTCGGGCCTTGCCAGCGTCGGTCAGCTGATAGCCCATTTCATTGCCACTATTGGCGTTAAGGGTGCCTGTGGCTTCAAGCAGTTTTTGGTCACGCGCAATGTCGATCAGTTCCTGCGTGACAGAACCGGGCAGGCAGACGGCCTCGGCCACTTCGGTCACGGTGCTGGCGTTCTTGCGAAAGATCGTCTTCAGCAAAATGTCCCGCATCATCACCAGCGGGAGCTGCATTTCACCCAAACCCTTCGGGGCTGGGGGCGCCATAACTGCGGAGGTCTGCATATTCATGAGCGGGACTCGTCTGTTCTGATGTCACACCAAAAGCCCCAAAGCGGGCCAGTTGTGTGAAATCTGGCGCAGCTTTGTGGCGGGACCAAGGCAGTGACAAGGCGCGCAGATGATAGTTTACGATCCGAGAACAGTCCCAAGAATCAGATACATGGCAAGCGAACCGGACAGGGCCAGCCCCATCGGGAACTTTTTGCCTTTGTCCCAGCTCTCCCAATGTGGGGCAATCGTGCGAAGCCTTGTGTGCTTGGCCAAACGGTGGGTCGCTACGGCCCCCAAAGTACAGGCCATCAGAATAGCCATGAGTAGAATCATATCTGCGAACCAGATGAACGGAGCGGCTGCGGCCAGAAATTTGGCATCGCCCGCGCCCATCGCTCCGGCGGCGTTCAGGATGATTCCGGCGAGGAGAACGATGAATATGTGTAGGAATTGCCAGACATAGATAGGCAATGCGATACCAAGAGGGCCGATCTGCCCTCCAATCAGTCCCGTCGACCACGGAGGCAGCACAAACAGCCCAATGACGACATAGACCAGAACCAGCGCCGAGACGGCGTGGTTCTTTATCTTCATTTCACGCATATCCGTGAACGCGACGTAAAAGCAGATCGGCAGCACAAAGGGCAGAAACCATGCTGCCGCATAGGCCGGTATCGCCATGTGTCAGCTTTCCTCGAGCGCGCGAAGCGAGCGGACGGCTTCATCGAAATGCTGGGGATGGGTCGCAATCGCCTCGCGGAGGAGGTTCTTGCCAGTTGTCGTATCCCCTTGTTTCACCGCAGAAATTGCCATCGTATTCAACAGCCGGGCGCGTTCAACCTGTGTCATGGGCACCACCGGCAGGCTGTAATTCCCCTGCGCCGACCGGGCCAGAACCAGATTGTTCTTGGCTGTAAACAGGCTCTTGTCCTGGCGGACGGCCTCGGTGAACAGGCGTTCGGCCTCAGCATATTGTCCGCGGGTCAGCTTGGAATAGCCCCAGTTGTTCATCACACCACCCGGGCGCGTGGTCAGGCCCACGGCCGTTTCATAGAAGTGATCGGCGCGTTTCCATTCCTTGCGGGAATCCGCGACGACGGCTTCAAGCCGGTAGCGCTTGAACGACTCATGAGTCGGGGGGACCGAGTTCAAAACGGTGTGGGCCGTGTTCCAATCCCCATTGCGCACCAGCGCATCCGCGTATTCGACCCGGTCGGCCGCATTGGCGCCGTTCATGGTCGTCACGCGTTTCCACGCGGCGGCCGCCTCGGTCGAGCGTTTGGCGCGACCCAGCGAGATCGCAAGCCCGCGCTGCAGGTCGATCCGGTCGGGGTTTTTGGCGGCGGCATTGTGGAAATAGGTGACCGCCTCGTTGGGGTCGGCCGCGGTCAGAAGCACGTCGTTCAGGTTGGTTTCGTCAATGACGTTCACTTCCTGAAACGTACGTTCAACCTTTTCCTCTTCGGTTTCTTTTGCACAGGCGGACAGGATCAACCCAGTGACCACGAGTGACGGAATCAAGAATTGTTGGCGCATTTTTGCGTCCTTTTACTGCTCTTGCCTCGATTACTGGATTTTGCGTAGCGAAAATTGCCCGTCGCCTAGCTGCTCCAGCGTATATTCTTGTTCTTGGTCAGTATTATTAACAGGATTTTCCATTTTTGCGATAGCTAAGCGAAGATTGTCGCGGATTGCGTCACTTTCGCCATTGTCCAAGGCAAACGCCCGTCGAAACACCTGTTCCGCTTCGGGGTATTGTCGCGTCTCCATCAGCAGGACACCCAAATTGTTCCAGGCGATGGGCCAGTCCGTGTCATCCTCGACCGCGCGGCGCAGAAGGGTTTCGGCCTGCCCCAAACGACGCAGCCCCAGATTTGCCGTTCCCAATGAGGTCAGAACCTGCGGCGTCATCCCTTGTTCCAGCGCGGCGCGGGTAAAGCTGTCGAGGGCCAGCTCATATTCTCCGGCGGCCATCAGGCGGTTTCCTACGGTGATGTTGTCTTCGGCTTGTCCCGTCGGATCTATACCCGGCGCATCGAGGTCATCCGACAGGCTCCCTTCCGTGCAAGAGGCCACCATGGCGAAAACCATGATGGCCTGAAAACTTCGGCGAAGCCTAAGCAAGGCACAGCCTTTTTCTGGGAGCATCGAAGTTACATCATCCTCCGAAGTTCGAAATGACGCTTGCAGAAGGCCCCACCAGAATTATCAATAGAGGCGGTACCGTTAGGGTCATTGTGACCAGAGTCATCTTGGTAGGCAACTTGTTTGCGGCTTCTTCTGCACGCATCACACGTTTGTCACGCATTTCGGCAGCATAAACACGCAGAGCCTCAGCAATAGAGGTACCAAACGTGGCTGATTGGATCATCACGGTCACAAACGCTCTCACATCCTGAACGCCGCAGCGCGTTCCAAAGTCACGCAATACCGTATCCTTGTCCTTACCAGCTTTCATTTCATAGGCAACGACTTCGAATTCCTGCGCAATCTCCGGGTAAGAGCTTTTCATTTCCGATGCAACGCGCACGATCGCTTGGTCGAGGGACTGACCGGCTTCCACGCAGACCAGCATCAAGTCCAACGTGTCCGGAAAGGCAGATGTAATGGCTTCACGTCGCTCTTCAACGCGACGAGTAATCCAGTATTTCGGTATGAAATACCCAATCCCGCCCGGAACCAGAACACGGATCAACAATTGGGTTCCAGTGAACTCCTGATCGCCAGCAAATACCGTGACCCATACAACTCCGAGGAGAATACCCAGGATACCCAGAGCGAATTGAGCGAAGTGAAAGAACCGGACCGCGTCCTTGGATTGATACCCCGCTTGACGCATTGTTAGCTGAATGGCCGACAGCTCTTCTTCGCTTTTGGGCTCAAGGAAAGTCGCAAACTTTTCCAGCTGCTCGTTTCGACCGCTTTGACGCAGTTGATCCTTTTTGGATTTCTTCGGCGTTTTTGGCGGGGCGTTCGAACGTTGAAGTTTTTTGAGGGGATCCTCAGGCTGGTTCAGCATCAACAGAACCGCCACGGCTACCAGAACCACGCCGAGTACACCGACCACGATCAGGGGGCCGAACTCTCCCAGGTGCTGCGCCAAAGTATCATTGATGGAGGCTAGAAATTCCATGACACAGACCTCAAACCTTAATGTTGGTGATCATTTTCATAACGATCAGGTTCAGTGTCAGCATGATGCCAACGATGAAACAGCATGGGATAAACCAGGGGTGGTCAAGAACTTCGTCATAGTAGTCTGGCGATTTTACCAAAATAAAGACCAGACAGAACAACGGGAATCCCGAAAGGAATTTGCCGGACCATTGCGCCTCCGCGGTGATTGCCTTGACACGGCGGAACAGGCGGAAACGTGCACGGATCACCTGGGCCAATCCAGCCAGAATTTCGGCCAGGTTACCACCTGACTGCTGCTGGATGCCAACTGCGACCGCTAGAAAGCGCAAGTCTTGCATGTCCAGTCGCTCTGCCATGTCTTTGAGGGCCTCGCCCACGTCACGACCATAGGCGCACTCATCTGCAATTACACCAAATTCGGTTCCAAGGGGGTCCTGAACTTCGTTTGCAGCGATCTGAATTGAAGACACGAAAGGGTTACCGACGCGCAGTGAGCGGACCATAAGCTCGACTGCGTCGGGCAGTTGTTCTTCGATCATGCTCATGCGTTTTTTGGCTTTGCTACTGACCCACATGAAGACGCCACCAACACCGATGGCGATCGAAATAGCCGCGCGCAGCACAGTTTCAGTTGCCGTGCCAATACTCAAGCCAACAAAGGCAAAAGCCGAAACAAGACCCATGATCATGATCAGTTGTCTTGGCGTGAACGCGATGGCGGCCTTTTGGGCCTTGTCAGCAAGCAGCGAATACAGAGGGATGCTCTGCGTTTTCATATGCTGCTGCATTTCCTTGCGCAGCTGTTCCAGAACTTGCTCGCGGCCCGCGCCCTTGTCGAGCATGTCCAGACGACGGTTGACCCGGCTGTTCAGGCTGATGGATTTGCCGAACGCCACAAGATAGATGCCTTCCACCAGGGCAAGAACGCCCACGAAGATGGCGACATAGATGAGAGCCTCCATAGGCAATTGCATGTCGTAATCTCCTACATTGTGGTTGGGTCGTAGATGGACGAGGGCAGGTCAAAGCCCCACAGGCGGAAGCGCTCGGAATAGTGGCTGCGCACGCCGGTGGCGGTGAAGTGACCGATGATTTTGTTATCGGGTGTCAGGCCAACGCGTTGGAAACGAAAGATTTCTTGCATCGAAATCACATCGCCTTCCATCCCGGTGATTTCGGTGATCGAGGTCATGCGGCGCGAGCCATCCTGGAGACGGCTGGCCTGAACGATCAAGTTCACAGCGCTTGAGATCTGGCTGCGAACCGCCTTGATCGGCATTTCGATCCCCGCCATCGCGATCATGTTCTCGAGACGCGAGATACCATCCCTTGCCGAGTTTGCGTGGATTGTGGTCATTGAGCCGTCGTGGCCGGTGTTCATCGCCTGCAGCATGTCGATCACCTCGGCGCCACGAGTCTCACCCACGATGATGCGGTCGGGACGCATCCGCAGGGCGTTTTTCAGACAATCGCGGGGGCTGACCTCACCTTTTCCTTCAACGTTTGGCGGGCGGCTTTCCATCCGGCCGACGTGAGTCTGCTGAAGTTGAAGTTCCGCCGTATCCTCGATGGTCAAGATACGTTCAGCGTCGTCAATAAAGCTCGAAAGCGCGTTCAGAGTAGTCGTTTTACCGGAACCCGTACCGCCCGAGACGATGATATTCAGGCGTGTCGAAACGGCGGCTTGAAGATAGGCGGCCATTTCTTCGGTGAACGCGCCGAAATTGACCAGATCATCGATACCCAGCTTGTCTTTTTTGAACTTACGAATCGACACCAGCGAGCCGTCAACAGCGATCGGAGGGACCATCGCGTTGAAACGCGAGCCATCGGCCAAACGGGCGTCGACATAAGGGTTGGATTCGTCAACACGACGACCCACTGCGGACACGATCTTGTCGATAATCCGCATTAGGTGTTTTTCGTCTTTGAACGTGATATCGCTGATTTCAAGCTTACCCGCACGTTCGACAAAAATCTGTTGTGGGCCGTTCACTAGAATATCGTTGACCGTGTCGTCGCGAAGCAGGGCCTCAAGTGGGCCGAGGCCTGTGACCTCGTCGTAAAGTTCCTTGTTCAGCTGCGCGCGGTCGTCGCGGTTCAGCACGATGCTTTTGGCTTCCAGTACCTCGCTGGCAATCGCGCTGATCTCAGTGCGAAGCTCGGCCTCACCCGCGTTTTCAAGGGCGGCGAGGTTCAGGTTTTCCAGAAGCTCCCGGTGCAGCTCAATCTTGATCTCACTCAGGCGCTCTTTCCGTTTGCGGTCGCGGTCGGCGCTCGTGACTTCGCCAGTTTTCTTCTGAACGGGCTTGCGTGCAACTGCTGTTGCCGTTGGCGCTGCGGGGGCCGCTTCGGGCGCTTTGGCCGGAGTTTCGACCGGCTGCGCATCAGACGCTTTCTTATATCTGGAAAACATGGCGGCTCTTCCCTTAGGGTTGTATTATGCGGCCTCGGCGTCGTTGCTGCCGAGGCTGTGGAGCGACTTTGCAAGCTTGGCAATTTCGCGACGCAGCGGGTTTTTAGCGGCCGAACTGGCCAATGGCAGGCCATGATCGCCGCTTTGCATCACCGGCTTGCCCCCATCGGGCAATTGCAGGTCGATTGAAATTCCGAGACTTTCGCCCATACGTTTTATGCGCCCCTTGCCGTTTAGATCGGTGAACTTGGGGGCCCGATTTAGGGCGAAGCGCAATTTGTTGAACGGCAGCTCTTCGGCCTGCAAGGCGCGTTTCAAACGCAATGCGTTCTGAGCCGAGCGCATGTCCAGCTCGATCATGGCGAAATAAACATGAGCGGCCTGAAGAACGGTTTCTGACCACAAAACCAATGTCTTGGGCATGTCCACGATCACGTAGTCAAAATGCTTACGCGCCGTATCTATCACGCGCTGGATGTCTTCGGGTGTGATCAAATCCAACGGCACCATGTCGGATGGGGCCGTCAAAACCTGCATTTTTTCTTCATAGCTTTGAAGGGCTTGCGAGAAGACCTCATCATCCATTGACGCTGTGTCGGACAGCATCTCGAACACGGTTTCACGGCGTGGCAGGTCCAAATAGGTCGAAACCGTGCCGTATTGCAGATCCAGGTCGATCAGACAGACAGAAGGTGCGTCCTTGTCCGAGATTGTGGCTAGTTCCCAGGCCAGGTTCACAGCCAGTGTCGTGGAACCAACGCCGCCCGCCAGACCTTGTACAACGAACAGAGCGCCTTCTTTTGATTCGCCACTGGTCAGAGTGGCAGCGGCTGCTTGTGCTGCAACCACAGGATCGGGCTTGTTCATTCGCTCGATCGCTTCGTTCAGTTCGCCTTCGGGAAGCGGGTAAGGGACAAATTCATCCGCGCCTTTGCGCAAAAGCTGGTGTAGCGAGGCGGGGGTCACGTCCTCGGCAATAAGCACCACTTTGATCTTCTTGTCTTTTGCCTGGGTGATGATTTCGCCCATCAACGAGAGGTTGTCTTCATCTTCACCATCAATGGCCAGGGCAACGAATTCCAGTGTTTCTGCCTCAGGTTGGCTGAAAAACGCGAGAGCTTCGGCAAAGCCAAGATCGCCCCAACGCTCACCCAGAATTGTTTCCATGTCTTCGATCAGCAGATCGAAGTTTTGGACGTCCCGGCTGATCGTGCAGGCCAGAATTCCCGAGTCGTTGTCTTGCGGCGTCGCGCTACTCATATACACAATCCTCGTAGAGAGGGCTTGGCATTTCATGCGAACGTGTACGCTCGGGTAGATTTGCTGTCGCCCCAATGCGGTCAATTTTGGCCGCAGGTCACCCTATTGTTCACAATGTCGCTTGGAAGTTGGGCGAGAATTTGGCGCAAAAGAACCAATTGTAGGGAAACGGGCGACGATGTCGCCCGTTCAGATGGGATTATCCACCGCCGCCGCCAGTTGCGTCGACTTGTTCGACTGTAGAACCGGAAGCTGCGCTTTCGACGTATTCGCGATAGATGACATCAGCATACTTGCCGTCCAGCGTTTGTGGTGCGCGATCCACAAAGCCCGAAACCTCGGTCACTGTCCGGCGATTCCGGCGATCGCGGTTCGTTGTAGCAACCAATGGGCGCGTTTTGCCGAAAGAAACCACCGCCTCTAATCGAGACCGCGAGATTCCCTGTTGGGCAAAGAAGGACACAACAGCCTGTGCCCGACGCAAGCCAAGGCTCTTGTTATAGCTGGCTGAGCCCACTGCGTCCGTGTGGCCATACACACGGAACCGTGCTTCAGGGAATTGTTTGATCCAATCCGCCTGCTGCAACAGAATACGTTGGGCCGACGCATCGAGCTGTGAACTGTTGAAGGCAAAGTTCACTTGGCTGGGGACTTCAGCGGCGAACCGGCGGCTCAGAATCTGAGCGTATGTCAGCTCACCGTTCATGACCTGCGAATTGTTCAGCGTCGCGTTGCCAAAGGTTCCCGCATCAATTTCATACCCGGCTTCGCGTGTACATGCGGTAACTGCGACCGAAAGACCTAAGGTGAGTATCAACGTTTTCATTGGTCCTAACCTCCTCATCAATCCAGAATATAGCCGTAAGAACTGCCAAAATCTTGCTTGGCGACTTCCGATGCGCCACCTGCGCCTGCGCGCTCGGTCCGAGCAACGCGACCGTTGATAAACAGATCAAACTCACTGGGGGGTTTTACTCGATCTGTCGGCAAAGCAAGCGTTTCCCCACGGGTCGGTGAGACCAAGTGCGCGGTGATGATGATAACCAACTCACTTTGTTCTCGCTGGTACTGTGCGCTGCGGAACAGGGCGCCCAGAACAGGAACGTCGCCCAACCATGGCACCTGATTGCTCAGATCCGTGAAGTCATCCTGAATCAGGCCTGCGATCGCAAAGCTTTCACCGTCGCGCAGCTCAATTGTTGTTGAGGTCTGGCGGGTAATGAAACTTGGGACCGAATCGCCGTTAATCGTAAAGTCCGAAGACGTATCAATACTCGATACCGCTGTACCAAGTTCCAAGTTGATAAGATCACCGTCGACTACGCGCGGAATGAAGTCGATTTCAACACCGAACGCGCGGTATTCGATCGCGACAACACCGTCATCTGCTGGCACAGGAATCGGGACCTCACCACCGGCGAGGAACGTTGCCTGCTGACCGGACAGAGCGGATAGGTTCGGTTCGGCGAGCGTACGCGCAAGACCTTTGGTTTCGAGTGCCTCAAGCAGTAGCCTAACTTGGGTCGAACCGGCGCCAAAACCGAACAGAATTGCACCCGTATTTGCTTGCGCGATCGGAATGTTATTGGCCAGCGCATTGTTCAACGCACCTTGCGTGTTTAGGGTGTTGAAACCGGCTGTGACGTCGCCGCCTCCAAAGCCAAGAGATGTCGACAGGTTCTTTGCGACCGAGCGGTTCATCTCGGCAAAGCGAACCTTCAGCATGACCTGCTGCACACCGCCGACCGACATCAGGTTCGAGACCCGGTCGGGGGCATAGCGTTCGGCTAGCTCCAATGCGCGGGCTAGCTTGGCCGCTCCTGAAACCGTGCCGGACAAGACGATGCCGTCGTTCGCAGTACGCACTTCGATTTGTTCGTTTGGCAAGATCTGCCTCAGACGCTCTTTAAATTCAGTCACGTCAGGGGACACGCGTACGCGGACATTCGCCAAAAGCATACCGGCCCCATCGAACAGTGTAAGAGTAGTTAGGCCGGGTGCTCTGCCCAAGACATAGATCGTTCGCTCTGAAAGCGACGAGATGTCGGCAATACCGGCATTCGCGATACTCAGTTCGGCAAACGGCTCTTCACTTTCAACAACGATCGCGCGGTTTACAGGTACTTCCAGCGTTTCCACTGTGCCCTTCTTCACCACGCGAAGAGTTTCGGCCCAAGCGGCATCGCCGACTGGGCTAACAACGAGCGACAACCCCAGCAGGGTTGCGCTGATCCAGGAACGTATTTTCATGTGACCTGCCTCTCCGATCACGCCTCGTTTTTATGGGTCTTATGCCCTATAGGCGAAACTCTGCGCGAAAACGGAATTTATTGCAATAATCAAGGGTTTCTGGAAGTTTCCTTATGTGGGCAATTGGCAACATAGGAATCAAATGAGCCGCGCAAAATGCGCGGCTCAGCAGGTGTAACGTCCTGAATAGGCGTCAGTTTGTACAGGCGATCACACTATCGGCAACTTCGCTGTTACCGCGACGAATGCGCGTCTTGCAAACTTGTTGCTCCACACGTTCAGGGACGGGGGCGGCTTCTTCCTCGACGACACCCAGCAACGCGCGTTGATCGATTTCGATGACTTCTGACGACACCGTTTCATCTTCAATCCCGACAAGCGCCAGAGTCAGTCTGCCCGTGTTTTGCGCTTGCGTAAGTACAGCAACCTGTTCACGTGTGACTGCAACGGTGATCGTTCGCGCGATGGTTGTTCCAGTCACGTCCGTTCCTGCGATCTGGTCAACGGCGATAAGTTCAACCCGGGGCTGGATCAGGCGGGTGATCTCGCCATCCGCTTCGGCGGTTGTCCCACGACGCGAACCGGTCCAGTACACGTCCACAAAATCTCCGGGGCGCAAGAAACCGGAAACGCCCGAAGCCACATCAACCCGAATAGCGAAAGCGCGCATACCTTTGTCCAGCTGAGACGTCAGACCCGCCCCTTCGCCGGGCTGAGTGATTTTGACCTCCATCAGCGCTTCATCTTTTTCCATTGTGCGAAGAACGAAACGATCTTTGCTGCCTGACTCGGGGAAAAGAACCGCAAGGTCGGTAAAGCTGCCTTCCGGGATCGCGTTTTCTGGCCATTCAACGACGCGCACGTCGTCTTCTGCCAGGCGTTCTCCGTATTTCAGGGTTCGATTTGATACAATAACACCTACGGTTGGAATCACTTCGATCGCAGCGTTTTCTGCCGCGGCGGCCTCTAACGCGGCGGCTGCTGCTTGCCGTTCGCGTGCGAGTTCCTGTTGATAAGCAGAGATATAGTTCTGCGCCATGTAGACAGCACCACCGGCCAGAGCTAGTCCGACAATCAGGACAAGTCCGAATATCGCTCGCATACATACACCTCTTTCTGTGCTAGTTGGGCAATTTGCGCCCAACAAGAAGTTCTGAAACAGCGACCTGTTTAACGGGGAATTGTGTCGAAATCTGGGGCAAAAGCGTTTTTCGATGCAAAAACTTTTCTGTTCATCTGCGACGCTCGCGCACAAATCTCTGACGTCAAAGCAATCGCGCGCCGGACAGAAAACTCGTTGCAAACTGTCACAGGCGCACGATTTTTAGTTCAAAGATATCATTCGCCGTTTACAGTTCCGGCTGAAGTGATGCCGCCAGCGTTGTCATTGTCACCAGTGCTGACTGTCGCCGTTGACAAGGCTTGGTCCACGTTTCCACCGAAATTGTCCATTCCGGTCCTCATCACAAGTATGAGTGCAGAGCTGAGTCCGATGATCAAAGCAACCAAGACGACCCAATCAACCGTGATTGCGCCCTCTTCGCTTTTCGCAAAGCGGTTGTGAAACTGTTTCATGTGTCGTCCTTCCAAGAGCCTCTTCTACCCAAGCCATTGCCAGCCCAAGTGCAGATAATTCGATCCATACAGTTTTAGCTGACGTGGATGGCGGAAATTGGGCCAGAAAAAGGAGGTCATGCCAAATTGCCACTGCTTTCGCATTGGTCACGGAACAAAAACTCATTTTTGACGGTGACAAAAAGCGCTTGTTAAAATAGCGCCTTGTAGACTTTGGGTGTATTTACCTCAAAAAGAAAAGCCGCACCAAGATCTTGGTGCGGCCTAGCAACTTAGCTGTAAGCTAAATTATTCGTCGGTGCCGGTCGCAGAGCCTGCTGCGGTGATGCCGCCTGCGTTGGTGTTGTCGCCAGTCGAAACAGTAGCGGTGCTCAGCGCGGTGTCTACGTCGTCCGCCAGGCTGGTCGCGCCGCCTTCGATTTGCTGGTATGCAACGGCTGCCAGGCCGATGACTGCTGCGGTCAGAACAACCCAGTCAACTGTTACTGCGCCGTCTTCGTCTTTGCGGAAGTTCTTGATGAACTTGATCATGTTACGTCCCTCCTAAAGGATCTAAAAAAGTATTCTAAACCTCGGCGTCTTTCAGAGCTTCCTCTCTCAGTCCGCTCCCGATCGTCTCGGTATGCATCTATGTTTGCCTGTTGTGCGTGGCAGGAATTGGGCCAAACAGGGAAAAATTCGCCCGATGCCTAACTTTTTGGTTATTTAGTTTTTAAGATATTGAAAATAAATGTAAAAAAACAAATCTGGTTGTTTGGGGTCGTCTTTTAGCGATGCAAATTTGCGGCAAATGAGGCGAAACTGCCCCAATTTGCTTGGTTTTTCTGGCTTTACGCGAAGATTCGAGGTTCAAATCAATCAAAACGAAAACATGAGGCAGGCAAATGAATCTCCGGGACGCAGTTGCATGCGCCGGCGTATTGGCGTTTCTGGTATGCACGCCAGACACCGTGCGCTCGGATCAGGTCGAACCGCGTGGTGTCTATAAAAGGATCAAGGCGCCTCAGCCGGGTCAGCGGCCCAAGGTTAACATTCGGATTACCTCCGAAGAACATGCAGCCCGCCCCTCGGCGCCCAGCACCGGATCTGAGCTTGCGGTCCCCGAGGTCATCAAACGCGCCAAAGTGCCGCCGGCGGAGGACGCCCCCGTAGTCGCGACCAAAGCGCCGCCGAAAGGCGCCTATAAAGCCTTTTGGGAGAAGATCTCTCCCGAACTGGCACAAGCCGGACCAGGTAGGCTGGATTCGGCGATCAACGCCCTGGCCGCTACAAGCGTCTCGACACCCCGTTTGCAGACCCTGCAGGGCATCGTGAAAAATCAGGGCCGCGATATCCTACGCTCGACCATTGGCACCAATGTTTCGCCTGCACTGGTGCTGGCGGTTATCTCGGTGGAATCGGCTGGGCGGGCCGACGCGGTCAGCTCGGCCGGGGCGCAGGGATTGATGCAGCTGATGCCCGCAACAGCCGAGCGGTTTGGCGTGCAGGACAGCTTCCAGCCCTCACAGAATATCTCGGGTGGGGTCAAATATCTGGATTGGCTGATGGGTGAGTTCGACAATGACCCGATATTGGCGCTTGCCGGGTATAATGCCGGAGAGGGGGCCGTTCGCAAACACAGCGGTGTGCCTCCCTATGCAGAGACGCGGGACTACGTGCCCAAGGTGCTTGCGGCTTTTCAGGTCGCGCGTGCGCTCTGCGCAACGCCGCCGGTCTATGCCTCGGATGGGTGCGTATTCCAGACGCTGAACTAGGGCCTGCCTATATCAGCAGGCCCTGATCTTGGTCTAGTTGACGATGTTCGCCTCGGTTGCGGCACGGATCTCGTCTTCGGTGACGCCTTCAGCGATCTCGACGATCTTCAGGCCACCCTCAACCACATCCAGAACCCCGAGGTTGGTGATGATGCGATTCACCACCTTTTTCCCGGTCAGCGGAAGGGTGCATTTCTTCAGCAGCTTGGATTTGCCGTGTTTGTTGGTGTGGTCCATCACAACGATCACGCGGCCGACACCAGCCACGAGGTCCATCGCGCCGCCCATGCCTTTGACCAGAACGCCGGGAATCATCCAGTTGGCCAGGTCGCCTTCTTCATCCACTTCCATCGCGCCCAGTACCGCCGCAGCGATCTTGCCGCCCCGGATCATCGCGAACGAGGTCGCGCTGTCGAAATATGCGGTGCGCGACAGCTCAGTGATGGTTTGCTTACCCGCGTTGATCAGGTCGGGGTCTTCTTCGCCTTCGAACGGGAAGGGGCCCATACCCAGCATACCATTCTCGGATTGCAGGGTGATGTCCTTGTCGCCCACATAGTTTGCCACCAGCGTCGGAATACCGATGCCGAGGTTCACATACATGCCGTCTTCAAGCTCTTGCGCCGCACGGGCGGCCATCTGGTTCCGATCCCAAGGCATTATGCTTCCTCCTTCTTACGGGTGGTGCGCTGTTCAATGCGCTTTTCGTGATCGCCCTGAATGATCCGATGCACATAGATGCCCGGCAGGTGGATCGCATCCGGGTCCATTGAGCCTCGGGGGACAATCTCTTCGACTTCGGCGATGCAGATTTTGCCACAAGTCGCCGCAGGCACGTTGAAGTTCCGGGCGGTCTTGCGGAAGATCAGGTTGCCGGTGTCATCGGCCTTCCATGCTTTGACAATGGCCAGATCGGCAAAGATGCCTTCTTCCAGAATGTAGGTCTCGCCGTTGAAGTCTTTGTGTTCCTTACCCTCGGCGATCACAGTGCCCACGCCGGTTTTGGTATAGAAGCCGGGGATGCCTGCGCCACCTGCGCGCATCCGTTCGGCCAGAGTGCCCTGCGGATTGAATTCCAGCTCAAGCTCTCCGGCCAGGTACTGACGCATGAATTCCGCGTTTTCGCCGACGTATGAGCTGATCATTTTCTTGACCTGCTTGGTTTGCAGCAGGATGCCGATGCCGAAATCGTCGACACCCGCATTGTTTGAAGCAAAGGTCAGGTCCTGAGCGCCCGAGTCCTTGATCGCCTCAAGCAGCAGTTCCGGGATGCCGCACAGGCCGAAACCGCCCGCCGCGATCATCATGCCATCCGACAGCACTCCGTCGAGCGCGTCAGAGGCATTGGCATAGATTTTCTTCATGGAAAACTCCCCCAATGACATGGTGATGGGCAGGTTGTGCCGCCGCGTCAGGGGGAAGTCAACGAATCCAAGGGGCTGGTGGTATTTCTACCTACCCAACCCTAGCTCGCCGTTTTCTTCGTTGTTTTCTTGGCGGCGGCCTTCTTCTTCGGGGCAGCCTTTTTCTTCGTGCCTTTCTTTGCGGCGCGTTCATTGACCAGTTCGATGGCCATTTCCTGCGTCACATCTTCGGGCTTGATGTCTTTGGGAATAGTGGCGTTGACCTTTTCCCACTTCACATAAGGCCCATAGCGCCCATCAAGAACCTGCATGGCGCCACCATCAGGATGTTCGCCCAGCTCTTTGAGGGGGGCGGCCGCCGCGCGCCGACCACGTCCCGGATTGGCGCGTTTTTCTGCCAGCATCTCGACGGCGCGGTTCATGCCGATCTCGAACACGTCATTGGGGTCTTTGACATTGACGTAGACCGGTTTCGCCTCTTCCGGCAGTTGGTGCATGATATACGGCCCGAACCGCCCGAAGTTCGAGCTGATCATACCGCCTTCGGGGTGTTCACCGATTTGGCGGGGCAGGGACAGCAGGGTCAGGGCCTTCTCAAGGTCCATGTCATCCTTGCTCCACCCACGGGGCAGAGAGGCGCGCGGGGGTTTCTTGTTCTCGGGCGTCGGCTCTCCGCGCTGGACATAGGGACCGAACCGGCCGGATTTCAGCCAGATCTCGTCGCCTGCATCCTCACCCAGAAGACGCTCATCCCCTTCGGCCCCTTCGCCCGCGATGGGGCGCGTATAGGTGCATTCCGGATAGTTGCCGCAGCCCACGAATCCGCCGGTCCGAGAGGTTTTCAGATGTAGTTGCCCCGTCCCACATTTCGGGCAAATGCGCGGGTCCGACCCGTCCTCACGAGGCGGATACAATTGCGGAGCCAGCGCCTCGTCGAGCTTATCCAGCACTTCCGAGATGCGCAGCTCAGACGTTTCGCCAATCGCGGCCGAGAAATCGCGCCAGAATTTGCCAAGCAGATCCTTGTAGTCGCGATCGCCGGCGCTGACGTCGTCCAGCTCTTCTTCCAGATTCGCGGTGAACTCATAGCCCACGTATTGGCGGAAGAAGTTCAGCAGAAAGATCGTAACGATCCGGCCCTTTTCCTCGGGGATCAGGCGGTTCTTGTCCTTACGCACATATTCGCGGTCCTGAATCGTGGTCACGATTGAGGCATAAGTGGAAGGACGGCCGATCCCCAGTTCCTCCATCCGCTTGACGAGTGTGGCCTCAGTATAGCGCGGAGGCGGTTGGGTGTGGTGCTGCAACGCCAGAACGGCTTCGTTTTCGGACAGAATTGCTTCTTTCGCGGTTTTTGCGCCTTCTGTGACCTGAGCCTCACCTGTCGACTTTTCGAATTGGCCAATCAGAGAGTCCTTGGCAAACCGCGCGGGATCGCCCTGCATGATCTGAGGCAGGCGCTTTTCGTCGTCATCTGCCACATCGTCGCGGCCCTCTTCGTAGACACGCATAAAGCCGTCAAACAGCACCACCTGACCGGTCGCGCGCAGGCCGACCTGAGCATCGTCGCTACCGATTTCAACGGTTGTGCGTTCCAGGCGCGCAGCAGCCATCTGGCAAGCAATCGTGCGCTTCCAGATCAGATCGTAGAGCTTGCGCTGATCTTCATCGGCCACCTTCAGCTCTTTTGCATCGCGCGTCATGTCCGTCGGGCGGATACACTCGTGCGCTTCCTGCGCGTTCTTGGCCTTGTTCTTGTAGATACGCGGGTTGTCCGGCACATATTCGGCGCCAAAACGGTCCGAGATCGCATCGCGCGTGGCGGCGACCGCTTCGGGGGCCATGTCGATGCCGTCAGTTCGCATATAGGTGATGTAGCCTGCCTCATAGAGACGTTGCGCCACTTGCATCGCGTGCCGCGCACCCATACCGAACTTGCGGCTGGCCTCCTGTTGCAGGGTTGAGGTCATGAAGGGCGCGCTGGGGTTGCGTGCCGCAGGTTTCGCCTCGACCGAGGTGACACTCAGCGCGCGGCTGGTGATGGCCTGAACAGCCAGCTCCGCCTGTGTCGCGTCTTTCAGATCGTGCTTGTCCAGCTTTTTGCCGGCATAGGTGACCAGGCGCGCCTCGTAGGTCTGGCCGCGCGGTGTTTCGAACAGGGCCTTGACCGACCAGTATTCAACCGGCTTGAAAGCTTCGATCTCCATCTCGCGTTCGACGATCAGCCGCAGGCAGACAGATTGCACCCGGCCAGCCGATTTCGCGCCGGGTAATTTACGCCACAGAACCGGCGAAAGGTTGAAGCCCACCAGATAGTCCAGCGCGCGACGGGCCAAATAGGCCTCGACCAGAGGCATGTCGACCTCGCGCGGGTTTTGCATCGCCTGGGTGACGGCCTCTTTGGTGATCGCGTTGAAGGTCACGCGGCTGACTGGGGTATCTTTCTTGATCGAGCGCCGCTTGGTCAGCGCTTCCTGCAAGTGCCAACTGATCGCTTCCCCCTCGCGATCGGGGTCGGTTGCGAGGATCAGGGCGTTGTCTTCTTTCAGCGCATCGGCAATCGCCTTGACGTGTTTTTTACTGTCGTTGCCGACCTCCCACTTCATCTCAAATTCGTGGTCGGTATCGACCGATCCGTCCTTGGGCGGCAGGTCCCGCACATGGCCATAGGAGGCCAGAACCGTGTAGTCGGGGCCGAGATATTTATTGATTGTTTTTGCTTTGGCCGGAGATTCTACAACAACTACGGGCATTTAAAGGGAAACCTCGCTCGACGAATAGGGCGCCTGTTATGGTCGTGCAAAATGTGTGGGGCAAGGCCGGAATGTCAATGCGTTCCTTTTGCAGCGTGGAAAACTCCAATATTTCAGCGTCCTATAGGCCTTTGGGGCAGCCGAAGCCTTACAGGGGTGTCACGTGGCGGCACGCCCATTTCAGCTTGCTAGCGATAAAAGCCCACCGGGTTGGCGCTGGATTCGGCCCTCAAGTTCCAGATCTACCAAAGCCGGACCAAGATCACCGGCCGAAGCAGCGATATCGCGCAGCAGTTGGTCTTCGGCGATGGGCGATGGGCCGAGTCGTTCTAGGATTTGATCGTGCAGCGCCACAGCGGGTGTGGGTGTTGGCGGAGCAGGGGGCTCACTGCGCGTTTGGGAGAGGTCTTCTTCCTTGGGCAGGGCTTCGATCACATCTTCCGCAGATCGGATCAAGGTCGCGCCGTCCCGAATCAACGAATTGCATCCGGAGGCCCTTGCATCGAAGGGATGGCCGGGAACGGCCAGAACCTCGCGCCCTTGGTCCAGCGCGTCTCGTGCGGTGATCAGGCTGCCTGATTTAGCTGCAGCCTCAACTACCACGACCGCCTGTGCCAGCCCCGATACAATCCGGTTGCGGCGCGGAAAGTGGCGGGCTTGTGGTGTCAGCCCCATAGGTTGCTCTGAGAGGCGCAGGCCTGTTTCGCCGATCTTATGCGCCAGGTCCGTGTTCTCGGCCGGGTAGATGACATCAACCCCTCCGGCCATCACGGCGATGGTGCCGGTGTCAAGCGACGCCAGATGGGCCGAAGTGTCGATCCCCCGGGCAAGACCAGAGACAATAACATGGCCGAGATCCCCGAGTTCCTTCGCCAGACCACGAGCCATACGCGCGCCGAGCGAGGAACAATTGCGCGCGCCCACCATTGCGATTGCGGGTTTCTGCAGCATGGAAAGATCGCCAACGGCCCAAAGAAGCGGCGGCGCGTCAGATACATCCTGCAAAGCTTTTGGAAAATCGGCGGACCCAAGGCACACAAGCCGCGCTTTGGCGGCTTGTGCGGCCTTGAGTTCAGCCTCAATCACGCCGGGGGGGCAGATTTCATACCCGTTTATTCCGGCAACGCGTGCCATTTCAGGCAGCGCGGCCAGCGCGTTCTGCGCTGAGCCATGTTCGCTTAGCAGCCGACGAAACGTCGCCGGACCAACCTTGCGTGAGCGCAACAGGCGGAGCCACGAAAACCGATCCTCTTCCGTGGTGGGTGGGAGTGGGGGGTGATTGGAAGAATGCTGCTCTTCGGTCATCCGATGCTCCGCCTAATTGCAGAACTGGTTTACGTGTGTCGGGGTTAACAGCCTGTAAATCGTTGAAAATTAGATGCAATTTTTTGGGCGTGTTCTCCAGGGAATGCTGTTAAGCAATTGTATTGTAAGTATAAAACTTCTGCCAAGGTGAATGAGGCGCAATTCCAATTGACTTCAGCCACTCTAGCGAAAAGGCGCAGTGTTAACCCTGCGCCTTTCCTACTTCAGGTGATTCCGACTCAGGCGGCGGAACCTCCAACGGTCAGTCCGTCCATCAGAACCGTTGGCTGGCCGACGCCTACGGGCACCCATTGACCATCTTTGCCGCAGGTTCCCATTCCCGGATCCAGCGCCATATCGTTTCCCAACCCACGGATGCGGTTCAGCGCAGAGGGTCCGTCCCCGATTAGTGTCGCGCCTTTGACCGGAGCGCCGATCTTGCCGTTTTCGACCCGGTAGGCCTCGGTACAGGAAAAGACGAATTTACCGTTGGTGATGTCGACCTGACCGCCACCGAAACCCACGGCCCAGATCCCGTCCTTGATATCAGCGACCAGAGCAGCCGGGTCGGCATCGCCACCCAGCATCACCGTATTGGTCATGCGCGGCATCGGTTTGTGCGCGTAGCTTTGCCTTCGTCCATTGCCGGTAGGGGCGACGCCCATCAGGCGCGCGTTCTGTCGGTCTTGCATGTACCCAGTCAGGATACCGTCCTCGATCAATACTGTGCGAGAGCTTGGCGTTCCCTCGTCATCCACAGTGATAGAGCCACGCCGATCAGCAATCGTGCCGTCATCCACCACTGTCACTCCTTTGGAGGCAATCTGCTGCCCCATCAGACCCGCAAATGCCGAGCTGCCCTTGCGGTTGAAATCTCCTTCCAGCCCGTGCCCAATGGCTTCGTGCAGCAGGATACCGGGCCAGCCGGGGCCTAGGGCGACCTCCATCACTCCGGCTGGGGCAGGGACGGCTTCGAGGTTGATCAGTGCGATCCGCAGGGCTTCACGCGCTTTGTTCTGCCAGTCAGCGGGGTCGATCAGTCCGCTCAGGCCGACGCGACCTCCTCCACCAGCCGAGCCGCTTTCACGTCGGCCATTCTGCTCGACGATGACCGAGACATTCACTCGAGTCATCGGGCGCACGTCGCGCACCAGCACGCCATCGGGGCGCAGAATCTCGACCTCTTGCACCGCGGCGGCGATAGTGGCGCTGACTTGCACAACGCGGGGGTCAAGATCGCGGGCGAAGGCGTCGATCTCTCGCAGGGTATCAACTTTGACCGGGAAGCTGGCGGTTTCGATGGGATCTTCATCGGTATAAAGGCGTTTATTGGTCGCCATAGGGGCCTCGGCCAGGGTGCCCCCTCCGTCACCAACGGCCAGCCGAGCCGTCTCGGACGCGCGCTTCAATGCGGGAATCGAAACGTCTGTCGAATGTGCATAGCCTGCGACCTCACCCTGTACGGCCCGCAGCCCGAATCCCTCAGACGCATCGTAGGAGGCGGTCTTCAACCGGCCATCGTCAAAGACCAAAGACTCGGATTTCCGTCGTTCGACAAACAGTTCTCCGTCCTCGGCCCCGGCGGTCGCTGATTGTAAAATGGACAGCGCTTCATTATGTGGAAGAGCGCTTTCAAAAGGGCGAAACGGGGCCTGAGTCATGGGTTGTGACCTTTCCGGTTTGATCCAGATCAAAAATAGCGTCTGTTTGACGCAAGCATTTTGCTTTATCTACCCGCAGGAATATGGTTTTTAACGCGGCCAAAGACAACGGGTGTGGTTTCACCGATTCATACCTTTTCGCCAGAGACGCAAAGATCAAACGATCAGGACAAGACATGAAGAATGCTTTGATGCTTTCCGGGCTTGCTACGGCCCTCTCCAGCCTTCCCGCCATGGCTCAGGAGCTTGAGATAATTGGCAAGCCGGTTGACGGTGGAATGGGCTTTCAACCCGCAGCGACCAGCCTTGCAGACGGGATTCACAGGCTGGACGCGATGATTCTGGTGATCATCACCGTGATCTGCCTGTTTGTTGCTGCGCTGCTGGTTTACTGCATTGTTCGCTACAATCAGCGCGCCAACCCGACACCCGCGCGGTTCTCGCACTACACCCCGGTTGAAATCGCGTGGACTTTGGGTCCGATCCTGATTCTGGTGTTCATCGGCGCTTTCTCTTTGCCGGTTCTGTTCAAGCAGCAGGAAATCCCCGAAGGTGACGTGGTTATCAAAGTGGTCGGCAACCAGTGGTACTGGACCTACGAATATGTTGATCACGATTTCGCATTCGACAGCTACCTGCTTGGCCACCCCGCCACGCTGGATGAAGGCGCACGCCCTGCAGACGCGGATGTGACCCCCTTCGTTCTGGATGACGCCATGCGCGCCAAACTGGCTGATGCGGGCTATAGCGACGACGAATGGCTGCTGGCCACTGATACCGCTGTTGTGGTTCCGGTCGGCAAGGTCATCGTGATGCAGGTCACCGCATCTGACGTGATCCACTCGTGGACGATCCCGTCCTTCGGCGTGAAGCAGGACGGCGTTCCCGGTCGTCTGGCCGAGTTGTGGTTTGAAGCTGACAAAGAGGGCGTCTATTTCGGCCAGTGTTCCGAGCTTTGCGGCAAGGACCACGCGTACATGCCGATCACCGTCAAAGTGGTCAGCGAAGAGGCCTACGAACAGTGGCTGAATGGCGCGATCGAAGAATATGCGGGCACGCCGCAGAACTTTCAGGTGGCCTCGAACTGAGCGTAGACTGGGCGTTCGCGCCTTAGAATACTCGTTGGCTGCGCGCTAGAGCGCGCAGCTTTCGCCCCAAAAGGACCCAAGATGACCGACGCAAGCATCAATGCCAGCACATCGACCGCCAAGGCATACGCGGATGAGGCCAGCTTTGGCGATTATTTCGCCCTGCTGAAGCCGCGTGTGATGTCTCTGGTCGTGTTTACGGCTCTGGTCGGCTTGCTGGCGGCTCCGGCGTCGGTGCATCCGTTCGTGGGTTTCTGCGCCATCCTGTTTATCGCCATCGGTGGCGGCGCGTCTGGTGCACTGAACATGTGGTGGGATGCGGATATCGACCGGGTTATGAAGCGGACCAAAGGCCGTCCGATTCCCGCCGGTAAAGTACAGGAAGGCGAGGCGCTTTCCCTGGGCCTGGCTCTGTCGGGCCTGTCGGTGATCATGCTGGGCCTTGCGACCAACTGGTTTGCAGGGGCGTTTCTTGGCTTCACCATTTTCTTCTACGTTGTGGTCTACACGATGTGGCTGAAACGCTCGACGCCGCAGAACATCGTGATCGGCGGCGCGGCAGGTGCGTTCCCTCCGGTGATCGGCTGGGTTGCCGCAACCGGGTCAATGACGCTTGAGCCTTGGTTGATGTTTGCCCTGACCTTCATGTGGACGCCGCCACATTTCTGGGCATTGGCGCTGTTCATGCGCTCGGACTACGACGATGCGGGCGTGCCCATGCTGACCGTGACCCATGGCCGTCGCGCGACCCGTAAGCATATTCTCGTTTACACCGGCCTTCTGGCTGTTCTGGCCGTTGGCACCGCGTTCTCAGACATCGGTGGACCAGTCTATCTGGTAGTGGCCTTGGTGCTGAACGCCCTGTTCCTGCGCGGCGCTTGGCAGATCTCGCGCCGTACCGAAGACGACGCGGAAGCAGACAATTTCAAGGCCGAGCGGAGCTTTTTCAAGCTGTCCCTGCTGTACCTGTTCCTGCATTTCGGCGCGATTCTGGTTGAGGCGCTGCTGAAACCCTACGGTTTGGGAGGGTGGTCATGAGCCTGCGAAAAAGCCACGAAATTCATGAACGCCGTTTCAGCCGAAATCTGGGTGTTGGCCTGACACTTGCGGCCTTCATCGTGATCATCTTCGGCCTCACAATCGTCAAGGTCTCGGGCACCAGCCTGGGACAACCCGTGCAGGAGGTGCAAAACTGATGGCTCTGTCCGGTCCTCAGAAAACTGTTGTGCAAACCGTGGGTGTGGTTGTCCTGATGGGCAGCCTCGCTTGGGCGGCTGTGCCGTTCTATGACTGGTTCTGCCGTGTCACAGGGTTCGGAGGCACGACCGGCGTTGCCGAAGCCGCGCCTGATGATATCCTCGACCGCAAAGTGACGGTCCGTTTCGACGCATCCAAAGCCAAGGACATGGCGTGGGAGTTCAAGCCCGTCGAGCGTGAGATGGAGGTGCGCATCGGTGAAACCGGGCTGGCCTTTTATGAGGCCTACAACCCGACCGATCGCCCGATTGCGGGACAGGCGTCTTACAACGTCGCGCCGTATTCGGCAGGTGGCTATTTCCAGAAAATCGCCTGCTTCTGCTTTGAAGAGCAGGTTTTGCAACCCGGTGAGCGGGTAGAGATGCCGGTCAGCTTCTTTGTTGATCCGGAAATGGTCGAAGACCTCGAAGCGAAATATGTGCATACGATTACTCTGTCGTATACATTCTACGAAATTGACCTGCCCGAGGGCTATGCCGCCCTTGAAACGCAGGAAGACACAAACACGAACTAACGCCTTTAGGTGAGGGACGCTGATGGCACACGCAAAAAACCATGATTATCACATTTTGGCCCCGTCGATCTGGCCGCTGATCGGCGCTGTCGGTGGCTTTGTGATGCTGTTCGGAGCCGTCCTTTGGATGCACGGTGTGACGCCGTGGCTGTTCTGGGCCGGTCTCGTTGCCGTGCTGTACACCATGTTCGCCTGGTGGTCCGAAGTTGTGGTGGAAAGCCGTCAGGGCGACCACACGCCGGTTGTGCGCATCGGTCTGCGCTATGGCTTCATCCTGTTCGTGATGTCCGAGGTAATGTTCTTCTTTGCCTGGTTCTGGTCGTTCTTCAAACATCGGATGTACCCGATGTACGACTATGCGGGCACCGAATACATTCAGCCGGATATCCACGCGGTTGATCCGTTCCACCTGCCGCTTATCAACACCCTGGTCCTGCTGCTGTCGGGCTGTGCGATCACCTGGGCGCACCACGCTCTGGTTCACGACAACGATCGCAAGGCGCTGATCAACGGTCTGGCCATCGGTATCGTGCTGGGTATCCTGTTTACTGCACTTCAGGCGTATGAATACTATGAATTGCTGGCCCATGAGGACTGGCAGTTCGGCGGTGACCAGTTCTACTCGAACTTCTTCATGGCAACTGGCTTCCACGGCTTCCACGTCGTCATCGGCACGATCTTCCTGACTGTGTGTTTGATCCGCGCGATGAAAGGGGACTTCACCCCCGAGAAGCACGTCGGTTTTGAGGCCGCAGCCTGGTACTGGCACTTCGTTGACGTGGTCTGGCTGTTCCTGTTCTTCGCAGTCTACATCTGGGGACAGGCGCCGCTGTTCTAAGCGGCTCTGGTATTGAACTGCAAAAGCCGCTCTTCGGGGCGGCTTTTCCGCATTTTCGAGGGCAGGATTGCGCCCCATACAATTGCGTGGTTGCATTCTCGTGCCTGCCCCCCTTAACAAGACGCCGGTTCCTGCAACGAGCGATAGTCCTTCCATGCGCCGCACTCTGTTTCTGCTGATCTTCAGTCTCGCCGGTTTGGGCGTCTTGCTGTGGCTTGGTACTTGGCAGGTCCAGCGTCTGGCTTGGAAACAAGAGATCCTGTCCGAGATCGACAGCCGCATCGCCGCCGAACCAGTTCCGCTGCCGCAACAGGTGTCAGAGGATGAAGACAAATATCTGCCTGTGACGATCTCCGGTGATATGGAGCCTGGCGAGATCCACGTTCTGGTCTCAGTCAAGCAGGTCGGTGCCGGGTATCGCATCATCCAGTCATTCAGTACCCAGGATCGCACCATTCTGGTTGACCGCGGTTTTGTGCCCACCACGGCCAAGCAGACTGATCGTTTGACCGGCCCGATGGAGGTGACAGGCAACCTGCATTGGCCCGATGAGATCGACAGCTACACGCCCGAGGCCGATATCGACAGCAACATCTGGTTCGCCCGCGACGTGCCCAATCTGGCCGCCGCTCTGGGGGCCGAGCCGATCCTGCTGATCGCCCGGACTCAGACCGATCCGGGCGTGACCCCACTACCTGTCGACACGGCCGGGATTCCCAATGATCACCTGCAATATGCAATCACATGGTTTGGATTGGCCCTCGTCTGGGCCGCGATGACCGGATACTTCCTGTGGCGCAATCGCGCCCCTTCTGAGAGTGACCCGCAATGAAATACATCTCGACCCGTGGCCAAGCGCCTGAACTGAGCTTTGAAGAGGCGATGCTGACTGGACTGGCCCGTGACGGTGGCTTGTACCTACCCGCCGAAATCCCAACGCTCAGCCATGATGAGATCGCCGCCATGGCCGGGCTTTCCTACGAGGAGATCGCGTTCCTCGTGATGTGGCCCTATGTCAGCGGTTCCTTCGCAGAGGATGAGTTCAAACAGATCATCGCCCGCGCCTATGAAGGCTTCGGCCACGACGCCCGCGCGCCTTTGAAGCAATTGAACGAAAACCACTTCCTGTTGGAACTGTTCCACGGGCCCACTCTGGCCTTCAAGGACTTCGCCATGCAGTTGATCGGCCAGCTATTCCAGGTGGCCCTGAAACGCCGCAATGACCGCGTGACCATCGTTGGCGCGACCAGTGGCGATACCGGCTCGGCCGCGATTGAGGCGTTTCGGGGACTGGATGCGGTGGATGTGTTCATCCTCTATCCGCACGGACGGGTGTCTGAGGTGCAGCGCCGCCAGATGACGACGCCAGCGGATAGCAATGTCCATGCGCTCGCCGTGGATGGCGATTTTGACGACTGTCAGGCCGCGCTGAAGGACATGTTCAACGATTTCGATTTCCGAGATGAGGTCAAACTGGCCGGAGTGAACTCGATCAACTTTGCCCGCGTTCTGGCGCAGATCGTGTACTACTTCTCGGCTGCTGTCAGCGTTGGCGCGCCGCATCGCAAGGTCAGCTTCACCGTGCCCACCGGCAATTTCGGGGACATCTTCGCAGGCTATCTGGCCAAACGCATGGGCTTGCCCATCGACCGGCTGGTCGTAGCGACGAACCAGAACGACATCCTGCATCGTTGCCTGTCGGGTGAGGGGTATTTCAAGGGCGAGACCATCCCCTCGATCAGCCCGTCGATGGATATTCAGGTCAGCTCAAACTTCGAACGCGCGCTGTACTATGCCTACGGCGAGGATGGCAGCGCGGTCGCTCAGTTGATGGACGAGCTGAAATCCGGCGGCTTCAACGTCAGCCAAGGCGCGATAGAGGCCCTGCGCGAGAGTTTTGATTCGAGCCGCGTGTCCGAGGATGAGACGCTTGAGACGATCAAACACACTCTGGCCCATAGTGCCGAGCTGGTCTGCCCGCATTCGGCCATCGGCATCAAAGTGGCTGAGGACCACCGCGCAGCGGATGTGCCGATGATCACTCTGGCCACCGCGCACCCGGCGAAATTCCCGGCTGCGGTCGAGAAGGCGAGCGGGGAACATCCGCCTCTTCCATCCCGCATGTCTGATCTGTATGAACGTCCGGAACGGGTGACGCGGATTGCCAATGATCTGGGTGCCCTCGAGGATCATATCAGAAGGCATATAGCTGAGTGACAGTCAGACAAGACCAGCTGAAGAACGGCTTTCGTATCGTCAGTGAACATATGCCGGGGCTGCAATCGGCGGCCATCGGCATCTGGGTGACCGCCGGTGGTCGGCATGAGCGGATCGAACAGAACGGAATCGCGCATTTCCTTGAGCATATGGCGTTCAAGGGAACCGAGCGGCGTTCTTCGCTTCAAATCGCTGAGGCGATCGAGGATGTAGGTGGGTACATCAACGCTTATACCTCGCGCGAGGTGACGGCCTACTACGCCCGCGTTCTGAAAGATGACGTGGCGCTGGCGATGGACGTGATCGGTGACATCGTTCTGAACCCGGTTTTTGATCCGCGTGAGATCGAGGTCGAACGTGGGGTGATCCTGCAGGAAATCGGTCAGGCCTATGACACGCCCGACGATGTGATTTTTGACTGGTTGCAGGAGCAAAGCTATCACGACCAGCCAATGGGTCGCACCATTCTCGGTCCGTCTGAACGGGTGAGTTCCTTCTCGCGAGAGGATCTTTCCGGCTTCGTGGCCGAGCATTATGGCCCTGAGCAAATGATCCTGTCTGCGGCGGGTGCTGTGGATCACGATGCGCTGATGAAAATGGCCGAAGAGATGTTTGGCCACTTGCAACCGCGCAAGGGCCTGATCCCGGAAGCTGCCCGCTTCACTGGCGGTGAGGCGCGGCAAGAAAAAGATCTGGAGCAGGCGCATTTTGCGCTAGCCCTTGAAAGCCCCGGCTATCGCGATGATGGGATCTATACCGCTCAGATCTATTCGACGGCTTTGGGCGGCGGCATGTCTTCGCGCCTGTTCCAGGAAGTGCGCGAGTCGCGCGGGCTCTGCTACACGATCTTTGCGCAGACCGGGGCCTATGCGGATACTGGGACGACTACGCTTTACGCGGGCACGTCTGCCGATCAGGTCGCAGAGCTGGCAACCATCACGATAGACGAAATGAAGCGCGCTGCTGAAGACATGAGCGAAGAAGAGGTCGCTCGTGCCCGTGCGCAGATGAAAGCCGGGATGCTGATGGGTCTGGAAAGCCCCTCGAACCGGGCCGAGCGTCTGGCGCGTCTGGTGCAGATCTGGGGGCGGGTGCCTTCGTTGGAAGATACCGTCGCCAAGATTGATGCGGTCAGCACTGAGGATGTCCGGGCCTTCGCCGAACGCATGGCCGTTAAGGCCCCGGCGGCCTTGGCGCTCTATGGTCCGGTCTCGGGCGCGCCAACACTGGCAGATTTGCAGGAGAGGCGTGCAGCGTGATGCTGTTGGGCAGGCGCAAGCTGAAACTTGAAACCGCGCGGCTAAGGCTGCGCCCGCCTGTGCATTCCGACTTCAACGAATGGGCCGCTCTGCGTCGCGCCTCAGAGGAGTACCTTACCCCCTGGGAGCCGATCTGGGCGAGGGACCATTTAAGCCGCAAGTCTTTCACCAACCGGGTCTATTGGGCGCAGCGCTCGGTCGCCAGCGGAACCGCGATACCGCTGTTTCTGTTCCGCCGTTCGGATGACGTGCTGGTGGGGGCGATCACGCTGGACAACATCCGCCGCGGTCCTGCGCAGGCTGGAACGCTGGGCTATTGGACCGGGCAGAGCTTTGCGCGCAACGGCTATATGCGCGAGGCTATCGGCGCAGTCGTTCATCACGCCTTCACCCGTCTGGACCTCAGCCGGATTGAGGCGGCCTGCTTGCCTGAAAACAAACCCTCACGCGGGTTGTTGGAAAGCTCGGGTTTTAAATACGAGGGCGTGGCACAGTCCTATCTGCAGATCAACGGACGGTGGCGGACGCATGTTCTTTACGCCAGCTTGCGGTCGGACCGGCGGGGCAGGACGGACGCAGGTTAGGGGGCTCTGCCCCCGTCGCGGCAAGCCGCGCCTCCCCCGGGATATTTTTGGCCAGATGAACAAGGGGCATGACTCAGCGGTGGGATGCGCTACACTCCTCCTATGCGCTGGATTGTGGCTGTATTGATATTTCTCTCGGGTGCGGCTGCGGCGCAGGAGCGGCGGCCAAGCCATTGTATTGCCCTCGCCGACGCAGCACCTGGGATTGAATATCTGCACAAGGCCGCGTGGCAGGATCCGGTGCCGGAGTTTTCGGTGCGGATCAGCTATGTCGCGCATGCCTCCTTTCTGATCCAGACTGCGGGTGGGTTGAACGCGGTCACGGATTTCACCGGGTTCATCGGCAGCGCTGATCTGATCCCTGATGTCGTGACGATGAATCACGCACACAGCACCCATTGGACGGCGCATCCGGACCCGGCCATTCCCCATGTGCTGCCGGGGTGGGGTGAGTTTGGGCAGGGGATCGACCATCATCTGGATCTGGGCGAGATGCTTGTTCGCAATGTCTCGACCGATATCCGGTCGTCCTTTGGTGGGGTCGAGGAGAAGGGGAACTCGATTTTCGTGTTCGAGGTCGAAGGGTTGTGCATCGGTCACTTGGGGCATTTGCATCACGTGCCTTCGGATGAACAGTTTGCTGCTTTGGGGCGTCTGGATGTTGTGATGGCGGCCGTGGATGGCGGGACGACCATGCCTCTGCCCGAGATGATCTCGGTCCTCAAGCGGCTGAAAAGCTCGGTGATTATTCCCATGCATTGGTTTTCAGGGTTCTCGCTGGATCGCTTTCTCGTCGATATTCGCAATGACTTCCCGGTTGTACGCGAAGGTGTGTCAGAGCTGACCGTCTCGCTGCGCAGTTTGCCGGACCGGCCCACAGTTGTCGTGCTAGAGCCGCAATATCTGATCGATCTGGAATAGGGCTTGCCGGTCGCGCGCATGTTGGGCAAGGAAGGCGAATGGATTTGAACCCCGCAGATGCCAAGCTTGCTGACGCCATTCGCGCTGAATTGGGCGATGATGTGTTGCGTCCGGTTTCTGAACGTTACCTGGAAGAGCCGCGCAACAGGTTTGCGGGCGAAATTGGGTTGTTGGCCCTGCCGCGCAACGTGCAGGACGTGGCGGCGCTGGTACGGCTTGCCTCGGGTGCGCGCGTGCCGGTTGTGCCCTATGGCGGCGGCACGGGCTTGGTAGGTGGGCAGGTCATGACCTCTGGTCCGGCACCTTTGTTGATCTCACTGGAGCGTATGACCGCCATTCGCGCGGTTTATCCAACTGAAAACGTAATGATTGCCGAGGCTGGGGCCGTTCTTGAGGACGTGCAGGCCGCAGCAGAGGCGGCGGACAGGCTGTTTCCCCTGTCTCTGGCCGCGCAGGGATCGTGTCGGATCGGGGGCAACCTCGCGACCAACGCCGGGGGCGTCAACGTGCTGCGATATGGTAATGCACGTGATCTGTGTCTGGGGCTAGAGGCGGTGTTGCCCTGCGGTGAAATCTGGCATGGGCTGAGCCGGTTGAGAAAAGACAACACGGGCTATGATCTACGCAATCTGTTGATCGGGTCCGAGGGGACGCTGGGGATCATAACCGCCGCCTCCCTTAAGCTGTTTCCACGTCCGGCTGAGGTAGGGACAGCGATGTTTCAAGTGGCCTCGCCCGAGGCCGCGATCGACCTGCTGGCCCTTGCGCGCGATTTGGTGGGCGAGACGGTCAGTTCGTTTGAACTGATCCACCGGCAAGGGTTGGATTTCCTGACCGAGGTGCTGCCCGATGTGCGCCAGCCATTCGATACGCCGCCCGAATGGAGCGTGCTTATCGAGCTTGGATTGGCGGCCGGGCAGACCGCGTCTGAGCGTTTGGAGGCGATTTTCGCTGCTGCGGAGCCTCGGGGTCTTGTCCAAGATGGCGTGATTGCCCAGAGCGAGGCGCAGCGCCGCGCGCTTTGGGCCGCGCGTGAGCGTATCCCTGAGGCTAACCGCCTGATCGGGTCCGTCTCGAGCCATGATATATCGGTCCCGATCTCGACCATCCCCGTGTTCATTCGGCAAGGGGCCGAGGTGATCGGCGCCCTGGGTCCGTTCCGTATCAACTGTTTCGGGCATTTGGGCGATGGCAACCTTCACTACAACGTCTTCCCGCCAAAGGGTCAGAGCCGCGATGCCTTTGATGGCCACCGCAAAGCGGTGAAGAGCGCGGTTCATGATCTGGTTCAAGCGTTTGACGGCTCGGTCAGCGCGGAACACGGGGTAGGGCGGTTGAAGGTCGAGGACCTAGAGCGCTATGGCGATCCCGTCAAACTTCAGGCGATGCGAGGGATCAAGGCTGCGTTGGACCCAAAAGGGATCATGAATCCCGGAGCGATCCTGAAGGCGTAGACACGGCCCGGACGATGGACGACCCGGACCGTGTCTGCTTGCTTTACGACTTGCTTTACGATGCGGGCAGAATGACCTTGTCGATCACGTGGATCACGCCGTTTGATGTCTCGATATCGGCCTGAACGACGTTGGCGTCATTCACCATCACGCCCGAATCCAGATCAATCGTGATATCGCCGCCCTGTACCGTGGCTGCGGTCATGTCGTCAGACAGATCGCCCGACATCACTTTGCCCGGCACCACATGGTAGGTCAGCACGGCGACCAACTGGTCTTTGTTTTCGGGCTTCAGCAGGTCGGCCACTGTGCCTTCAGGCAGAGCTGCGAACGCTTCATCCGTAGGGGCGAACACGGTGAAGGGACCTTCGCCTTTCAGAGTGTCTACAAGTTCGGCGGCCTGAACGGCGGCGACGAGGGTTTCAAAGCTACCGGCTGACACGGCGGTATCGACGATGTCTTTACCATGGCCGTCTGCCATTGCGGATGTGCCCAACAGAATCGTTGCGACGCTGGCGACTGCGAGTTTGCGGAACATTTTGTGGTCTCCCAAATTAGAAATGCTTCAAGCAGCATCAATCGGGATACGGCGCACAACACGTTCGGATCACGCCATCTGCGCAAAGAATTGCCTTGAACGATCGCGAAACAGCGCTAAGCCAACGCTGTTTCAAATTTCAATACAATAATATGTGAGTTTTTTCGGCTCACAGTCCTTCGAATTCACATAGGACATGAACATCCATGCCCATATCCTCAAGCACTTTGCGCCCGCCCAGTTCCGGGAGGTCCACTATAAACGCGCAAGAGATGATCTCCCCCCCCAGCCGCTCGATCAGTTTGATGCCAGCGCCAGCGGTGCCGCCGGTTGCCAAGAGGTCATCGACAACCAAGACCTTCTCGCCGGCTTGGATGGCGTCATCATGGATCTCGACGATCGCTTCGCCATATTCCAATTTGTAGTCCTGGCTGATCGTGGTGCCGGGCAGCTTACCCTTTTTGCGGATGGGAACGAATCCGACGCTCAACTGATGCGCAATGGCGCCACCCAAGATGAAGCCGCGCGCCTCAAGTCCGACGACCTTGTCGATCCGCTCGCCCGCATAGGGGTGCAGCATCTGGTCGATGGCCATGCGAAATCCGCGCGGATCGGCAAACAGGGTGGTGACATCGCGAAACATGATCCCTTCGTGGGGGAAATCGACGATGGTTCGGATGTAATCCTTGACCGAGCTGTTTCTGGACATAAGGCACCCCTTTGGCATCAGAACACGCGGGGGTGTTTGGCCTATTGGGGTCAGCCTTGCAAGGAGAGAATGCCGCCTGCGCCTATCTGCGCCGGTTCGGGACGGCCTTTGATAGCCCGTAGTACCGGTACAGCGTGGCGGGCAGCCACGACAGGTGAGGTTTGCGCCAATTGCGCTGGTCTCTCAAAAGAAATGCCTGAGCCGCATGAAGGTTCATTGCCAAAATCCTTTTTTTGTTGTTAGGTGCCCGATATCTACATCCTATATGCTATGTATATACATTGCATCGCGGAGAGAATCAAGTAGTTTGCGGGATCAAGGCGCGTGGCGAAGAAAGACGGTAAGGGTTCTACCAAGAAAAACAGTCAGTTGGTGTTGCGTCTGGACAAGGACGAACGTGATGCTTTTGTCGAATTGTGCAAAGAGCTGGACACGTCAGCTGCACGCGAAATCCGCCGCTTTATCCGCGGATTCATGAAGGAACACGCAGACGATTAGGCGGGTCGCCGCAGAACAGCCGTTGCCACTCCCATACCGATCAGAGCCAGACCTCCGAACCGTGTCATTGCGTTGATCACGCCAGCGCGGCCTATCATGAGCCGCAGTCGATCAGCCAAAAACGCATAGGCCAGCGCGTTCAGCCACGCGAGACCCACGAAGGTCGCGATCAAGATTGCGAATTGAGGACTCAAGGGCTCGGCCGGGCGCAGGAACTGCGGGACGAAAGCGATGAAAAAGGCGATAGATTTCGGGTTCAGGGCGGTAACCGCCGCTGCATGCCCGAAAACTCCACGCGCAGTGACGTCTCGCCCTGTATCGACCGGGTTCAAACCGCTCGATGGTGCGCTGCGCAATAGTTTGATGCCCAGCCAGACCAGATAGGCGGCCCCGATCCATTTTAACACGGAAAACAACGTGGCAGAGGCCAGAACCAATGCGCCCAGCCCCAATAGAGACGCTGTCATCGCGACAAGATCACCAACGGCGACACCGGTGGCCGAGGCAACCGCCACGCTGCGCCCTTTTGATAGCGCATAGCTGAGAACCAACAGCACGGTCGGTCCGGGAATCAGCAGCAACGCGGTCGATGCGGCCACAAAGGCCAGCCAGAGTTCTAAAGACATGGTTCTTCCTGTTCCTGTTCGCCTCGCAGCAAGCCCTCACACAGGGCAGGCGTCAAGCGGTTTCAGCCTCGCGCAGAAATTCTAAAGGCCGGATTAAGCCTTATACATCTCTCTTGAATCCCGCGCATCAATGCCCAGACTGGTAAGACGGATGAACGGAGGCCCCGATGGAGCAGACTCAAAACCTGACGCACGACCACACAGCGCGGCTGAGAAAAGGCGCGTTTGTCCTGATTGTGGTGATCGCGGCGCTCTATGTGTTGGCCGTGGTTTATATGTATGTGAATCAGCGCGATCTGCTGTTCAAACCATCCGGCGTGTTACCTGAACCCAGCTCGGTCGGTTTGGCGGATGTCGAGGTTCTGTCGCTGCCCATGTCGGATGGCACCGATCTGACGGTCTGGTCCGCGCCTACAGTGGCTGAGGATGCGCCGACCGTTCTGTTTTTCCATGGACAAAGCGGTAACCTGGGGGACCGCGCCGACCGGCTACGTGAAATCCTGAACAGCGGCTTCGGTCTGCTTGCGCCAAGTTATCGAGGGTTCCCCGGCAGCGATGGCACTCCGTCCGAGGCCGCTTTCGTCGCTGACGGTCTGGCCCTTTATGACCAGTTAATCGCACAGGGCCAATCGGTTGTGCTCCACGGTCAGAGCCTTGGAACCGGCGTCGCGGCCGCTGTTGCTGCGCAGCGCCCCGAAGCGGAACTGCTGGTCTTGGAAGCACCCTTTACGGCAACCGTTGATGTCGCGGCCGAGCGCTACCCTTGGCTGCCCGTCTCACTTCTCATGCACGACAAGTTTGCCACACGCGACATTATCGGTCAGATCGAGGTGCCGACGCTGATCTTCCACGGCACCGAGGACATCGTGGTCCCGCCACATCACGGAACAGCGCTTGCCGAAGGAAGCGAAGCGGAATTGTTCATGATCGAGGGCGGCACCCACAATGATCTCTGGTCGCATGGCTTGTGGCAGACCGTACAGGACAATCTGTTGCCACAGTAAGGCTACAGAACCCGGCCCGCCACCGCGTCCAGCTTAGCCAGCACGGTCAGGTCGCGATCTTCCGGGGCCGTCAGGATTGCATGGTCCAGGGCCCTGTCGCACCCATGCGGGCACGGCGTCCGGATCGGACCCAGCAACGCCGGTAGTCCTTTTACCAAAGCCCGGCCCTTTTCTGCATTCCCGGTGAGGGTTGCGATAATCGAGGTCACGTCGACCTCGCCATGATCAGGGTGCCAGCTGTCATAGTCAGTGACCATCGCGACCGAGGCATAGCAAAGCTCAGCTTCGCGGGCGAGTTTTGCTTCCGGCATGTTGGTCATGCCGATCACATCGCAGCCCCACTGTTCGCGGTACATCTTGGACTCGGCCAGGGTCGAAAACTGCGGCCCCTCCATCGCCAGATAGGTGCCGCCGTGATGCACGGTTATGCCTGCAGCTATTCCGGCCTCTTCGCAGGCATTCGACAGGCGCGGGCAGGTCGGATGCGCCACGCTGACATGGGCCACGCAGCCAGTTCCGAAAAAACTTTTCTCGCGTGCAAATGTGCGGTCGATGAACTGATCCACGATTACGAAATCACCCGGTGCCATATGCTCGCGGAACGATCCGCAGGCAGAGACCGAGATCACATCCGTCACCCCCAGCCGCTTCAACGCGTCTATATTGGCGCGATAGGGGACTTCGGTCGGTGAATGGATGTGTCCACGTCCATGGCGCGGCAGGAACACCATGTTGACCCCGTCCAATGAGCCGGTCAGAACCTCATCGGAGGGCGCTCCCCATGGCGTATCGACCCGGACCCACTCCGCATTTTCCAGGCCGTCGATGTCGTAAATGCCTGATCCGCCGATAACGCCGATTTTTGTTTGGGTCACGTTGGGTCTCCGCTGCTCAATCCGTGCGGGAAAACTCTGCGGGTCGCAGGCGAAATTGGCAAGTGGTCTCAGCCATTTGCACCGTTTCGTCGCGAGTTGTGGTGTTAAGCTATGCGGTTGACGCATATCAGGGTCCCGCTGGGCGCGGTATCTCTTGGGTGCTTTGACAGGTAAAAGGCCCTCTTCCGCGCGAACATAAAGACCCACAGGACCGTCCCATGCCCCGAGCCATGCTGGCAAGTTTTGCCAACCGTATTGCCAAGCCCGATCTCCGTTGGGTGCCCGATGAGGGCCTGACCGTGTCACGCCTGCGGATTGAGCTGCTGTCAGGATTGACCGTCGCCCTGGCGCTGGTGCCCGAGGCTGTGGCCTTTGCCTTTGTCGCGGGCGTGCATCCTCTGGTCGGTCTCTACGCGGCCTTCATGGTCGGCCTGATCACTGCGCTAATCGGAGGTCGCCCCGGCATGATTTCGGGCGCAACGGGCGCGTTGGCGGTCGTGATGGTGGCGTTGGTCGCGCAGCATGGGGTCGAGTACTTGTTCGCAACGGTGGTTTTGATGGGCATCCTGCAAGTGATTGCCGGTGCGATGCATTGGGGGCGTTTCATTCGCCTTGTACCGCATCCGGTGATGCTGGGCTTTGTGAACGGTCTGGCGATTGTGATCTTTCTGGCGCAGATGGGCCAGTTCAAGGTCCCTGGAACCATGGAAAACACCGGCCATGGGATGAGTGGGGGCGAGTGGCTCTCGGGCATACAGCTTTATACCATGTTGGGCCTCGTCGCGCTGACCATGGCGGTGATCTGGATCATGCCGCGGATCACACGGATCATTCCGGCCCCGCTGGCGGGTATTCTGGTGGTTGCAGCGCTGGTGATCGGCTTTGGTCTGGACGTGCCACGCGTCGGTGATCTGGCCTCGATCGAGGGGGGCTTGCCTGCCTTCCACATCCCGATGGTGCCGCTGAACTTTGAAACGCTTGAGATCATCCTGCCCTATGCGGTCATTCTGGCCGCAATTGGCCTGATTGAATCTCTGCTGACTCTGAACCTTGTGGGCGAGATCACTAACAAACGCGGTGGTGCCTCGCAGGAATGCATCGCGCAGGGTGTCGCGAACGTCGCAACCGGCTTCTTCGGAGGCATGGGCGGTTGCGCCATGATCGGTCAGTCGATGATCAACGTGAAGTCCGGCGGCCGCACCCGGATCGCGGGTATCGCGGCTGCTCTGTTCCTTCTGATCTTCATCTTGTTCGCCTCGCCGCTGATCGAGCAAATCCCGCTGGCTGCGCTGGTTGGCGTAATGTTCATGGTGGTGATCGGGACCTTCGCCTGGAACTCATTCAAGATCATGCGCAAGGTGCCTTTGATGGACGCCTTCGTGATTGTTCTGGTGACTGTAGTTACGGTGATGGAAGACCTTGCGGTTGCGGTTGTCGTTGGCGTGATTGTTTCGGCCCTGGCCTATGCGTGGAATAACGCCAAGCGTATCCATGCTGTAACCCGCGACTCTGAGACGGAAAAGGGCGCGAAAGTCTATGAAATCCAGGGGCCGTTGTTCTTCGGTTCGTCGGACGGATTTGTTGAGCTGTTCGACGTTCCGAACGATCCTGACGTGGTCATTGTGGATTTCGCCGAAAGCCGCGTGGTCGATCAATCAGCCCTTCAGGCCATCGAAAACGTTGCTGCAAAATACGAGACTGCGGGCAAGCGCGTGATGCTGCGCCATCTTAGCCACGACTGCCATAAGCTGCTGAACAAAGCGGGCCACTTGATGGTCGATAGCGACGATGACCCGGATTACGGCTTGGCCGTGGACTACTCGGTCCGTACCGGCATCCTGGGCGGCCACTGAGGTATTTGCGAGGCTCTGCCTCGCGCTCCGAGATATTTGTTGGCCAGATGAAAGAAGGATCCCTCTGCTTCATCTGGCCAGAAATATCTCGGGGGAGTCGCCCCGCAGGGCGGCGGGGGCAGCGCCCCTTAGGGGCAGGCCTCAATCATCAGGCCTGTTCAGTGAAAACAACTCGGTGACAACGGCATAGTCTCGGTAGCCAAGCCGCGCCAAAGGCTGGAAGGTTGTCACGTCGAATTTGCCATCCTTCAGGCAATCGTCACGCAGATGGACCCCGGTCACTTCGCCAAAGACAACGCGGTTCGCCTCACCGGGTAGAGTCGTGATCTCGGTCAGCTTGCATTCCAGCGCAGCGGGCGCATCTGCTACGCGTGAGCAGGCGATGGTTTCGCACTCGACCGCCGTCAGGCCTGCATGGGCAAATTCGTCGGTTTCCTTTGGCAGTCCGGCAGAACTGGCGTTCATCGCATCCCGGTGGGCAAAGGCTACGATGTTCACGCAGAATACGCCCGTTGCCTCAATATTGGCGATGCTATCCTTGCCGCCGTCCTGATCGTGCTTGGTTCCTGTTGTGGCAAACATCACCTGTGGCGGGGTGTAGGCAACCCCGTTGAAGAATGAGTAGGGGGCCAGGTTGTTGATCCCATTTGCGTCGCGCGACGAAATCCATCCGATGGGGCGCGGGGTGATGATGGCGTTGAACGGGTTGTGCGGCAGGCCGTGGCCGTCTTCGGGGCGATAGAACATATGGTCTCCAAGCGTTTGCCCAAGGCGTAACGAAGTGCTAGGGCGATTGCCAGCTAGGAAAAGAGGGCAGGCGTGCAGCACTTCGCGATCAGGCCGGAAGAGCCGCAGGATTGGTGGGAGGTCGAGGCCCTCTATGATCTGTGCTTTGCGCCGGGGCGCGAGGCGCTTTCCTCTTACCGTTTGCGCGATGATGTGCCTCCGGTAGCCGGTTTGTCTTTGGTTGCCCGCGATGGGCAGGGAATTCTGGCCGGAGCGATCCGGTTCTGGCCGATCCACGTTGGCGATCATGACGCCTTGCTGTTGGGACCTGTCGCGGTTCATCCAACGCATCAAGGCGAGGGGCTTGGCGGTTACCTTATCAACTCCGGCGTTGAAACGGGACGGGAAATGGGTTGGGATCGTGTCATGCTGGTAGGCGACGCGCCATATTACGCCCGGTTCGGTTTCACGCCATTGACGGGGGTTGAGATGCCGCCGCCGACCAACCCAGAGCGTGTTTTGGGCATGGCTCTGAGCCCCGGAAAGTGGGACAATATTACCGGAGCCGTAACCCGCTGGACGCGCTGAGCTATTGAAACACCGCGCCTAAATTCCGATCTTTCAAGGAACGGAGGGTTCGGATGCAGGATGTTATACTGATCGACAGTGTTGACGCGGATGCGGAATTGGATCGCTTGGCGAAACACTACCGCTCGGCCGGTGGGGCGGGTGTAAAACTGCTCAACGCTTTGGGCGGCTCGGCGGAATCCCTGCTGGACCAACTGCCCGAACCCTTGCGCGACGGCTTGACCGGAGCGACCGAACAAGCCCTTTGGATGGCAATGCAGGCGGCACAAGGCTCGCGGCAGGTCGTGCCCGATCAGGCCCCTTGGGTGAACACTGCCGTGACGACGGCGATGGGCGCTGCGGGCGGATTGGGTGGCCTGTCTACCGCTTTGGTCGAGTTGCCGGCGACCACGGCCATGCTGTTGCGCTCAATCCAGGGCGCGGCAGCGCGCGAAGGCTTTGACCCGGCTGAAGAAAACGTGAAATTCGACTGTGCTCGGGTGTTGGCGGCAGCGGGTCCCTTGTCGCACGATGACGGAGCGGATCTGGGGTTCTTTTCCGTGCGCCTGACGCTGACAGGCCCCGCGATGAAGAAACTGATTGCGGCTGTGGCGCCAAAGCTCTCGGTTGTGTTGGGGCAGAAACTGGCGGCGCAATCCGTACCGGTTCTGGGGGCGCTTGCTGGGGGTGGCGCGAACTACATCTACACCCGGTATTACCAGCAGATCGCGCATGTTCACTTTGGTTTGCGCCGGTTGGCGATGGACGCAGATATCTCGCACGATGTTCTGGTTCGCAGGCTGAGTGCGCGTATGTAGCGGTTAAATTTGGTCGCTGCCGCATCATGTGGTATACTGACTTTAACAAGCCGCGATACAAGAGCTTAATAGAAGACGCGGTATACAGGCACTGATCTGATGCGAAAGTGAGTGCGGCGCGATGAAAGTTTCTCGGGCGTCCAGTCTAGACCTAAATGTGGGGCGGGTTCCGGTCCTGCCTCAGGCAGCAGCTGTGTGCTATCGCCTGTCGCGGGGTCGTCCTGAAGTTCTTTTGATCACCTCCCGCAAGGCGCAGCGCTGGATCATCCCGAAGGGGTGGTTGATTGATGGTTTAAGCGCATCGGAAACTGCGGCTCAGGAGGCTTGGGAAGAGGCGGGTGTGATTGGCACATGTGTTCCGTTCAAGCTTGGTCAGTTCTCGATGGCCAAAACCTGCGCCAAGCGTGGACCGGTTCTGTGCGCGGTGGATGTCTACCCGCTGCATGTGGATCAGGTTCAGAATCAGTTTCCCGAGACAGGGCAGCGGAAACGCAAATGGTGTACGCTTCAAAAGGCCGCATCGAAAGTCAACTCGCCCGATCTTGCCGCTATTTTGCGCAAGTTTGCGCCCCGGATACACTAAACTTAATACTGAGAGACTTGATATTGGAGTTTCGGTCGGTATCTATTCGCCAACCGACATTTTGGACGGACCATGATTCAATACGCGTTGAAGTGCAGCAAGGGCCATAGTTTCGACAGCTGGTTCCAATCTGCCGAAGCATACGACAAGCTGGCAGCCTCGGGCATGGTGACATGCGCGGTATGTGGATGTGCGCATGTTGAAAAGGCGATCATGACTCCGCGTGTCCGGCCTGCGCGGGATGCGCAGAAAACGGCGCAAATGCCAAAACCGTCGTCAGATGATATCAACGTGACCAGCACCCCTACTGAAGTTGAACGTGTCTTGGCCGAACTACGCCGCAAGGTCGAAGAAAACTCTGACTATGTGGGCCATGACTTCGCTTCGGAGGCGCGCAAGATGCATCTGGGCGAAGCACCCGAGCGCTCGATCTATGGCGAAGTGAAGCCGGATGAGGCGAAATCCTTGATCGAAGACGGGGTGCCGGTTGCGCCACTGCCCTTTATTCCCAGCAGAAAGACAAACTGACACATGCATATCGTGATTACCGGAGCCAATCGGGGAATTGGACGGGCTCTGGCAGAGCGGTATCGCGCGCAGGGTCGTGAGGTTACGGGAACTGCGCGGGATGGCAGTGCCGAAGTTCAATTAGACGTAGCCGATCCGGCGCATCAAGCGGCCATGGCTGACCAGCTAAAAGGGCAGCCCGTCGACCTGTTGATTTGCAATGCGGGCGTTTATCTGGACAAAGGTCACAGCATTGATGACTACCCCGCCGAGATGTGGGCGCAGAGTTTTGCCGCCAATGTCACTGGCGTTTTCCTGACTGTGCAGTCCCTATTGCCCAATCTGCGGGCGGCTGGCGGACGGATTGCGATCATGTCGTCTCAGATGGCCTCGCACACCCGCGCGCCAGGCGGCAGCTATATCTACCGCGCCTCCAAGGCGGCGGCGTTGAATTTGGGGCGTAATCTGGCGGCCGACTTGAAGGCGGATGGCATTGCAGTGGGCATTTATCACCCCGGTTGGGTGAAGACCGACATGGGTGGCTCAGCGGCGGACATCCAAGTGGATCAGGCCGTCGCTGGCCTGATGGAGCGTTTCGATGCGCTGTCGCTGGACAACACAGGTTGTTTCGAAACCTACGACGGGAAGCCTCACGCCTACTGAGTGTTCAGCGCGGCCTTGGGCAGTTCATACACTTCGCCGGGTTCGATGAAAATCACCATGATGTCGCCCCGAACTTCATGGTTGATCGGTGAGGGCGAGCTGCTGGAATCTGGAATGCCATCGGTAAAGTAAATTCTGCGAACATCACCGCCGGGCAACATCACGGCCAATGTTGCGGTGCCATCATCGCGGCGGCGCAGTTCGGCATTGCAGCTTTGCAGCGGATCTCCGGCTCTGCCGGCGCAGGGAACCGTACCCAGCGCGTTCTGTCCATCGGTGCCAGCCACGCTGGCTTGCTGGGACAGGGCGGGGGATGCGATTACGGCAAGGACGGTTGCGAAACGAAGCATGAATAACCTCTTGGAATTGCTTTAGCGCTAGGCTGACATTGCGTTTTCGGAAAGTAAAGCGGCCCCTTGACGCAATATCTGTTATGCAGCGCCCCTTGCTCTTGGTGTCCCCCTCGCATATGAGGCTCGGGACTTTAAATCCAAGGCGCGGAGACACTTGCCCCCATGCCCGTACTCGTGATGAAATTCGGTGGCACATCGGTTGCCAATCTTGACCGCATCCGCCGCGCGGCAAAGCGCATCGGCGTTGAGGTGGCAAAGGGCTATGACGTCATCGTCATCGTCTCGGCAATGTCCGGCAAAACCAACGAATTGGTGGGGTGGGTTAACGAGACCTCGCCGCTGTTCGACGCCCGCGAGTATGATGCTGTGGTGTCGTCGGGCGAAAACGTCACCGCCGGCCTGATGGCGCTGACGTTGCAGGAGATGGAAATTCCGGCGCGCAGCTGGCAGGGCTGGCAGGTGCCGCTGCTGACCAATGGCGCGCATTCCTCGGCCCGGATCGAGGAAATTCCGACCGACAACCTGAACCAAAAGTTCGGCGAAGGCATGAGGGTGGCCGTGGTTGCCGGTTTCCAGGGTATCAGCCCCGAAGGCCGGATCACGACGCTGGGCCGTGGCGGTTCGGACACGACCGCTGTTGCCTTTGCTGCCGCGTTTGAGGCCGAGCGCTGCGATATCTACACGGACGTCGATGGCGTCTACACGACCGACCCGCGCATCTGCGAAAAGGCGCGCAAGCTGGATCGGATTTCGTTCGAGGAAATGCTCGAACTGGCGTCGCTGGGCGCGAAAGTGCTGCAAACCCGCTCGGTCGAGCTGGCGATGCGCTATAAGGTGAAACTGCGCGTTCTTTCAAGTTTCGAAGAACAATCCGACGAGGCCGGTACACTGGTCTGCGACGAGGAGGATATCATGGAATCCAATGTTGTGGCCGGTGTGGCCTATTCCCGCGACGAAGCCAAGATGACCGTCGTTTCCGTGGCCGACCGCCCCGGCATCGCCTCGATCATCTTCACCGCGCTCAGCGATGAGGGCGTGAATGTGGATATGATCGTCCAGAACATCTCGGATGAGGGGCGCACGGATATGACCTTCTCGTGCCCAACCGATCAGGTTGCGCGCGCCGAAAAAGCGCTGCTGGCGATCAAGGATGCGGGTGAGCTGAACTATGCCGAGCTGGTGGCCGACGAAGACGTCTGCAAGGTTTCGGTTGTGGGCATCGGCATGCGCTCGCAATCGGGTGTTGCGGCCAAGATGTTCAAGGTTCTCTCGGATGAGGGGATCAACATCAAGGTCATTACAACCTCCGAGATCAAAATTTCCGTCCTTGTCGACAGGAAATACATGGAACTTGCTGTTCAGGCACTGCATGATGCCTTTGAACTGGACAAGGCGGCCTAAGCTCATCGGCCAAAGGTTTCGCCTGACGCACTAATTGGGTTGGGCCATGGCGGACGGTACGGAAACAGAATCCCGCAAGCTGCTGGTTCGGCTGCGCGAGGAAATGGCGAGCGAGGCGGCCGGTCAGGAGCGTCTCGACCGCATCACGCAGCTGATTGCGGACAGCATTCGCTGCGAGGTCTGCTCGATCTATCTGTTCCGTGACGAAGAAACCCTTGAGCTTTGCGCGACTGAAGGTCTCTCGCCCGAGGCGGTTCACCAGACCCGGATGCGTCTGGGCGAAGGTCTTGTGGGCCGCGTGGCCAAATCTGGCAAGGTCGTGAATACGGCGGATGCGCCCGCAGCCAAAGGGTTCCGGTTCATGCCGGAAACGGGCGAAGAGCGTTTTTCCTCATTCCTCGGCGTGCCGGTACAGCGGCTCGGTCAGAAACTGGGCGTTCTGGTGGTGCAGTCCCGTGACGCGCGTGAATTCTCCGCCGATGAGATCTATGCGCTGGAAGTGGTGGCGATGGTTCTGGCTGAGATGGCCGAACTGGGTGCCTTTGTCGGTGAAGGCGCGGCCCTGTCTCCCTTGCACCAGCAATCTGTGCAATTGACCGGCGGTCCGGCGCAGGAAGGGTCTGCCGAAGGGCATGTCTGGCTGCACGAGCCGCGCGTTGTCGTGACCAACCCGATTGCCGAAGACCCGCACCGCGAAAGCGAGCGGTTGAATGAGGCGGTCGAGGAGCTGCGTGTCGGCGTCGACAAGATGCTCGAAGTCTCACAGAACGGTGACAAAGAGCAACTAAAAGTTCTGGAAGCTTACCGTATGTTCGCCAATTCCAAGGGCTGGATGCGGAGGATGGAGGAAGACATCGCCCTCGGTCTCAGCGCCGAGGCCGCGGTGGAGAAAGAGCAGTCGCAAGCACGCGCCCGTATGGGGCAGGTGACCGATCCCTATTTGCGGGAACGGCTAGCGGATCTGGATGACCTCAGCAATCGCTTGCTGCGTATCCTGACGGGTCAGGGCAAGACCGACAGTGCCGATCTACCACCTGATCCGATCCTCATCGCCCGCAACATCGGCCCCGGAGACCTTTTGGAATATGGCCGGTCCCTGAAGGGGATCGTGCTCGAGGAGGGCTCGGTCGGCAGCCACGCCACGATTGTTGCCCGCGCATTGGCGATCCCTTTGGTCGTGCATGTCGGGCGGATCACGACCGAGGCTCTGAATGGCGACCACATTCTGGTCGATGGGGATAACGGCGTTGTCCATCTGCGTCCCGAAGACTCGGTGGTCAGCGCGTTTCGCGACAAGATCGCGATGCAGGCCAAGGCGCAGGAACGCTATGCCTCGATCCGGGAGACGCCGACGGTTACGCAGGATGGCGCGCGGATCAACATGGCGATGAACGCAGGCCTGATGGCCGATCTGCCCTCGCTCGGGAACTCGGGCGCGGAAGGGGTTGGTTTGTTCCGGACCGAGCTGCAATTCCTGATCCGTAACCAGATGCCGAAACGGTCTGAGCTGGTGACCCAATACCAGCGGGTTCTGGACGCGGCCGGAGAAAAACGCGTTGTGTTCCGGACCCTCGATATCGGGTCGGACAAGGTTCTGCCCTACATGAAGCACGTGGCCGAACCGAACCCTGCGCTGGGCTGGCGTGCGATCCGTGTTGGTCTGGACAAGCGCGGCGTAATGCGGATGCAGCTGCAGGCCCTGTTGCGCGCCGCCAATGGCCGCCCACTGACCATCATGTTCCCCTTCGTTGCGCAGGCCGAGGAGTTCCGCGAGGCCCGATGGGAGGTCAACAAAACCATCGAGCGTGAAAAGCGTCTTGGCCATATCCTGCCGGAAACGCTCGAAGTGGGGGCGATGCTGGAAACGCCGTCGCTGGCGTTCTCACCGCAAAAGTTCTTTGATGAGGTGGATTTCATCTCGATCGGGGGCAACGACCTGAAACAGTTCTTCTTTGCCGCCGACCGTGAAAACGAGCTGGTGCGCCGTCGATATGACACGTTGAACGTCAGTTTCCTCAGCTTCATCGAACGCATCGTGGAACGCTGCAACATCTCGGATACGCCGCTGAGTTTCTGTGGCGAGGACGCCGGTCGCCCGGTTGAGGCGCTGTGTCTGGCTGCGATGGGGATCCGCACCTTGTCCATGCGCCCGGCTTCGATCGGACCGGTCAAAAGCCTTTTGCTGAGATCGAACCTGCAGGAAGTCCGCAAGATCATCGCGGATGCGCGTCATCGTGGTGAGCAATCCGTGCGCCCGGCGGTAATGGAGTGGTTGCGGTCGCAATCGTGACCCATCAGTCGGCCTATTGGGGATTCCGGGCTTGATTTTTATTTCAAGGTTCCGTATCCAACCGTGGAAATGTTAGCGATAACATTCAGGGCCGCACCAGCGACCCCCATCGCGACTGAGGTTCTGCTTCTTGAGGCAGGAAGCATAAAAGGAAGCTGATCATGGTTTCACGCGTCATCCCGGTAGACCCGTTCGACCTCGTGCTGTTTGGCGCGACGGGCGATCTGGCACAGCGCAAGATCTTGCCGGGGCTGTATCACCGGTTTGAAATGGGTCAGATGCCGGAAGGCGCGCGGATCATCGGGACCGCCCGATCCGACATGGACAGTGACGGGTTTCGGGACCAGTTGCGCGCGTCGATGGACAAATTCGCGCCGAGCTACGACAAGGACACTCTGGATCGATTTCTGACGCATGTTGACTATGTGCCGGTGGATGCGCTGGGCGATGCGGGCTGGTCCGATCTGGCCAAAGCCTTGCGGCCTGACGTGGTGCGGGCTTTTTATCTGTCAGTGGGTCCCAGCTTGTTCTCAGGCATTGCGCAGCGTTTGAACGATCACGGGCTTGCCACGCCTGATAGCCGGATCGTGGTGGAAAAGCCCTTCGGTCATGATCTGGCCTCGGCCAAGGCTTTGAACGAAGGTCTGCGCGCCTGTTTCGAAGAACACCAAATCTACCGGATCGACCACTATCTGGGTAAGGAAACCGTGCAGAACCTGATGGCGCTGCGCTTTGCCAATTCGCTGTTCGAGCCGCTGTGGAACGCGACCCATGTCGATCACGTGCAGATCACTGTGGCCGAGACTGTCGGTGTCGAGGGGCGCGGTGCATACTACGACCAATCCGGCGCGATGCGGGATATGATCCAGAACCATCTGGTGCAGCTTCTCTGTCTGACCGCGATGGAGCCGCCTTCGAAATTCGCGCCCAACGCGGTGCGGGATGAAAAGGTTAAGGTGATCGAAGCGCTGGAGCCGGTCGAGCCGAAGGATATCGCGCGCGGCCAATATCGCACAGACAAGGGGGGCGACGGTTACCTCGATCATGTCGGCGATCCTGCCAGCCGCACCGAAAGCTTCATTGCGTTGAAGGCTCATATCGGCAACTGGCGCTGGGCGGGCGTGCCGTTCTACCTGCGTACCGGTAAACGCCTGAGGGCACGCGAGTCCGAAATTGCTGTGTTCTTCCGCGACCCGCCGCATACGATTTTCCCCAATGTGGGGCCTCTGCACGGCAATGTGCTGGTGATCCGTCTGCAGCCGGACGAAGGCATCACGCTGCGCACCACGATCAAGGAACCGGGGCAGGGCGGGTTCCGTCTGTCCGACGTGGCGCTCGACATGAGCTTTGCCGATGCGCTGGGCGATGGCGCGCAATCGCCAGATGCCTATGAGCGCCTGATCATGGATGTGATCCGCGGCGATCAAACCCTGTTCATGCGCGGGGATGAGGCCGAGGCCGCCTGGGCCTGGGTTGATCCCATCATTCGCGGCTGGGAAGAGCGTGGCGACAAGCCCGCAAAATACGATCAGGGCAGTTCAGGGCCCGAAGAAGCATTGATGCTGATGCATCGCGATGGACGCCGCTGGCGTCAGATCGGAGGGTAGTCATGGTCAATACAGTTATTTCGGACGTCACCAAACGCATCATCGACCGCAGCGCCGACCTGCGCGGCCCGCATCTTGAGCGGATGGAACAGGCCAAATCCAAAGGCCCCGCCCGTGGGCATCTGTCCTGTAGCGGTCAGGCGCATGCTTATGCCGGTGCGGGTGAAGATCAGAACTCGATGGCGACCGGTACGGCTGGGAACCTTGGCATCGTCACCGCCTATAACGACATGCTCTCGGCCCACCAACCGTTCGAGCGGTATCCCGAGCTGATCCGTCAGGCGATCCGCTCGGCAGGTGGCACAGCGCAGGTCGCAGGCGGGGTTCCCGCCATGTGCGACGGCGTAACCCAAGGCGAGGCGGGGATGGAGCTGTCGCTGTTCTCGCGCGATGTGATCGCGCTGGCAACGGGCGTGGCTCTCAGCCACAACACCTATGACGCGGCTGTGTTTCTGGGGGTCTGCGACAAGATCGTGCCTGGACTGATCATCGGCGCGCAGGCCTTTGGCCATCTGCCGGCCGTCTTCCTGCCGGCTGGTCCGATGACCAGCGGTCTGCCCAACGACGAAAAGGCCAAGGTCCGCCAGCAATTCGCTGCCGGAGAGGTTGGTCGCGACGCCCTGATGAAGGCTGAAATGGCAGCTTACCATGGCCCCGGCACCTGTACTTTCTACGGCACCGCCAACACCAACCAGATGCTGATGGAGTTCATGGGCCTGCACCTGCCGGGCTCAAGTTTCGTCAATCCCAACACGCCTCTACGCGATGCCCTGACCGAGGAGGGCGCGCGCCGCGCCCTGTCTCTCAGCGCGTTGGGCAATCACTACACACCAGTTTGTCAGATCCTCGATGAACGCGCCTTCGTCAATGGTATCGTTGGCCTGATGGCCACGGGCGGTTCGACCAACCTGCTGATCCACCTGATCGCCATGGCGCGCGCAGGCGGTATCGTTCTGGATTGGGAGGATTTTTCCGACATCTCCGCAGTGGTCCCTCTGGTCGCGCGGGTCTATCCCAACGGTCTGGCCGATGTGAACCACTTCCACGCCGCTGGAGGCTTGGGCTTTACCATCAGCACGCTGTTGGACGATGGGTTGTTGCACCCCGACACACTGACCGTCGCGGGGCAGGGGCTTCACAACTACACCAAAGAACCCAAGCTGAAAGATGGCGAGTTGGTCTGGGAAGACGGCGCTGGTCACAGCCTGAATGAAAAGATTGTGCGCCCGGCCAAGGACCCGTTCCAGCCTACCGGTGGCCTTTCGCGCCTGACCGGAAATCTGGGCACGGGCGTCATGAAGGTCTCGGCCGTGGCACCCGAACATCAGGTGGTCGAAGCGCCCGTCCGTGTGTTCCACGACCAGAACGACGTCAAAGCCGCCTTCAAGGCCGGAGAATTCACCGATGATGTCATCGTCGTTGTTCGGTTCCAGGGCCCGAAGGCCAACGGCATGCCCGAGCTGCATTCGCTGACACCGATACTGTCGATCCTTCAGGGCAGAGGCCAAAAGGTCGCTCTGGTCACCGATGGCCGCATGTCTGGTGCGTCGGGCAAGGTTCCCGCCGCCATCCACGTCTGCCCCGAGGCGCTGGACGGTGGTGCCATCGGCTATCTGCAAGACGGTGATCTGCTGCGCGTCGATGCGGTCAAGGGTGAGCTTGAAATCCTCACACCCGGCGTCCTTGACCGCAGCCCAGCGACCGCTGATCTGTCTGCAAACCAGCACGGCGTCGGCCGCGACCTCTTCGGCGCGTTCCGCCAGAATGTCGGGTCCGCCGACACAGGTGCCAGCATTTTCGGAGTTTAACCCATGTCCAAAACCCAACGCACCCGCGAGATCTGCGCACTGGCCCCAATCGTTCCGGTACTGGTCGTGGATGACGCCGCCCACGCCCGCCCCTTGGCCGAGGCGCTGGTCGCAGGTGGTCTTCCTGCGCTCGAAGTCACCCTGCGCACCTCTGCCGCGCTGGACGTGATCCGCGCCATGGCCGCTGTGCCCGGAGGCGTCGTGGGCGCAGGCACGCTGGTCACTCCCGAAGACGTCCGCGCCGCCAAAGAGGCAGGTGCGCAGTTCGGGGTCTCACCCGGCGCGACCGACGCCCTGATCACCGCATGTGAAGCCGAAGGCCTGCCCCTTCTGCCCGGCGCGGCCACCGCGAGTGAGGCCATGGCCCTGCTGGAAAAGGGCTATGACATGCTGAAATTTTTCCCCGCCGAGGCCTCGGGCGGTGCACCGGCCCTGAAAGCCATAGGGGCGCCCCTGCCTCAGATCACTTTCTGCCCCACAGGCGGAGTATCGCCCTCAAATGCCCGCGACTACCTTTCGTTGTCCAACGTGGTCTGCGCCGGTGGCAGCTGGGTCGCGCCAAAGCAGATGGTTCAAGAGGGCGACTGGTCCGGGATCGAAGCGCTTGCACGTGAGGCGACCCTCCTGACGGATTGACGCCGCAAGGCGAAACGCTAGGGTAGGCCTCAAGTTAAGCAGGTTACCCTCATGAAAAACCAAACCTCCCTCGTGCATGGGCGCGAGTATCTGGCCATTCCCGGCCCTTCGGTGATGCCCGACGCGGTGCTGCAGGCTATGCATCGCCCGTCGCCTAATATCTACGATGGCGCGTTGATTGAGATGATGCCCGCGCTGACGCAGGACCTAAAGCGCGTGGCCCGTACCCAGCACGACGTCGCTATCTATATCGCCAACGGCCACGGCACGTGGGAGGCTGCGCTTTCGAATGTGATCGCCCCCGGAGAAACCGTTCTGGCCCCAGCCTCGGGTCGTTTCACCCATGGCTGGGCAGAGATGGCCGAGGGGATCGGCGCAAAGGTCGACCTGCTAGACTTCGGATTGTCTTCACCCTGGGATCTCGACCGTATCGCCGAGGCGCTGAACGCCGATAAAGAACACAAAATCAAAGCCGTACTTGCCGTCCACGTGGATACCTCCACCTCGATCCGGAATGACATTCCGGCCTTACGCGCTCTGCTGGATGACTTGAACCATCCCGCACTCCTGATGGCCGACTGTATCGCCTCAATGGGGTGCGACCGGTTCGAGATGGACGCGTGGGGCGTCGATGTCACAGTCACAGCCTGCCAGAAGGGCCTGATGACCCCGGCGGGCACCGGCTTTGTCTTCTTCAACGACAAAGCGCAGGCGAAACGCACTGCAATGCCCCGCGTTTCGCAATATTGGGATTGGCAACCGCGTGCCAACCCCGAGCTGTTTTATCAGTATTTCAACGGCACCGCGCCCACCCATCACCTCTACGGCCTGCGCGCCGCGCTGGACCTGATCCATGGCGAAGGGCTCGAAAACGTCTGGGCCCGCCATGAGCGTCTCGCCAAGGCCATCTGGGCCGCCTGCGATGTCTGGGCGCAAGGCGGAGCGCTTCATTTCAACGTCACCGACCCGACCCATCGCAGCCATGCGGTCACCGCCCTCCGCCTGACCGAGGGGCGTGGCACTCCGCTGCGCAACTACACCGAAAACCAGCTTGGTCTGACGCTGGGCATCGGCTTGGGAATGGAGGATTGGGACGGCTGCTTCCGCCTGGGCCATATGGGGCACGTCAACGCTCAGATGATCATGGCGATGCTAGGCGGCATGGAGACCGCCATGGCGGCACTTGATATCCCCCGCGGTCAAGGCGCGCTCGAAGCCGCCGCCGCCACATTGGCCACATAGCGCCGATCCGCCTCTTCATCTGGCTGAAAATATCCTCGGAGGGAATCGCGCCTTGGCGCGATTGGGGGGCAGACGCCCCCCCCTATACCGCGCGAGCTTGCGCCAAGGCCAAAGGCAGGGCCGCCTCTAAAGCCGCCAACTCTGGCTCTCCACCACAACTCACGCGAATACACCGGTTCTGCGGGGCCGCAAATGGCATTCGCACAAACACACCCTGTTCGACGAGAGAGGCCAGCACGGCCCTCGCAAATACCCCGTCACGCCCGCAGTCAATCGCAACGAAATTCGTGGCCGAAGGCAACGGGATCAAACCGTTGGCCTGCGCAATGCGTCCGATACGCTCCCGAGCCTCAGTGATCCGAGCCTGCACTTCTGACAGCCAGTCGCCATCCTCAAGTGCCGCCAGCGCTCCGGCTTGTGCAGCCCGGTTCATGCCGAAATGGTTGCGCACCTTGTTGAACGCCGCAATCAATTCGGGGGCACCGATGGCATAGCCCACCCGCGCGCCTGCCATTCCATACACTTTCGAAAACGTCCGCATCCGGATCACGCGCGGATCATCGGCGGCAACAGGCGCAGCAGTGCCGCCCGGCGCGCATTCGACATAGGCCTCGTCCAGAACCAGCAGGCATCCTGTGGGCAAAGCCTCCAGCGCGGCCACGATATCGGCGCCCGTATGCCAGCTTCCCATCGGGTTGTCGGGGTTGGCCAGATAGACCAGCTTGGCATCCACCTCTGCGGCCTTGGCAAACAAAGCGGTAGGATCTTCACGATCGTCGCGATAGGGAACCTTGTGCAACTCTCCTCCGAAGCCCGCTACATGGTAGTTAAAGGTGGGATAGGCCCCGTCAGAGGTCACAACCGCATCGCCCGGCCCGATTAACAGCCGCACCAGGTAGCCCAACAGCCCGTCAATGCCTTCGCCCACCACGATATTCTCGGGTGTAACCCCGTGATGTGCAGCCAACGCATGGCGCAGATCGTGATTCTCGGGATCACCATACATCCAGATCTCACTGGCGTCCCGTTGCATCGCTTCGATGGCACGGGGAGAGGGGCCAAATATGCTCTCATTCGCGCCAAGCCGTGCCTTGAAGGGGGCACCGCGTTGGCGCTCCTGCGTTTCCGGCCCCACAAACGGGACGGTTGCGGGGAGGGATTGGGCGAGCGATGTGTAGCGAGGTTTGGTCATAGGCGCAGATAAGCCCACCGTGCGGGTTGCTGCAAGCCCGAGCCTCGACATGCCTCAACGTCGCGGTGGAACTGCAAGCACATTCGGGGCAGTCTTGTAAAGACTGCAAATCAAGGAGGTCCGGAATGGCGCGCGTATCTGTCGAGTACAAGGATCACATCGCTCATGTCACGCTCACGCGCGGCGACAAGATGAATGCTCTGGACGAGGCGATGATCAAGGCGCTGCTGGCCGCTGGGCAAGAGGTTGCGGCCTCAGACGCCCGCGCCGTGGTCCTGTCGGGTGAGGGCAAAAGCTTCTGCGCCGGTCTCGACATGGCGAGTTTCGCGAAAATGGCCCATATGGACCCGACCGAATGGCTCATGAAACGCAGCCACGAGGACGCCAATGAGATGCAAGAACTGGCCCTGATCTGGCGGCGCATCCCTGTTCCTGTCATCTGCGCGATCCAAGGCGCGGCCTATGGGGGCGGCCTGCAGATCGCTCTGGGCGCGGATATCCGCATCGCCCACCCCGAGGCGAAGCTGGCAGTGATGGAGATGAAATGGGGCATCATCCCCGATATGGGCGGCATGGTTCTACTTCCGAAACTGGTCCGCTCAGACGTTTTGCGGCTGCTGACCTTTACCGCGCGCCCCATTGGGGCTGCACAGGCGGCCGACTGGGGCTTGGTCACCAAGCTGTCCGATGATCCACAGACCGAAGCACTGGCCTTGGCTGAAAACATCGCCTCGCAAAGCCCCTCAGCCATCCGCGCCGCCAAGCGCCTCATAGATTTCGCCGAAACCAATCCGCGCGCCGATGTGTTGCTGGCCGAGTCTTCGGAACAGGTGGATCTGATTGGAAAACCCGACCAGATGGAGGTCGTGATGGCGCAGATGCAAGGCCGAAAGCCCGAGTTCAAGTAATCACCGCATGAATGCGCGCCGCGCGTCTCGGGCCATGTTGTAGCGCATTTCGAGATCGGCGATCTTTGACATCGTGGCTCTACGGGTCTCAGGATCGGTCAGCTTGGCATACTCCTTGCGGACCTCGTCCAACTGTTTTTTGATGTCGAACTCCTCGGGAAGTACCCCGGCCTGCGCCATGATCCTATGACCGGCCGCAATGGCGGGGTCGCTTTGCGCTTCTCCAGAGCGATCAGGAAGAGGCGCACCTTCGCCCTGGAGACCCTGCAATTGACCTTCAGCCTGGGCCTTCTTGATCTGGCGTTCAACCAGTTTTCCAAGTGATCCGAACATGGGCGCAGGATAACTTTTTCAGTCGTGGGGAGAAAGGGATCATCGCAGTTTGGTGGTCAAGATGTAGGCGACGCCCCCAGCCATCAAGCCCCAGACCGCAGCGCCCAGACCGAACACCGTGATCCCAGAGGCGGTGATGGCGAAGGTCAGGATCGCGGCTTCGCGTTCAGCGGGTACTTCCAGTGCTGCGAAGGTGGCGTTGGCCATAACGCCAATCAGGGCCACGCCAGTCAGCGTACCCATCAGAAGCGGGTCGGCATGGGCGGCAAAGCCGGTGATCGCCACGGCGAAGATACCGAAGACGCAGTAGAAAACGCCCGCCATGATTGCCGACCAATAGCGCAAACTACGGTCCGGGTGGCTGTCTTCGTTCGAACACATCGCGGCAGTGATGGCCGCCAGACAGGTGGCGGGGGCTCCAAATGGGGCTGACAAAATACTTGCCCCTCCGACGGAGGAGAACAGCTTGCCGGGGGCGGGCGTGTAGCCAAAGCTGCGCATCACCGCGATGCCGGGTATGTTTTGGGTTGCCATTGTGACGACGAACAGCGGCAGGCCGATGCCGATAGCTGACGCAAGCGAGAATGAGGGCATCGTCCAGACAGGCGCGGCCAGATAGGCCTCGGGCCGGACGGACGCACCATCGGCGCTGAACACAACCATCAGCGCTGCTGCGACAACGGCTGCCGGAACAGCAAAAAGACGGTTGAGACGCCCGGCGATGAACCATGTCAGGATCACGGGCAGAGCCTGCCAGGGTAGCTCAACAGCCGCTTTGAACGGGACAATACACAGGGGCAAGAGCACTCCGCCGAGCATCGCCTGCGCCAGAGTGGTCGGAATCGCAGCGGCCAGACGTCCCAGGGGTTTCCAAAGCCCGGCCAAAATCGTCAAGGCTCCGGCGCAGAGGAAGGCTCCAATTGCGCCTGAGAAGCCTGCGACTGGGGTGGCTGAAACCGCCAGCAACGCCGCTCCGGGGGTAGACCAGGCCACGCTGATTGGTTGCCGGTAACGAAGGCTGAGAACAATCGCGGCCAGCCCCATTGCAATCGCAGCACTCATCAGGCCTGAGGCTGCTTGGCTTGGTGATGCGCCCATCGCAGCCAGCCCTTGCAGCACGATGGGAAATGAGCTGAAGAACCCGACAATGGCGACTACCAGTCCGGTTGAGACGGTCTGCATCGGAGGGAAAGGTCGTGCCATAGGGGCCTCGGAGGGTTGTTATTCCGAAGTGCTAACAAGCGCGGGCTGGCGCGAACAAGGGGAAAGCTCTGAAGGTAAAGAAAAACCTCACCACCGGTTCGGGTGATGAGGTCGGGATTTCCGTATTTGGAACAAGAATATCAGGCGAGTTCGGCCAGACGAGCGAGGGCTTCGTTCAATTTGGCCTCTTCTTCTTCGCGGGCGGCGAGGTTGGCTTTGGCTTCTTCCACCACCTCTTCCGGGGCCGAGGCCACGAATTTGGGGTTGTTCAGACGCCCCCGAAGACCGCCGAGTTCTTTGGCCAGTTTGCCCTTGGCTTTCTCCAACCGTTCCTTTTCGGCGCCGATGTCGATGATGTCCGCCAGAGGCAGGCCGAAGCTCGCGCCCGGAGCGGCAATCGAGATCGTGCCTTTGGGCAGCTCGTCGGCCTTGGTCAGACTATCGATCCGCGCCAGGCGCTTGATCAAGGCTTCGTTGCGGTCCCATGCGGCTTGGCCGTGATTGTCGATCTCGGTCACCAGCATCGGCACGTAGAGACCAGCAGGAACTCGCATCTGCGCGCGGGCCGAGCGGGTGTTTTCGATCACCGAGATCACCCAGTTCATTTCGCGATCCGCGTCGGCGTCGATCAAGTCGGCAGCGGCGTAGGTCGGCCAGTTGGCGTGGACAACCATCTTGGGCCGCGTGCCGGTCAGCGCCCAAAGCTCTTCGGTGATGAATGGCATGATCGGGTGCAGCAGGACCATGCACTGATCCAAAACCCAGCGCATGGTGGCGCGGGTCTCGGCCCGTGCCTCTGTGTCGTCGCCTTGTAGTAGGGGTTTCGACAGTTCTACGTACCAATCGCAGACCTTGCCCCAGACAAAGGCATAAAGCCCGTTGGCAGCATCGTTGAAACGATAGCTTTCCAGCGCCGCATCGACCTCTTCCCGCACGCGGGCAGTTTCGCCGATGATCCAGCGGTTCACGGCGGCTTTGGGTTTCAGGTCGGCCACGTCGAGTTGCGGGACAGCGTCGGTGAAGACCTCGTTCATCTCGGCAAAGCGGACGGCGTTCCACAGCTTGGTGCCGAAGTTCCGGTAGCCGGTGATGCGTTCGCGGGACAGTTTCAGCACACCGCCAATCGCCGCCATCGAGGCGTTGGTGAACCGCAGCGCGTCGGCACCGAATTCGTCCACGATCTCCAGCGGGTCGATGACGTTGCCGGTGGTCTTGGACATCTTCTTGCCCTTCTCGTCGCGAACGAGCTGGTGCAGATAGACGGTGTGGAACGGGATCTGATCGACCACGGCCAGTTGCATCATCATCATCCGGGCGACCCAGAAGAACAGGATGTCGAAGCCGGTGATCAGAACGTCCGTCGGGAAGTAGCGCTCCAGTTCCTCGGTCTGTTCAGGCCAGCCCAGCGTGCCGATGGGCCAAAGGCCGGAGGAAAACCAAGTGTCGAGTACGTCCGGATCGCGCCAAACCGGGTAGACTAGCTTGGTCGGGTCTTGTTCGACCGCGTATTGAGCAAGGCTTTCAGCGAACTGATGGATCGCTTCCTGCTTGTCGGCGACTTCGACAACCGTCGCATGGCTCAGCGGGCTGGGGATGTTTGCGTTGTCATCGAGGAATTTCTCGGTGACAGCTTCAAGGCTCGCAGCGCATTCCATGACATTGCCACGATGCAACATGCCGCCTTCGTTCAGCAAACGGCCCAATTCGACCAGATCAAGGTCACCGTCGTTTTCATCGTCATTGAAGTTCTCAGCCGAGAGATCGAGGCCATACCAAACCGGAATCTGATGCCCCCACCACAGCTGGCGCGAAATGCACCAGGGCTCGATGTTTTCCAACCAGTGGTAATAGGTTTTCTCGCCCGACTCGGGAATGATTTTGACCGTGCCGTCCTTTACCGCATCCAGCGCGGGGCCGACAACTTTTGCAGCGTCGACAAACCACTGGTCGGTGAACATCGGCTCGATGACCACTTTGGAGCGGTCGCCAAACGGCTGCATGATCGGTTTGCTCTCGACCAGCGGGACCAGCTTGTCCGCGCCCTCATGATCGGGCTTCAGAGCGGTTGAACCCAGACGCGGATCGTCCGCGCGGGTCATCACGGCTAGACCGTCGGCGGTGATCTCCTCAACGACCTTCGCGCGCGCCTCGAACCGATCTAGGCCGCGCAGGTGGTCAGGGATCAGGTTGATCGCGTCGATCTCGTTCTCGGTGAAATCCTTACCACGCGCGTATTCCTGCGCCTTGTCCGCTTCTTCCGCGTAAGGCGCACCATCGGCCCGCATCGCGCCTTTGGTGTCCATCAGGCGGTACATCGGGATGCCGCCGCGCTTGGCGACCATGTTGTCGTTGAAGTCATGCGCGCCGGTGATCTTCACCGCGCCCGAGCCGAAATCGGGGTCCGGATACTCATCGGTGATGATTGGAATTTGCCGGCGATGCTCTTTCGGACCAACCGGGATTTCGCAGAGCTTGCCTACGATGGGCGCATACCGCTCATCCGAGGGATGAACCGCGACCGCGCCGTCGCCCAGCATGGTCTCAGGTCGGGTCGTGGCGATCGAGATATAGTCGCGCTCTTCCTCAAGCACGATTTTCCCGTCCTCGTCCTTCTCGACATAGGTGTAGGTCTCGCCCCCGGCCAGCGGGTATTTGAAGTGCCACATGTGGCCCGCGACTTCGATATTCTCTACTTCGAGGTCCGAGATCGCGGTCTCGAAATGCGGGTCCCAGTTGACTAGGCGCTTGCCACGATAGATCAGGCCCTTTTCGTACATATCGACGAAAACCTTGATCACGGCATCGTGGAAGTTGGCCGAGTTCTCATGCCCTGTGCGCGGATCGCCTGCTGCCCCGGCCATCGTAAAGGCGTTGCGTGACCAGTCGCAGGAGGAGCCGAGACGCTTCAGCTGCTCGATGATCGTGCCGCCGTATTCGCCTTTCCATTCCCAGACTTTCTCAAGGAATTTCTCGCGGCCCAACTCGCGCCGACCCGGCTGCTGCGTGGCGGCCAACATCTTTTCAACTTGCATCTGAGTGGCGATGCCCGCGTGGTCCTGACCGGGCTGCCAGAGCGTGTCGAAGCCACGCATCCGGTGCCAACGGATCAGGATGTCCTGCAGCGTGTTGTTGAACGCATGGCCCACGTGCAAAGCACCGGTCACGTTGGGCGGCGGGATCATAATGGTAAAGCTCTCGTCACGCGACTTATTCGCGCCTGCCTTGAAGGCTCCGGCCTGTTCCCAGGCCTCGTAGATGCGGGCCTCGGCCTCGGCCGCGTTGAATGTCTTTTCCATCGCCATGGGGTGCGTCCTGCGTCATCAATCTTGGGTTAATGCGTGCAATAGCGAAAGGATGGCAAAAGGGGAAGGCTTTGCACTCAAATCCACAAGGCATTCAGTCCGCCTTAACCGTGAAGCAGGCCACAGACAGCCACTGGGTTGTTCAGCTACACTTGTAGCGTGCAGTCACGAGACGGTGCGACCCGATAAGATGCGGCTTCACTGCTCATTTCGTGATCTGTCGTCAGACGGTTTCGGGAATTTTGCAATGCGTTTGAGCTTTCGTAATATATTCAGACATATGGTGGCTGTAACGATGAGGTCACGCATGCCGCACGCCTTAGTCATGATGATGCCCAAATGCCCGCTTAGGCTTGCAGCTATGCTTCAACGTCTCACGGTTTCGTTGGATCTCTTGTCCGGCATGCTGATGATACCCATCCTTGAGTATACCTCGCCTCTACCGGCGCGCGGGCAAGTGATGGGCCGGCGGTCGAACGGAGGCGGGATATGGACGCATGGGCCTCAGTTGCCGATGCACCGTGAAGGCCAGGGCGGCGCAATGCTGAGACGCGCGCGCACCCTCGAAGAGTACAGGAGTGGCTGAGATATGATTCTGTCACGGTTAAGCAGAAAGGTACTTGGATGGCTCGGGCGGCCCTTACGCTCTGAGCATTCCGCCGAAGCGCTGCACCGTGAGCCGATCAGCCATGTTGTCATTCTGGACGGAACAATGTCGACGCTGGAACCCGGCCTCGAAACCCATGCCGGGCAGACGTTTCGCCTGTGTCAGGAAATGGGGCCTCAGGTTTCCGTGTTTTATGAGGCCGGCGTCCAGTGGGAAAGCTGGAAGTCTTCACTGGACGTGATGATGGGGCGGGGGATCAATCGGCAGATCCGTCGGGCCTATGGCTATCTGGCCTCGCGTTACAAACCCGGAGACCGGATTTACTTCATAGGGTATTCGCGTGGGGCCTACGGTGTTCGTAGCCTTGCGGGTGTGATCGACATGATCGGCCTGCTGAAGGCGGAACACGCGACCGAGCGGAACATCAAGCAGGCCTACCGCCACTATGAATGCAACCCGAGTGGCACGGCGGCCCGCGATTTCCGCCGCAAATTTTGCCATGAGGATGTGGCAATTGAGATGGTCGGGGTGTGGGACACGGTCAAAGCGCTTGGTCTGCGCCTACCGCTGCTATGGCGTTGGGCCGAGGAAAAGCACGCCTTCCACAATCATCAACTCGGCCGCGCAATACGCCACGGATATCACGCGATGGCCCTGAATGAGACCCGCGAGGTCTATGAACCTGTCCTGTGGAGATGCACACCAGAGTTCAAAGGCCATGTTGAACAGGTCTGGTTCCGGGGCACCCATGGCGATGTGGGTGGTCAGTTGAACGGCTATGAAGAAGCACGCGCCCTCAGCAACATCTCTCTCATCTGGATGCTGGACAAGGCCGAGCGGCATGGGCTGCCGCTGCCGGAGGGATGGCGCGCTCGTTTTCCGACCAATGCTCAGGGGGCGTCGGTTGGAACGTGGCGCGGGTGGGGCAAGATTTTTCTTCTGCGCAAAAGACGGATAGTGGGCAAGGACCAGTCCGAACACCTCCACGCCTCGGTCGCGCCGGAGGATGTGCCTGGGTGGCAACCTGAACCAGACCTACCATCCCATCCGGCGCAGTAAAATGCCGATCATGTGCCCGCGGCTCCAAGATCACTGACACTTCAATGTCAGGTTCGAACCCTTTCTAGCTAATGCCACAATGCACGAAGGTTCGGTGTTCGACTCGGAAAGTAGACATGATGAGACTAACCTTGGTTTGCCCAAGGTTTGTAGCACAAGACTTTCCGACCGTTTTGACGATAAACATCACTTCGTCGTTTAGGTTGGACGCGGATGGCAGGGAATAGAGAAGCTGTCGTTACCCTACGCTACAAATATGGTACGAAGGTAGACAGACAAAAGTTATGGAGCAAGCAAGGTGTTTGCAGGATCGGTCTTGGGTTTCGTCTTTTCGATCTGCGCATTTTGTGAAATCGGGTACGGCCATCTTGTGGCGGAAGTTGAAAGAACACAGTCAACGCCGTTTTTAGATGACGTAATAATTTCTCAATTCTCTACTTCGAACGGCTACAAGCCCCAGGTGCCCAATTTATCCGGGAAATGGTATGCGACCCTTCGATGTAGTTTTGGGTCTGGTCGTTATATCTACTATTTTGAGCAAACGCGAAACGGTAGGCTTTCCGGTAAATCACGGGGTGTGAGCTTCGGCGTTAAAAACATAACGGGCTTTTTGGTAACCGGAAGCTTTTCCGCCACAAGTTTCGAGTTTTTTGAGCAAGTCAGCGAAGGTTATTTCTTAGAGGTGTCAGGTTCGACCCGGTTGGCGGGAGGGTACATTTTCGCCACTTACAAGAACACGAGGACTGACAATGAATGTAGTTTGCGAATGAAGAAGATGAGAGATCAAAGACTCATAGAACACTGATGCATGCCTACAATAGCTGTGTAATTCTAGCTGCGATCAGCCGACCTCTGCAGGCTGGGCCTGTTAAATCGACGCAACCATTTGCACCGCCGCAACGAACAGCAACTTCGTCCGCACATCCGACGTCCCGGTCTAAAACACCCTCGCAAAGAGCTGCGAGGGTGTTTTTCTCGTAAGCGCCCGTTACGCCTAGCGTTGTTTTGGCTTCGCAACACTTCCGAAAAGAGGCTCGGAGAAACCGCGCGCCCTTCCCTCATTCCAGAATAGAAATATGGTTCTGGCGTTCCCAATCACCGACGGCGGTCGCGGCGCGAGCTCATAGGTTGGAAGGCCACGCCCACATGCGCCTCGCAATAGGGCTTGCCTGCTTCAACCGGCAGGCCGCAGAACCAAAAATCCTCGGTTGCGGGGTCGCCTACGGGCCATTTGCAGGTCTTTTCGGTCAGCTCCATCAGCGTCAGCTTCTTGGCTTTCTTCTCAACCTCGTTGACCTTGGCCAGCGCCTCGGGGCTGATCTCATTCGCCGAAGGCTGCGGCGGCAGAGGTTGACCCGCCGGGATGATCTGACGGCGAGCGGGAACGGCAGGTTTCGCCTCGGCTGCCGGGGCAGGAGCGGGGCGTGCGGGTTCGGTCTTTGGTGCGGGCTTTGGTTTCGCCTCGGCCTTGGGCGCGGGGGCCGGTTTTTCCTTGGGCTCGGCCTTGGCGGGCGTTGCACCGGTTGCGCGGTTGGACAGGCCCAGACGGTGGACCTTGCCGATCACCGCATTGCGGGTCACGCCGCCCAGTTCCTTGGCGATCTGGCTGGCCGACTGGCCCTCGCCCCACATTTTCTTCAGCAGTTCTACGCGCTCGTCAGTCCAGGACATCGGTTGCCTTTCAAAAGCGGAAAGCGGCCCCGGATTCGGGCCGCCTTGGGAATTCGTCTCAGCGCCCTATTTTAATCACTGCGGGCCGAGTTACAAGCGGTCTTCGAATCAGTTAAGAGGCTCTCATGCAGAATCTTATGGATCAGGACGCGCGCCGGTTTGGCGCGGTCAATTGGATGGGCCTCTACACGCTGGCCAAACGCGAAACCCTGCGCTTTATGGCGGTGTGGACCCAGACCTTGCTGGCCCCGCTGGTGACGGCTGGTTTGTTTCTGTTGATCTTCACTATTGCCATCGGTCCAAGCCGGCCTGACGTTATGGGTGTGCCGTTTCTGATCTTTCTGGCGCCCGGTATCATGATGATGACGGTGATCCAGAATGCCTTCGCCAATACCTCGTCCTCGATGGTGATCTCGAAAGTTCAGGGGAACATCGTGGATACCCTTATGCCGCCGCTGTCCCCGCTAGAGATCCTGCTTGGCTATTTGGCAGGCGGCATTGCGCGCGGCGTTCTGATCGCTTGTGTCGTGGCCCTCGCGTTTCTGGTGTTTCTGTCGATTGCGCCGCAGAACCTTTTCATCACCCTGATTTTCGTCATCTTGGGCGGGGCCTTCATGGGCGCGCTGGGCCTGTTTGCCGGGATTTTTGCTAATAAATTCGACCAGATGGCGGCGATCACCAACTTCATCGTCACGCCCTTGGCCTTCCTGTCGGGTACCTTCTACTCGGTCGAGGCGCTGCCTCCGATGCTGAACAAACTTAGCCATCTGAATCCGGTTTTCTATCTGATTGACGGTCTGCGCTATGGGATGATCGGAGTGTCCGACGGCTCTCCGTGGCTGGGAATGGCAGTTTGCACCGGGGCGACGCTGTTCGTCGGTGCGGTGACCTGGCAGATGTTACGGACGGGCTACCGGCTCAAGGCCTGACGGTGAATGGTTTCGCGCCAGACCAGAATCAACGCGCCTGTCAGGATTATGGATGAGCCGATGATACTGATCCGATCCGGGATCACGCTAAAGATCGCAAAGTCGTAGAACGCCGCGAAGATCAATGTGGCATAGCTGATGGGCGCAACGAACGAGGCATCGGCGCGGGCCATTCCGTTGACGAAACAGGCCTGTGCGCAGGCCATCAACCCCCCGATTCCGGCCAAAGCTGCCCATTGTGCAGGGGTCGGCGCCTGCCACACGGCAATCACCGCGACCGAGGCGATGGTCAGGCCCAATCCGTTGTTCACCAAAAGAATCTGGATCGGAATCTCGCGGCCCGAGAGTTTTTTGATGAAAATCAGCTCCATCCCGATCACCACGGCCGCCGTCAGGGCCAACAGGGCGGCCGGTTGGAAACTGGCAGGCGTCGGGCGCAAGAGAATCAGTGCCCCGGTTAAAGCCACCGCTGCGGCCAGCCAACGCCAAGGGCCGACACCTTCTTTCAGCAGCGGGATGGCCAGAACCATCGCAAAAACCGGGTTAAGGAAGGAAATCGCCGTGGCGTCCGCGATCGGGATATAAGCGACGGATGCAAACATCAGCGTGATCCCCAGCCATCCGAAACTGGTGCGGCCGATATGTAGCCCCCAATGAGGGCGCCTCAGCGCCGGTCGTAGAACAGCCGTGGCGGTCACGATCACCACAAAAGCAAACAGAAACCGCCCGTGGCTGATCTGCATCGGATGCAGCGCAGGACCAAGCGTGTCTGTCCCCAACGCTTTGGCCAGCAATGTCGTACCCGCCAGCAGGGCGCTGGCGGCAAAGATCAACAGGGCCGCAAGGGGCGGATTCTGAGGTGTAGGCGTCATGGTCAAGCGGTGCGCCACAGGAATTGAAATAGCAAGCGTGAAATGGCGGCTTCTCATCTCATTGTGAAATTTCAGGACTTTCCAATTATTGGTCTTCCCAGACAGGTCGAACCTCGCTATACGAGCCGCCATGATCAAAACCGCACATATCCTGCGCCTCCGACGCCGACGCCTGACCGCGTAACCGGCCCGTTTGATCTATTTGCGCTGACCAAATCCGCGCATTCTCCACCAAATCAGTTGACGACCATGGCCCCGGTGTATCACTCACAGGGCTTAAGCTATCTTAAAAGGATGATCCGATGATCCCGTCCGTTCTGCCGACCTATAACCGTGCGCCCCTGACTTTCGTGAAGGGCGAAGGCGCCTGGCTGACCGAGGCGGATGGCCGACGTTTTCTGGATCTCGGAGCAGGCATTGCGGTGAACGCATTGGGCCACGCGCATCCGGCGCTTGTGAACGCGTTGACCGAGCAGGCGCATGCGCTGTGGCATGTCTCGAACCTCTACCACATTCCGCAGCAGCAGGCGCTGGCCGACAAGCTAGTCGAGCATACCTTTGCCAACACGGTGTTTTTCACCAACTCGGGCACCGAGTCCTGCGAATTGGCCGTGAAAATGGCCCGCAAGTATTTCTATGACAAAGGCCAGCCTGAGAAGGTCGAGATCATCACCTTCGACGGCTCGTTCCACGGCCGCTCCTCGGCTGGTATCGCCGCCGCCGGGTCGGAGAAGATGACCAAGGGCTTTGGCCCTTTGCTCCCCGGCTTCGTGCATCTCACGTTCGGAGATCTCGATGGCGTCACCAACGCGATTACCGAAAAAACAGCGGCAATCATGATCGAGCCGGTGCAGGGCGAGGGCGGCATCCGCCCCGTTCCCGACGCCGAGCTCAAAGCCCTACGTCAGATCTGTGATGAAAACGACCTCCTGCTGATCCTCGATGAGGTCCAGTGTGGCGTGGGCCGGACCGGTAAGCTTTTTGCCCATGAATGGGCGGGTATCACACCGGATATCATGATGGTCGCCAAAGGCATCGGCGGAGGCTTCCCTCTGGGCGCGGTGCTGGCCACTGAAGAGGCCGCCAGCGGCATGACCGCAGGCACGCATGGATCGACCTACGGAGGAAACCCGCTCGGTTGCGCCGTTGGCTGCGCCGTGATCGACCAGGTCGCCACGCCTGCCTTCCTCGAAGGCGTCAACCGCCAGGCTGGCTTGCTGCGCCAGAAACTCGAAGGACTAGTCGCCGACCATCCCGAGGTTTTCGAAGAGGTGCGCGGCACCGGCCTGATGCTGGGCCTGAAATGCACAGCGACAAATATCGACGTGGTCAACGCGGGCTATGACAACGAGGTCATCACGGTTCCCGCTGCCGACAACGTCATTCGCCTGCTGCCGCCACTGACCCTGACCGAGGACGATATCGCCCAGGCGATGATCCGCCTCGACAAGGCCGCAGCGCAAATCGAAGCCACGCTCGAAACCGCCTGATCTTCATTTTTTCCCAAATACTCCGGGGGTCCGGGGGCAGCGCCCCCGGTCGCCGACAGACAAAAGCGAAACGATATGAACCATTTCCTTGATATCCACAAAACCGGCGCAGCCGACCTGCGCAAAATGATTGATCAAGCGGGCGCGATGAAGCAGGCCCGCCTTGGACAGCCAAAAGCCGCGCTGGACGATGAACAGCCGCTCAAAGACCACATGGTCGCGTTGATCTTCGAAAAACCCTCGACCCGGACGCGCGTGTCTTTTGATGTGGGTGTGCGCCAAATGGGCGGCCAGACCATGGTCCTGTCCGGCAAGGACATGCAGTTGGGGCATGGTGAAACCATCGCTGACACGGCCCGTGTCCTGTCACGCTATGTGGACATGATCATGATCCGCACCTTTGACGAGACCGTTTTGACCGAGATGGCCGAATATTCGGACGTGCCTGTGATCAACGGCCTGACCGACCGGACCCATCCTTGCCAGATCATGGCCGATATTCTGACCTACGAAGAACACCGCGGCCCGATTGCGGGCAAAAAAGTGGTCTGGACCGGCGACGGCAACAACGTATGCGCCTCGTTCCTACACGCGGCGGGTCAGTTCGGCTTTGACCTGACTTTTACAGGCCCGGCACAGTTCGACCCCGAGGAAGAATTCATGGGGTTTGCCCGTCAGAAGGGCTCGCAAATCGTTGTCGAGCGTGATCCCTATAAAGCCGTTGAGGGCGCAGATCTGGTGGTTGCCGACACCTGGGTCTCGATGCATGACAGCCAATCCGCGAAAGAGCGTCGCCACAACATGCTGCGCCCCTATCAGGTCAATACTGAGCTGATGTCCCATGCCAAGCCGGATGCGCTGTTCATGCACTGCCTGCCCGCCCACCGCGAGGAGGAGGCGACCTCCGAGGTGATGGACGGCCCGAACTCCGTGATCTTTGATGAGGCCGAGAACCGCCTTCATGCGCAAAAGGCAGTGATGCGGTGGTGTCTGGGCGTTTAAGCCCGTCTCCTCACGTCCCAAACACGCAGTTTGGCGAGCGCCCGCCCGCTCGCCAGTAGCACCAATACGCAGAGGGCTGTTTTGGTCATGATCTCCATCGTGCCCTCAATCAACATGGCATGCACAACGCTTCCAATGATCGTCACAGAAGCCAGCGTCGTATGCGTTAGCCGCCAGACGCGAAACCGCAAGGCCAAGCGCTGTCGGTAGAGACCCAGAAACACCGCGAAAAAAGCCGCCCACATGGCGATCACTCCCCACGCGGAAAACGGGGTCGCCGAGACGAAGAGCAACGCATCCACCACATCCGGAGGGCTGGTAATCCAAAGGCCTCCAACATGGATAAAGATCGCCACGATCAACAAAATACCAACCCATCTATGCGCGCGACGGCTGGTCATTGGGGCAAGTCCCGGCAAGATTCTGGCCGCCAATAGAGGTTGCAGCAACAGCAAGCCAAGGCTCAGAACCCCGGCAAATCCTGCCAGGATGTAGATGGGGTCACGCCAAGCCAGATAAGGGCTGGTCGCAGCCGCAATCGACGGAACAAGCAACGCCGCCCCAATCCCCAGCCAAATCAGAGCGCTGCGGATCACGTGGCTCAGGCAGGTTGCAGCACGAAATGTGCGGCTAGCGTTTTGTCTTTCGCGCTGGACATCACGGGCCGCAGGAACACCGTCTGGAACTCACCACTGTCATAGGCCAGATGCCCATGCGGTTGCCCGAAGGCAGGCACGATCTGCGGCATCTCCAGCCGAAACTCGCCATTGGCGTCGGTCAAGGTCGCTCCGTGACTGTGAGGATCGCGCTCATGCCCTTCGGTCGTGTGCGCCCAGATCTGGATGCGTTGACCGGGCAGGGGCGCTCCGTCTCCGGCGCGTCGCACGGTGCCCGTCATCCAGAACCCTCCGCCACCGATCCTGTCGACGATCGGCGCGCCGGGGCGATAGTTGTTGGACCCACCGCGCATCGACGGGGTCGCAGCAAGCCCTCTGGCATGCGCTGTGCCGGACAAACTCGTCGCGAGGGTGCCAATGCCGGCAACTAGAAGAGACCGGCGGGTTATCTGAAGGCGCGTCATGGAAACTCTCCTGTCATGTGGCCCACATTCTAGCCCGACCTGACTGGCCGGGTTCGCCTATCTCAAAATATAGCACGCTTGTTTGGAAAACCGAGCGCGCGCGGTCCAAGCGTGGACGATTTAATGTTCACGGCTATGTGAGGGTGCATGGCCCACCGAACTTCAACGAACCAGACGCCGCACCAAGTATCTGCATAGTTGCGCGATACATGTCGTGAACTCTGCGCTACAGTGCATTCAGGAACGTTAGAAAGTTAGTCCGTCCGACCAAAGGAGATCAGGCATGAGCTGGAACCCGACTCACACCCCCGACTGCGTCACGGAAAACCCGGCGCTTGAGACGTTGATCATCCCGCGTGCCCGTGATCTGGGCGGGTTCGAAGTGCGCCGGGCGCTGCCATCGGTCGAACGCCAACTGGTCGGGCCGTTCATCTTCTTGAAGTAAATTCGATATGACCCTATCAAATACACATGCTGAGGTTGCTTGGTGTGTGCTTGAAGTGGATTGATCTCCTCTTTCGTTCATGTCCTTTCCAGCGTCCTCGGTCAAAGATTGAAACCAAGGGTAACACTGCAGGTACACTTGACCATGATAGGCCTCATCTCCAATAGATCACGCGGAGATATTAGGCCGATCACCCTGAGTGAGCCTGCCGGTGTAAACGGAGAGACACGGACATGGATGCCAACGCATCGCTCGGCAACGGAGGCAAGCCCCTAGCCTTCAGCTACAGGAGGTTCTCCTCGGCTCAACAAAAGGATGGTAACAGCATAAAGCGACAGACCGAGGCCGCACAAGCATGGTGTGATGCTAATGGCTACGAACTGTCGTCGAGTAACTTCGAGGACCTCGGGGTGTCCGCTTTCAAGGGGGCCAACGCTGAGGTGGGGGCCTTACGAGGCTTCTTAGAGGCCGTAGAGGAGGGTTCCGTACCACACGGCTCAACTCTCCTTGTGGAGTCGTTAGATCGCCTGTCACGTCAACACTGGCAGAGAGGTCTTGCTCTGCTTCAAGACATCGTTGAGAGCGGTGTGAACCTCGTGACCTTGTTCGATGGGAAGATGTTCAAGGCGAATGAGCCTATCGACTTCGCAGATGGCATCATGTTGCTGGTTGGCTTCCAAAGAGCGAATGAGGAGAGCGAGGTTAAGTCGAAGCGACTGACTGCAGCTTGGGGAGCGAACACCGACGAGACGCTCGCAGGCAACCGTGTGCGCTCCTCTCAGACACCCGCATGGATCAAGGTGGTCGGTGACCCCAAGACATCCAGAGAGTTCGAGGTCATCAAAGACAAAGCTGCACTGGTCCGCAATGTGTACGAGAGATTTGCCAACGGTGAACGCCCTGTCGGTATTGCCCGTGATCTGGCCGCTCAAGGTGTCCCTGCGTTGGTCCGAGGGCAATGGCGGGGTCAGACTGTAAGTCAGTTGGTACGCTCAGAGGCCGCATATGGCACCCTCGAGATTGGCCGCAAGATCAAGCCCGAGGAAAAGGACGGATCACTACCGATTGCCAAAGGGTTCTACCGCAAAGGTGACCGGGTGATCGTCGACAAGGTAAGGGATTATTTCCCGAGGATCGTTGACGAGGACACTGAACGCCGTGTGAGGTTCCGCCTTGAGCAGCGTGAGGCCGCTGGTGGCGCTGAGGTCAAAACAACATCACCGGTCGAACCCATGCGTCGTCAGACTAAAGCGGCACTGACGGGTGTACTCAAGGTTCCCGGTACAGACCGGAATGCCAAGCGGAAGGCATATGCTCGAACTGCGGCGTACGTCGATCCGGTCTTGAACACCTACATCGGGGCCGTTTCCCAAATCGACGAGGTGTTGATCGACTATTGGCCGGAAATCAGGAAGGCCAATGCGGTTGAGACCACACCGGAGACAGAGGGCCTCGAGGCGGCAATGTCGGATGCTCAAGGTACGCTCGAATACCTCCAATCGAAACCGGCAGTAACGCCCCGTCTACTGATGGCTGCACAGGCTGAGGTCGAGGAACTTGAGGCCGAACTGAAACGGATTACCGAGAGTGCTGGTCTGGGCGCAATCGATCTTCCCCGCGATGTTAGCGACCTCGAGCCTCACGAGTTGAATGCGCTGGTGCGTCGGGTTGTTGCCCGTGTTGATGTCCACAAGGGCGAGGAGATGCGTCTCTCGAAGACACCCCGGAAGCGGGCGAAGGGCATCCGAGTGCCGCACCCTGTCTATGACCTCAGCGTCACCATGCGCAATGGCATCAAGTTGACCGTTGGGAAGGGTTTGAGTGGCCTCGAACCGAGGAGGCCATCTGACGAAGTGATCCACTAGGCGGGTTCAGAGCATTCTCCCTCCCCCCTGAATGAACCCAAAACGTCTCGGCTGGTGATCTGCTGGCCGAGGCTCGGAAACCCCTAAATCAGTGTTTTGCAAGCCACCCTACCTGACCCCTGATTTTGGTCCTTTGTTTCCCAATGAAATCAAAGGCTCATAGGGGCCAAAATCAAAGGTCGAGGGTCGGTGAGGCAATTACTGCTCCCTTCTGAATGAACCCAAAACGCCGACTGACCAAATCCGACCTCAATGCGAACATCATGCGCTCTGACAAACCCAAGGGCCGTGCGTTCCAAGAATGGGTCACTCAGGTTGTCCTCGCGGCCATCCGTATAGACGGCGGATCACCAAACGACCGGCAGGGGAACGACAGTGACAGCACCCCATATTAACAAGGGCTTCTACATTACAGCTCCCTCATAGAGTAAGAAGAAACGAAAAGTTATTACCTATAGTGTACACCTCAGGTATCACCCCAAGTTAACCCCCGGTTTTCCTCAGTGTTGATGGTCGATGATGGTCATTTAACGGTCGATGACATGCTCGGTACACTTCGTTGTAAATCAATGGGTTGGAATTACTGCACCCTTATGAGTAACAGATACCAAGGGATTTACCTCTAGTTACACGATTAGGTTCCTTTCAAGGCTTCACGCTTCCCCGTCTGTGTACATAGGGTGAATGTCCATCACCGATAGCCATCAATCCTAATCCCTATACCGCATCGATCTTGGTCCTTGGTCGATGTTGGTTCAGGTCTCAAGCGCATCCCTGTCTTGTCTGGCGGGTCGAGGTAGTAAGACCTTTTAACCGTTTCAATCCGCCCGTGTCGTCTTTGTGAGCTTGACACATGGGCGGGTTGAAGAGGGCGTTTCTGTTCTTTCCGACTGTATCGCAGGGACACCCTCAGTAACCCCGAACGTACAACCCAATGAGGCCGTCATGACCACCAATCTCCAAGGCGTCTGTGCCTCTGCTACATGCGACAACCCATTGTCAGCCTATGAGATCAGACAACGGCTACCGCAGCGATGGGGGCTGTGTTCCCGCTGCCAGTCGGTCGTTAAGAACCGGGGCGTTCCCCTCGGTGGCTACATTGCAGGTGGTGCGATCAACACAGTCGCCCGGTCGATCTTCAAGCACATCAAGCCGACACCCTCAGAGATCGCCGGGGCCGTTCGTTTTGCCCGAGGAGCTCGCCATCGGGTCGGTGAATGGGATGATCGCCCAACGTACAGAATGGCTCCGCTGAAATACGGTCGGGCAAGGGCAAGGTTGCCGCATCTATTGGTCGGTAGACGGTATGAACCGAACCCGTCAGTTATCGTCAGGGCTTTCGTCCACTACACGCTCGCTCGGGAGTTCCTCGATACTGGTCATCGCTACAACGTCTTCCTTGCTGGTGGCACGTTCATGGGTCGCCAAGGTCTTTGTGTTCCGCCCGGTCAGAAGGATGAGGTGCTGACCGGCGATGTTCGATACTCGAAATACCGTCTGAACTACGCTGACTTTACCATTATCGGTACACATACCCTCAAGGCCGCTGAGAAGCTCGGTCTACGTCGAACGGACAAAGACCTATCGGCATTCATAATCACCACGTACGGTCGTCTCCTAGCCTCTGGTGATGCTCATCCACCGGTCTCCGTACCACTGCGCTCAATGCGTACCGACTTCCTCGGAGATAGCCTGTTCGATCACGTCTTGCCGAGGTCCTCAGCGGTACCCTTTCGATACCACAAGGCAATCCGTCGTTCCTCTGGTCTGATCTCCGGTGAATGGCCTGAGGGCCTCGACCCCGTCTCTGATCTGACAGCCCGACCTTCACCCCTGCCAAAATCCAACGCGGTACTGAAAGCACCCAGGATGCCAGACCCAAGTTGGTTATTTGACACATAAGGAACACCCAACATGCCCCCACCGCAGCGTAGAGCGAAAACCAAGAAGCCACCCCGGCAGATGTACCTCAAGACCTGCAACGCGTGTGGTGTCGAGTTTGAAACCCACAAGCCAAAAGCATCGAGGTGCGACCGGTGCATCTCTGAGAACCGCAGGATCAACTACAAGTCTTGCATCTCGTGCGCTGTGAAGTTCCCGGCTCCGTTCGGCGATGAATACAACTGTCCTTCCTGTGCCGACGCTCATGGGATTGGGCAGGCCGAACTCACCCATGAACAACGCGAGGCTATCAAGGCTGAAGAGACGCTCGCTCGATGGAAGAACAAGGTCGCGATCCTCGAGGCAAAACTCGATGAACGCAGCAACGCAAAACCGAAAAGGACACGAAAGATGGCCACCAAGGTCAAGAAAAGCGCCGTCGGCGTAGCATGGCTCGAGCTTGTAAGCCGCGATGGGCTGGTCTCATCTTTATCCCAACTCCACGAGCGCGAGATCGACGAGGAAACCAAGCTGCGTCTGGCCATGGCGTTCACCCGCCTCCGGCTAAAAGGCTACGCGCTGGACGCACTGGCTCAACTATGCCCCGTCCACCTGATGTCTCTCGATGAGGACAAGGCGATCACTAGCCTGCCCCTAATCGAAAACCCAAACCCACCAACACCGCAAGAGTTGGCCGAGATCGAACTCGGTCTTCGATAACCAACCCATTTCAAAGGACACAAGAAACATGGTTGAAAGAGTAACCCTCGGTGGCGGCGATGCCACCGCACAAACAATGCCATCCTCCAAATCATATGCTTCAAGTGCAGACTACGTGAGCGGGGGCGTCACCGTCCGCGACACCAAGAACACGCAGCGCGATGTTCACTCACAAAGCGATCTCAAAGACAGCGACGTGATCAACGTACAAGGGATGTCAATGAAGGTCGCCCAGGCTAAAGAACTAGGATTGCTCGACGCCGTCTTTGATGAAGGACTGTCGATTGGCGCGGCTCAAAGGGCAGCGCAGGAACATAGTTCGGCGGTAGTCGAGACGCCCGAAGAACCCAAAGGTAGCGAAACAGGCCACGCTGAGTTCGACTCCGTGATCGATGGTCTCAACGCCTCGCTTGATGATAGCATTATGTCGATGGGCGAGGCTCAGACATATGAAGCAGCGTTCGGCCAGATTGCCATGTCTGGCATGACCATCGACCAAGCCGCCGAAACCATGCGCGGTCTGGCTGACGGGTCGGTATCTGAGATCGATGTACCCGGCGATACCCGCGCGATGTTCTCGAATGTCCAAAGCGCGATCACCGAGGCCGCAACCCAGAGCGCACTGCAGGAATTGGGGCAAGATGGCTTCGACTTCTTGAAGCAGGCATCTGAAGCCCACACCGGTGTCGAACGCTGCGTTCGCCAGTTCGCGGTGGACCGCGCGGCAGGCCGTGCCGATGGGATTGCTTGGGCCGAGTTTGCGCAGCATATCCGTAAGCAACTTGGTCACTGACCTTCCGATCGGTGATGGCTTGCTACCATTGCCAACCACGACCCCGACAGGTTCGACCCCAGCCCAGACCAGTGACGCCCGAGGGTGAACTGCGAGGATAACTGTGGGTCACCTCTCGGGGTCACCCGAATGAATGACAAGAACATGACCAGCTTAACCGACATGGTTTGGGACACAGATATCGATCTGGTCCTGAACCGTATCCAACCCCGCACCTGCTCCGACCCCGAGTACTTCTATGCAACCGTCGATCTGATTGAAGACGGTCGTTCACCAACAGGGGCCGGGCAGTTGACGCTCAGTGAACTCAAAGCATGGGCAGAACGTGTGAAGAAAGGAACCAAGGCCGATGCTCAGGATCAAGAGAGCCGACACTTACCTACGAACAACGCTGTTCGCTACGTTGCCCCGCGAGAAGACCACCAGCTTATTTGTCAGGTACACCCATCACCCGCCCGATCCGCGAATTGACGCAGCGATGATCGACGTCGAACACGCCAAGACTGGTCGGCTCGGTATTGGCTGGCACTACTTGGTGTTGGTCGATGGCACGGTCGAACTCTGTAGGCACCCCCTGAGGCGTGGTGCAGTCGGTCGCGAAAACTTCACCAGAAGCCATATCCAGATCGGCGTAGTGGGGGGGCGAGATCGGGAGGCCGGCAAGTTCTCCCAGACCCTCACAACTGCCCAGCGTGACGCACTCGAGGCGCTCTATCAGAAACTTGCGGATACACTCGGTGTACCTCTCGAGATCGATGAGGACCTCGAGAAATATGCCCATCAACAACACGAGCAAGCCGAAGCCGCAGAAGCTGAACTCGAAGAACGTCTCGACCGAACCGAGGCAATGACACAAGGCGCTTACTGACGCTCAAAAACAACCACAAGAAAGCTGACCCAATGGAAAACCAAACCGAAACACCCGACGAAACTCGTAGCTGCCGCCATTGCGCAGGACCAATTCCATCTCACAAGCAACGCAGCGCGATCTACTGTCATAAAAACTGCGCTCGGAAAGCCGGGTATCACCGGAAGACCCCCGAGGAACGCGCTGAGATAAACAAGAGATCAAACCAAAGGCGCTATGTCAAAGACCTGCTGCCCCGCATTCAACTCCTCAAGCGGATCGCCTCAGAGTTACCCTCAGGCAGCGAGGTGGGTTACGCAATTGCCGCGCTTGTCCATCGACAGACGATGACAGACTGGAGGTGGTCGCTTGCCATCGGCTACTCCCAATCTCAGGAAGCGCTGGTTCATCTAGCGAGTGGCGCCGAGTACCTCGACGAGATTATCGAGGAAGAACTCGAAGCGGTCGCGCTTCGCCGAACAGCTTTGCCACGTTTCGCCCGTACTGAGATGCAGTGAGAAGCCATCGCTAAAATCCGCGTTTCCCGGCGAAACGTACAATCCCCCATCCCCACGGAAAATCAGAAAATTGTGGTTGAGAAATCCTGTTTCCTCAGAGGGTTACAGGAGGCGTTCTCACGTCCTCAGCTTTCGCACCACCACCGCAATCAAGGAACCTAGCATATGTCCCTCGAGACAGTCCCTGCATCCGCCAAAAAGGCAACCCAATACTTCATCGACAACAGTAAGCTCCGCAAAGGTAAACGCCGAGATGCACTGCTCGACCAGATCGCACAGGCCAAGCGACCGATGGTACACGCCAAGAGACTCTTGGCTACCTTCGGCAAACCCAAACCTGCCTCACTGACACCCAGAGAGTTTGAACGGTTATTCCTTGAACACGTCGCCAAGTCCGGCATGCCCGACCCCTCGATCCTGCCGATGATCAAGAAGGCAAAGCTCCGCGCTAACCGCCAAGACCTTACGCTCGACCAGGCCAAGCACATCCTCACGATCGCTGGTCGTGCCTTCAACGGTCGCTGCCAAGATGAGATCGACCAGAGCCGGGACGCTGCTCGGCTTGCTCTAGGGTTTGACCCCTATGTCAAACCCTAGATCACCGCAAAGAAACCCAAAGTCAGCCCCCGCGTATTACTCAACATGCCCGAAGACAAGGTTGCTGACGCGATTGGCTACGTCGAGGCCACAGCGTCGGACACGGCTCGACAGCTCTACGCCAAGGCTATCGCTGAGAACGCTCGAGGTGAACTTACGGTACATCGGGCAGACCAGATCGCCAGACTTATCAACCTTCGATGAACCGTCATCACAACCAACAACAAGGACCCAATAGAATGACATCCAAAACCAACCCCACACCGGGACCACTAGCCGACGACACTGAGGTCTGGCAGCGCACCCTTTCTATTCTCGCGGGCATCAAGCAGGTTGCCAGTGAGGTACGCGCCGAAGCTCGCCAGATCGAGGCGGCTTATCCTGATCAGTGGATTAGACCCGGCCATTGGGAGCGGGCTGATCTGGTAAGCGCCCTTAACAATGCCCACACGGTCATGAGCGCCGAAGTTCGCGCAATCGCCCGTAGCCGTAACCTAGCCATGCCTGAAAGTTCAAGGTGGCGGTGGACAAATCCAAAAACCTCAAATCACAGATTTTAAGCGGCTCAGGGTGAACCCTTTGGCCGCTCCTACTTGCCCGACATCAGCTACGGCTTTGGATGTACTGTCAGTTGTCCACTTTCCGAGCGGCCTGCTTTGCGTCGTATTGCTTCCACAGCCCCATATGTCCGTTTTGCCGCGCGTTTGCCAGCCACAGCTTCTTTCGAGCGTCGGGCATTTCCATAGACCGGTACTGTCCACCGGAGAATTTTGGCCAGTCTATCGCTAGACCAAGTTTGACCATTTCAGCGGATAGATCACGGCCATCCTCAAGGTAGCACTTTGCAACAGTCCGTCCGTGGGTGTCTTGCTCGGTCACCTCGGCTCTAATTTTTTGACCCTTGCAAAGCGAAACGAGCGCCCATTTCGCCTTCTTGCCATAGGGATGGTTCATCTCGGGAGCATCGACGCCGAACAGACGAACCTGTGTTTTTTTAATGACCAGTGTATCGCCATCTACAACGTACGCTGAACCCGCTAGGATCGTTACGTCGGGTTTCGGGACCGTATGGCCTGGATCAAAACGCTCTGGCTGCGATGTGCGCTGCCGTTGGTTCGTAGCCAATCTAGGGTTCTCATGCACACCTGACTGACTCGGCGACGTAGTTGTATCGTCTGGCCTGTTACTGCGAATTGCCAAATACACAGCAATAGCCAAAACCAAACCCAAAACTATCAATAATTCCACGAGCTAGGTCTCCAAGAGTTAGGTCAATCAAATTTTTCGCACTGGATCAGGATCGAACCAAGCACACGTTCGGGTTGATATGCTAGGGACACCTCATATTCACTCAGGAAGATGTGACGGATTTACCCCGCTGAGCGAATTCACGCGTGTGACAACGAGGCATCTGATCTATGCTCATTGCCGCTCCCAGAATAGCAACTGGAATTTCAGTTGGTTGATGTTTTTCCCGTCTTCTAGAGCTGGTGATGCAAGTTGGCGAAAACTCACATAGGAATGGCAGCTTCGCGCAAGCAATCCATTCGCAACGTCCAGATGTGCAACCCAGGGTGAAAAGTCTTAATAAATGATTAAGTGACGAACATCGCGTGATGAGTGTGGAGCATGTTGAAATATGACTGAGAACAAGGATCGCTTGACGGCTGAGGAAGCAAAGGGACTTCGGACCGCAAAGGAACTAGAAGGTCATCTCGCGTGGTTGGACACGTTTACCCCCGCAGCCTTGGGTGTCCTCGCCATCGCATCTGGTATCTACACCTATCTCGGTGTGTCCTCATTGCTCGAAGATAACGGTGCGGTATCTTTTTTTGCAGCCGTTGCGTACTCAATCGCGGTCTCTGTCGGCATATTCGTCTTTTGGAGCTATATGCTCCGTCTGCTGCCTTCAATGCGTACGGCTAGTGGCTTCATTGGTTTGACGATCTCCACGATTGTTGGCTCGGTCGCCATTATCGCCATGTCTAGCTGGCTGAACGCCGCCGCACTCGCAGGCTCGGCGGCAGTCGAACAACACTTGGAGAACACTGTTCGTGACTACCAAGCTGCTCTCGAGCAAGCCCACGACATAGCCCTCAGTGGCCAAGCGCTGGGTCGCGAGGTGGAACGCGCCCGCCAGAGTTTTGAAGAACTGGCTGAACTCGAGCAGTCCGGAGACCTCTCAGGAACCGCCGGTCGGGGTGCCGTGTTTCGTGTGCTGACACAAAAAGCTGAGGAGTTGCGAAACCTTGAAGAGCAGATCGCGGCGCAGCAAGAACCTATCGAGGAAGCCTTCCAACAAGGCAACGAAATCCTCGCAAAGATGCGCGAGCTTACTGTAGCCCCCGGTCCAGTGGATCGCCGTTCGGTTCAGTTCTCCGAGGAAAGCGTGAAGCTGGCGGGTGTTATCTCGCGCCTAAACCAGTACAGCGTGGCACCACTGGTTGCTCGTGCTGCTGAGGACCTGCCATCGTCGGTCGTACTACCAGAGCTTGATGGGCGCAGTTCCGACGTACGAGACGCGCAATCGTCCACAATCAACTCCGTTTTGAACGCGCTGGACCAACGCAGCAAGACACTCAAGAACGCTGCTGACGAGGTGTTGGACATGGAGCCGCCCATCGAGACGGCATATAACCCGATTTCCAGCGCCGATGCGGTGATCAAGTACGCCCACAACTTCGTACCTTCTTGGGCTGGAGCTATAGCCATCGACTTGTTGCCCGCCGTGTTGGTGTTTGTGCTGGCTATCACACAAGCCGCAATCCGCAGTGGTAAGGACGGCATGAGCATTGAGGATACTCTGACGCTTTCTGACCTTAGAGCCGCAATGAATGCCATGAAGGACGTAGAGGCGACAATGGGCGTGGCCGACGCAGCTATCCTCAACCGCGCCACTCCACAAAAAGATGAAACGTGATGAACTTACTAAGTCGTCTCGATCCTCGTTCTGGGCTGCGCTACGTACTGATCCTTCAGCTCGCGATTGCGGGCGTTCTGATAGCGTCGGACGTACTTGGTGTAATGCCCAGCCCGTTCAAGGAGCGTGTTGAACTTCCGACTGGCCCGATATCCCCCGGCGATCAACGTCGAGAGTATCGCACTGATCGTAGCGATCCGTCACTTGTGCCGCAGGACGGACCTCTGGACGTACCCGTGCCAGAGGCTTTTCCAAACCGATTGGACTTTTCAGTTCAGGAAGTCGAAGGAATGGGGAGAATACTTCTTCTTAGCGGCCAGATAGAGGTGGACGACTCGGCCCGCTTCGCTTCGTACCTGTCCGACATGCAGGAGAAGCCCGACCTAGTGGCTCTCCACAGCCCGGGAGGAGTAGTTTCTGAGGCACTGTCCATTGGTAAGCAGGTGAGAGGTGCTGAGCTTTCTACAGCCGTTCTAGCTGGCTCAATGTGCGTATCGTCATGTCCTTACATCCTTGCAGGCGGTGAGGAACGCGTCGTCTCTCTTCGCGGCATTGTAGGTATGCATCAGCACTACTACGACCAACCTCGCTTAATACCTGTCGTCTTCGCGGTAGAGAGCATCCAGAAGGGGCAAGGAGAGACGATGCAGCACCTCATCGACCTGGGTGTGGACCCGTCACTGATGCTGTTCTCACTGAACACACCACCCGAGGAAATCTATGCGCTTATCGAGGACGAACTCGTGGATACCCGCATAGCGACCCAAATTATCGATTAACACGAGACACCGAGGACTTCGCCTTGTTCAAGAAGCTAACAATTGCCTTGGCATTTTTCGCCACTACTGCTGCCGCTGGTGGCCTCCAAGTACGCGACGCGGACACGATCGTTGTCGATGGCACTCCGGTCCGTTTGAACGGCGTGGATGCGCCGGAGCTTGGCACTCGTTCTGGTCAGGATGCCAAGCGCTGGATGGTGAACTTCCTACGCGGCAAGAACATCGAGTGCAGTCTCAATGGCGAGCGCACCCATGATCGGTGGGTCGGTGTCTGTTACGCGGACGGACAAGACATTGGTGCTGCAGTGATTGCTGCGGGGCATGCTCTGGATTGCGCGAGGTACTCGGGTGGGCGATATAGGCACTTGGAAACATCTGCGGCTAAGTCTCGGTTGAGACGGGCAGGTTACTGCCGGTAGGTCTTTCCATTCGTCAGTAGAAGCAGCCAACCGACGGATGCTGTTTTGGCAGGTTATGTAGGCACAGGTCCGGTGTAACCGTGAGTTGTTCCCGGTGAATACCGGGGGTGGAACTGTGCGGGTGAAACGCAGGACATTTGAGGATTTGCTTAGAGAGTGACGTTGAGAGAACTTGGAGGGAGCCGCATTGGCTCCTTCCTCTTTGATCTTGAGATGGTCCACACCTCGACGAACGACATCGGATATCTGCACAATTCTTTCTACAGGGTTGGGTCAAAAAATTTCGAAAACCCACCATCGGTTCCATAAAGTGTAGTTACACCTTTGTTCTGCGGTGCTGTGTTCAATCGGATGGGAAAATCCCCAGCTATGTATCTGGCATCGTGCATAGAGTTGTTGCCACCAGAGTCACGCACCCAAACCCTTCGCTGGTTTTGGGTCAGGACATAGGTGGCGTTGTCTGAGCAAGCAACGCTTTTTGCGAGATATTCCTTGGAGCTAATTGGGTCCACAAGCGGTATTGCAAACCACCGTCTCTCACTAGCATCAAAAAATCGAACGAGACCTTCGCGAGTAATGGCCCAGATGTGGTTTCCAACAAAATGTGGCGATACATCTAGATACCAACCCTTCAAATTCTCCCACACACCAGAAAGGGATGACCTGATCTCATAGCCTTTGCCTTTTCCCTCCGCTACAGAGGCTCCGGTAGTAACAACACCGTTTCCTGTACGGGCGGCGGCAATATCAGGCGTTTGGGCATTAGCACTGAGATCCACTTTGTCGCCCCCCGGTGATTCCAATACCCTTATCCAACCACCTTTGCTTTGATCAAAGAAATGCACGTTATTCTTGGCCGCGATTGTCCAGCAGTTACCGGCGTCGTCAATTGAAATACGTTTTGGGCCATAACGCCCTTTTTCTTTTTTGGGTAGCGGAACTCTCGTCCACCTACCGTAGTACTCTGATAAAAAATATGTGTCAGAAGGGCTTTCATTCGATGCAATTGCCCAAGCTTGTCCAGACCTATTGAATGCAATGTCTGCGTACCCAGTTTTTGTTTCTTCTAATGTCTGACCTTCAATCATTGTCACCTCCCAATGCGAGGACCTCATAATACAGCAAACAGCAGTCGCGTTATAGAAGTGACGTCAATAAAGCCATCAAGACAGCGCCAGCGGCTTTACCTTATTTGGATAACACTCGCCCCGCGTTTACCGTTTCGGCAGTGGAATGAACTCCTGATCATCACCGGGCGGAAGATGGAACCGAGGATTGCTTTCCCAAGCCTCGGCCCGCCAAGCCTCTTTAGCTTCCTCAATGCGCTCCTTGGATGACGCCACGAAGTTCCACCAGATATGCCGGGGTCCCTCAAGCGTCTCGCCACCCAACAGCATCACCCGTGCGCCTCTCTCACCGGCTTTCATCGACACCCGGTCACCGGGACGGAAGACCATCATTTGACCCGCTTCAAAGGTATCCCCGGAGACCTCCACCGAGCCATCCACGACGTACACCCCGCGATCCTCGTGGTCATCCGGCAGTGGAATGCTGGCACTCGCTTGTAGCACAGCGTCAGCGTAGAACATCTCCGCAGGCGTCTTAACCGGCGCACGTTCCCCGTAGGCGTTCCCGAGGATCAGGCGCACCTCCTTGCCTTCACCTTCCATCACCGGCAGAGCATCAGCAGGGGCGTGTTCAAAGGTAGGGTCTCGGTCTTCGTGATCCTTTGGTAGAGCAACCCAGGTTTGGATGCCAAAGAATGGCATAGGGTCCACTTGGGTTTCATCGTCGGTTCTCTCAGAGTGGGTGATGCCTCGTCCAGCAACCATCCAATTGACTGCACCCGGTTCGATCCATGAGTCTGTCCCGAGGCTATCCCGGTGGTGCATCCGACCGCGATACAGGTAGCTGATAGTCGCCAAACCAATGTGCGGGTGAGGGCGTACGTCCATGCCTTTGGTGGGCAAGAACTCTGCGGGTCCCATTTGATCGAAAAAGATAAAGCTACCGACCATCTGGCGCTTCGGCGCGGGTAGGGCGCGGCGTACCTCGAAGCCGCCCAGATCGCGGGCGCGGGGGATTATGACGGTCTCAATGGCGTCCACGGCGTCACCTGTGGGGCAGTGGGGGTCTAGCGCAGGGTTCCAAGACATGGGGTGTACTCCTTTGGCTCTGTAGATAAGATGGCGCAAGGAGACAGGAAAGGAACCCCCAAGGGATGCTCAGGGTTTGCGCGGGGTTGCACAACGCTGAGGACGCTTGCTAGTCTTGCAAAGCACGGACTGCCAATAGCAATCCACTATCGGCAGGCATTTTTTGACAACAGTTCAATTACAATCCGATGAGGTAGCAGGGCGTGAGCTATCAACTCTTTGGACGTTCGACATCGTCGTGTTGTGCAGTTGCCCTTTCACTTGGATCGTTCGCAAGTCTTCTGATGGAAGGAAGCGTTTGAGATCGCCGGCAACAATTCTCGTTGCGGGGATTATTTCGTCCGTACTAGGATCCACGCCATAGATTTCAACATCCGCGTCAACAACAATCGCTCCTGAAATATCAACGTATCCATTGCTTCGTTTTGTTCTCAATTTGACCGTATGCACTGTGCGAGGAGGTACAATCACGTTGACGGTCCTGGCGATTGTTTCATCTCTTGTGTTGCTCGTTCCACTCTGGTCTGTATCGGTACGGGAAAAGCTAAGTGCCTGACCAGCTTGTAAGCCAATTGTTGGCCCCTTCTTTCCAAGCGGAATACCTAGCTGTCCAGATATGGTGGACTTCTTCCCTGTTTGGATAACTGTCGAATTTGAAAATGTTGTTCCTTGCGAAATTTTCAACGACATCTGCTCGTTAACAGGCAGTGGATCGTTCAAGCAGTTCACCCAGGAGCGTTCGTCTTCAACGATTTCGCTAGGAATTCCAGCCTGACTTGTTTTCTGTTCTTCGATGTTGCCGCCTACAGACTTTACGTCTTTAAAGTAGACTGTACAGGGCATAGCGTGAACCCTCTCGCCTCTCCTTCCCTGATCGGAAGTAAATACTCTTGAACCATCCCTGAGTTCTCCAAGTCTGTTGCAAGAGTATTTTTGGCCAAAGTTCATATCAGTCACGAATTCATTGTGTTGAAACACTTTCTCTTTCAACAATTCGGATAAATCTACTTCTTGAGCAGCCACAGGCTGAAAGATAAGCAGCATCAGTCCGTTTACGGTTGTTAGAATTTTACCACAGTTCATGTCCGGAATACTTCCTCTTCGCAATGTTAGACGCCACTAATCAAATTCTGGGACAATCGGGCTTTCCAAGTCCATGGGTTCAAGGTCTTCAAGAAGGTTTTCGAGTTCACCTTCAATGAAGGGGTTGTCGAAATCTGTGTCCTGCGGCCATTCCCACGGTTTCTCCCACTGATAGGGATGTGAGTATTCAGGGCAGTGAAACCTTACTCCGTTGACTTCAAGCTCGTAGAACTCATAAAAACTGCAGGCCAGTAAATGGCCCTTCTCCCCATCTTCAAAGTGCGGCTTAGCGTCAGCCGTCGGGCAGAAGACAAATGCCACAGTAACCAAACAACTTAGAGGACGCATGTGGTAACCTCATGTGCTTTTGAAAACAGTGTAATCCTCCTCTCACGGTATTTCTGATCCCCAACCTTTTCAAGACGGTGGCATTTCTTGTGTTTGATGCGCCTAAAAAACGAGAAAAAAATCTGAGTAGTACATCATTGCGCGACCCTTCCCGCTATCCCCCGTGGCCCCTTTGGATCACTAGGGAATAACCTGCAAGGTACTCACGGGCTACTCGGGAAGGCTGTGCTTCGCCTTGGCAACCGCTGATCCATGATCATTTGATAGGACCCAAATCATTTTTCGAATAAAACTCTTCGATCAGATGGGTCCAGCCGAGTTCATCACCGAAGGCGGCATAGATGTCCGCCCGCATCCTCACATCGGGCTGGGGACGGTGACCTATCTGTATCAGGGCGAGTTCGAACATCGGGACAGTCTGGGCACCCACCAAATGATCTACCCCGGTGAGGTCAACTGGATGGTCGCCGGTCGCGGCGTGACCCACTCTGAACGCACAAGTGCTGAGACGCGCGTCCGCGAAAACAAGCTATTCGGGATCCAGACCTGGATCGCCTTGCCCGAAGCGCATGAGGATATGGCACCGGATTTTGAGCATCACAAACAAGGCGCGCTGCCCCATATTCAGGACAAAGGCGTCAGCGCCCGCCTGATCCTCGGCTCGGCCTATGGTGAGACAAGCCCGGTCACCATGCTGTCCGAGACATTCTATCTGGATGTCCAACTGGACCCTGGTGCCTCGTTCCCGCTGCCGGACGACCATGAGGATCGGGGCGTCTATGTCACCGAAGGCTCAGTCGAGATTGCGGGCGACAAATTCGAGGCAGGGCGCATGATGGTTTTCCGTCCGGGCGACAAGCTCTCGGTCACGGCCGGGCCGATGGGCGCGCGGCTTATGTTGCTCGGCGGCGCGACCCTCAACGAAGAGCGCTATATCTGGTGGAATTTCGTGTCCTCGTCGAAGGAAAAGATCGAGCACGCGACGCGCGAATGGAAGAACGCCGACTGGGCGAACGGAGCCTTCCACCTGCCGCCCGGCGATGATCAGGAGTTCATTCCAATCTCGCCGGAACTGGAGCGCACCAAACCCAGACTGGCCCGCTGAACGCCACGTTACCCCGCTCTGGGCTTGCCCCGACACGCCAACCCGGTGATCCTTCCGGCAACGGAGGGATCACCATGAAGATCGTCATTGCAGGTGCGGGTAGTATCGGCTGCTATTGCGGCGCGCTGTTGGCTGATGCTGGGCATATGGTTACTCTGCTGGGCCGCGCCCGCGTCTTGGACCCGATCCGAGAGCAGGGGCTGACGGTCACCGATTTCTCGGGTCTCACTCTTACGATTCCGGACACATCTCTGACGCTCAGCACAGATCCCAGCTGTTTGGCCGAAGCCGATCTGATCGTCGTCACAGTGAAATCAGGCGCAACCGAAGACATAGCGGCACTGATCGCTGCGCACGCTTCGCAGTCGGCTCCGGTCCTTTCGTGGCAAAACGGGATGGAGAACGCCCGAACCCTGCGCGCGGCATTGCCTAACCACGATGTTCGCGCGGGGATGGTGCCTTTCAACGTGGTTCCAAACCGACCGGCCACCTATCACCGTGCCACGTCCGGGGACATTGTCATCCAAGCGGGGCCCGGGTCCTTGGCCGAACAGCTGACCAGCGCCCGGCTTCCAATCACCGAGAGCGACGAGATCGAGGCCGTTCAATGGGGCAAGCTCGTCATCAACCTCAACAACGCGCTGAATGCCCTATCTGGCCTTACGTTGGTCGAACAACTGACGGACCGCAATTGGCGTCGCCTGATGGCAGATCAGATGACCGAGGCGCTTTCAGTTCTTAAAGCCGCCGGTCACCCGGTTACCTCGACCACGCCGCTGCCCGCGTGGATGACGCCGCATGTCCTGCGCCTGCCGACACCTCTGTTCAAGCGCATCGCGTCTAAAATGCTGACCATCGACCCCAGTGCGCGAACCTCGATGGCCTATGACCTCAGCGCCGGCCGCCCCACGGAAATCGACAGCCTGCAAGGCGAAATCATCCGCCTAGGCGAGTCCCTAAACAGACCAACCCCGATAAACAGCCGGGTTGCCGAATTGATCCGTGCAACCCCCACAGAACCCATGCGGCCTGCTCAGATCAGACCCTGATCCGCTCTTCATCTGGCTAAAAATATCCCGGAGCGCGAGGCAGAGCCTCGCAAATCCCCAGCTTACCCAAATGCGGTCAGCATCCAGAATATCACGGCGGACAACACAGCCGCTGCCGGAACGGTCACCACCCAAGCGGCCACGATCGTCATGAAATGCGAGCGGCGAACCAGCTTGCGCCGCTGATGCTCTTCCCGTGCCAGTCGCTGCTCGGGCGGGCGTTGGCGGTTGGAGTGTGCCCAGCGTCGGTCGGAATGCCATTCACGATAGAAGCCAACGCCAAAAACGGCGCCCACGGTGATGTGGGTCGAGCTGACCGGCAGTCCCAACCAACTGGCCAGGATCACGGTGATAGCCGCAGACAGCGCGACGCAGAAGGCGCGCATCGGGTTCAGCTTGGTGATCTGACTGCCCACCATTCGGATCAGTTTAGGCCCGAAAAGGAACAGACCGAATGAAATCCCGAAGGCTCCGATCACCATGACCCATGTGGGAATGGTGACTTTGGCGGCAAAATCTCCGAACTCGGCTGCGTGCACGATAGCGGCCAGAGGGCCGACCGCATTCGCCACGTCATTGGCCCCATGCGCAAAGCTGAGGAAGGTCGCAGAAATTACCAGAGGCAACCCGAACAGAGTCTTCAGCGACCGCGTGCGGTTCTCCAGCCCTTGCGCGCGGCGACGCACCCAAGGCACCGTCACGGCCCATGCCAGCAGACCGGCGGCCAAACCGATCAGAACGGCAGTGTTCAGATCAATCGCAACGATTTTCTTCAGCCCCTTCACCGCCAGATAGGTGGCGAACGCACCGGCCATCAGCCCCACGAGGATGGGCACCCAGCGCTGCGCGGCTGCAATCTTGTCGTCCTGATATTGGATTTTGGCTTTGATCAGCGCCAAAAACAAAGCCGCAATCACGCCGCCCAGAACCGGAGAGATCACCCAGCTGGCCGCGATCGCCCCCATGGTGCCCCAGCTGACCGCGCTCAGCCCTGCCGCAGCGACGCCAGCACCCATGACTCCGCCTACGACAGAATGGGTGGTCGAAACAGGCGCGCCCAGCCAAGTCGCAAGATTGACCCACATGGCCGAGGAGATGAGCGCCGCCATCATCGCCCAGATGAACACATTGCTGTTCTGAACTGAGGCCGGATCAATGATCCCCTTGGAGATGGTTGAGACCACATCCCCACCCGCCAGCAACGCGCCTGCGCTTTCGGCAATGGCCGCGATGGCAATCGCGCCCCCCATGGTCAGGGCATTTGCACCAACGGCCGGGCCCATGTTGTTGGCAACGTCGTTGGCGCCGATATTGATTGCCATATAGGCCCCGAACGCGGCCGCTGCGACGACGATCACGCCGCCATCCGCCTGTCCGAACAGAACCGCCGCCGTCAGCCCGGCCAGTGCCATGAAGGCCAGAGCGATGCCCGGCGCCAGCAAGGGGCGGGCGACATGCGCATTTGCTGTCTCGACCCGCGAGATGCGATGCAGGTCGCTGTCCAGCGCTTTCCAGCGCGGTTTGGAGTTCGTGTTCGACATGGGTGTGATAAGGTCCAAAAAGATTGACGCCGGTCCCTACAGGTTTAACGACCTGAGGGCAACCATGACGCCACTTGACCTTTAAAGATGCCTTAGAAGGGCCTTGAGTTCAGGCTCATCCACACGTTCAGCGGCAATCTTCGGCGTCACCCAGCTCCGCTGACGCTGATCTGCTTCGGGGAAGTCATCCAGCAGTTTCGTCACGCGCAGATGATACACGCTGGTCAACACCGCCTCGACCGAGCCGTCTTTGAGGACTTTGTCATAGGTGAAATGACCCACCGGCTCTTTTTTGGCTTTGGCCTCGCGAACGCCAGCCTCTTCCCAGGCCTCTTGCAGGGCAGTTCCGGCACCGTCCAACCCGTCGATCGGCCAGCCTTTGGGAATGATCCAGCGCCCGGTGTCGCGGCTGGTCACCAAAAGAACCTCGTGGCCCGATTTGGTCTGACGCGTACAGAGGGCGGCCACCTGCACGCGCTTGGGTCGCTGTATCATGGGTCGTCCGACCTCATCCCAGATTCTCTGCAACTGCGCTTTCATTGTTCTGCCGCTCGGAAAACATCTTACCTCAATGCATGTTCAGATAGTCGTCGGAATAGATGAATGCAACGAAACCCCGAAAAAACGTCTTTTCTAAGGGGTTTGGCGGCAATTTTGTCGCAATTTGGGGTAATTCGGCAAAATTCGGTGCTTGGTGATGCCTCAGCCGGGCCTTCGTTTGGCCCGCAACGTCGGATCGGCCAGTGTTGGATCTTCGGGCCAAGGGTGTTTGGGGTATTGCGCGCGCATGTCCTTGCGCACATCCGCGTAAGAGCCAGCCCAGAACCCCGGCAGGTCGCGGGTAATCTGAATCGGGCGCTGTGCTGGGGACAGCAGGGTGATCTTCAGCGGTGTGCCTCCCACCACCGGATGGCGCGTGACACCGAACAGCTCTTGCAGGCGCACCGAGATTTCAGGCGCATTGCCGCCGTAGTCGATGGGAACCTTGCGGCCAAGTGGGGTGACGAAGGATCCCGGCGCACGGCGGTCCAGCTCTTGCGTCTGCGCCCAGTCCAAACGGGCCCGCAGCGCGGGCAGCAGGTCAAAGCGCTTCCAGTCCTCTGCACTGCGCACGCCCGAGAGCATCGGCAGCAGCCAATCTTCCACTGTTTCGATCAGCCCTTGGCCCGAGAAGTCGGGCAGGTCGACCCCATCGGCACGCACCAGTTCGACCCGTGCGGCCAGCCGGGCGGCTGCTCCCTCCAACCGCAGCCCCAGATCGCGCACGCCGTCCAACATGGCACGGGCGATCGCGTCTTCGGGAACGTCTTTCCAGATCCGGTCCTCTAGCGTGATTGCGCCGAGGCGTTCTTGCCGCCGTGCAATGACCCGTCGGTCGCGTTTTGACCAAGCGCAGGTGGTCTCCCATCCGATCTGATCTGCAAACAGGTCTCGGACTTCGTCGTCGCTGATTTGTACAGCCATGCGCGCCTTTGCCTCGCGCGGATTGCCGTCCGTATCTATGACCACCAAATAGGACGCGCCGGCCAGCGTGTCGTCGTTGTCCAGCACAACGCCTTTGCCACCGGACAGCACATAGCGCGGTGCCTCGCCCTTGCGCCTTTGACCAATTCGGTCGGGGTAGGCTAGCGCGGCCATTGAGGCGGGGCTGAGGTTTTCAGCCACAGATCCGGCCTGCGCTCGCAGCCGTTTGGCCTCGGCCTTGACCCGGTCCAACACGCCCATATTGACCTGCCAAACTCGGTTGCGCTGAAACGCACGGGCGTCGCGCAGTGCCTCAAGCCGCAAGGATAGGTCAACCGGAGCGCCCTTTAGCGGGTCACGTTCCGCCATCAGTGCGGCCAGAGGGGCTGCCTGCGCCCCCGCCATCACCAGCATATGACCCAAGCGGGGATGCAGGGGCAGGGCGGCCAGCGCGCGGCCATGATCCGTGATCCGCCCCTTGCCATCCAGCGCGCCCAGTAGAGTCAGCAGCGCCTGCGCCTCAGCCAGAGCGCCCTCGGGCGGAGCCGTCAGAAATGCCAGATCACCGGCCTCGGCCCCCCATAGCGACAGTTCCAGCGCCAGCCCGGTCAGGTCGGCGGCTTCAATCTCGGCAGGCGGGTATGCGGCCAAGGCGCCCTCTTCGCCCTTCGACCACAACCGATAGCACAGCCCGTCTGAAACCCGGCCCGCCCGGCCTGCGCGCTGGGTTGCTTCGGCGCGCGTGACTCGTTCCGTCACCAGCCGCGACATGCCCGAGCCGGGATCGAACCGTGCCCGCCGTGCCTGTCCCATATCGACCACGACGCGGATATCGGGGATCGTCAGCGAGGTTTCGGCAATCGAGGTTGCCAGCACCACCTTCCGTCCGCTTTCAACCGGTGCAATCGCCGCGCGCTGGGCGGCAAAGGGCATGGCCCCAAAGAGAGGGCGCACAACACAATCTTTTGGCAATCGCCCAATCAGCGCAGTTTCGGCGCGGCGAATCTCACCCTCGCCAGGAAGGAACACGAGGATACAGCCGCCGATGGCGCGGCTGTCCCGTTCGGCTTTTGCGACCAGATCAATCAGCGCGTCCAGGCGCCGGGCCTGCGCCCCAAGTGGTTTTTCTAACCATCGCGTTTCAACCGGATAGCTGCGACCTTCCGAGGTCACCAGCGGCGCCTCCATCAACCTCCCCACAGGGTCTGCATCCAACGTTGCGGACATGACCAGCAGGATCAGGTCGTCCCGCAGGGCTCCGGTTACCTCAAGACACAGGGCCAGCCCCAGATCGGCGTTCAGAGAGCGTTCGTGGAACTCATCGAAAATCACCGCTCCGACGCCGGGCAGGTCCGGTTCGGATTGCAACATGCGGGTCAGGATGCCTTCGGTGACCACCTCGATCCGGGTGGATTTCGACACTTTCGCATCGCCTCGGACGCGGTAACCTACCGTTTGCCCGGCGCGTTCGCCCAGCGTTTCGGCCATACGTTCGGCTGCGGCGCGGGCGGCCAGCCGCCGGGGTTCGAGCATCACGATCCGACCGGCGCAAAGTCCGGCCTCTAGCATCGCCAGAGGCACCCGCGTCGTCTTGCCCGCACCCGGCGGGGCCTGCAGCACGGCGCGACCATGGGTTCTCAAGGCCTCCAGCAAGTCCGGAAGGGTGTCATCTATCGGCAAACGGCTCATGCGGCCTTATCGCCAAAGCAGGACCCGACGTCCAGAAGCAGCGCAGTTAATCCCGCGGGGCCTCTGGACAAACCACGCGTCGCACATTCATCTATGGCGGATTCTAGAGGGACCGGACGGATGGACATAGCTGACTTGGGCGATAGGATATTGCAGGGCGAGCGTCGGGCCTTGGCGCGTGCGATTACCTTGGTCGAAAGCCAGCGCGAAGATCACCGGGCGCAAGCGACCGAGTTGCTGGCCCATCTGGCGCACTCCGGGCGGCAATCCCTGCGGATCGGCCTGTCGGGTACGCCGGGTGTCGGCAAGTCCACCTTCATCGAAAGCTTTGGCATGATGCTGATCGGGCAGGGGCTGCGCGTCGCAGTTCTTGCCGTCGACCCCAGTTCGGCTCGTTCGGGCGGCTCCATTCTGGGCGACAAAACCCGGATGGAGCGTTTGAGCCGCGAGAAAAACGCCTTTATCCGGCCATCTCCCAGCCAGAGCCACCTTGGCGGCGTAGCCCGCCGCACCCGCGAGGCCATCGCCCTGTGCGAGGCAGCGGGCTACGACGTCGTCCTGATCGAAACCGTGGGCGTCGGTCAGTCCGAAACCGTGGTTTCGGAGTTGTCGGACCTGTTCCTGCTGCTGCTGGCCCCGGCAGGTGGGGATGAGTTGCAAGGCGTGAAGCGCGGTATCATGGAGATGGCCGACATCATCCTGATCAACAAGGCCGACGGAGACCTGAAAGCGACCGCAACCCGCACTTGCGCCGACTACGCCGGAGCCCTGCGCCTGTTGCGCAAGCGGCCTCAGGACCCCGAAGGTTTCCCGAAGGCCATGCCGGTGTCAGCGGTTGAGGAACATGGGCTGGACAAAGCATGGGCTGAAATCCAGAGCTTGACCGATTGGCGGCGCGAAGCAGGGCACTGGCAATCCAACCGCGCCGCGCAAGCCCGCTATTGGTTCGATCAGGAGGTGCGGCATTCGCTGCTTGCACGCCTCGAAACGGCGCAGGCCAAGGCGCAGATGGCGCAGCTTGATGCCGAAGTGTCTCAAGGTCGCCTCAGCCCTGCCGCCGCGGCCGAGAAAATGCTGGCGAGCCTGATCTGATGACACTTTCATCTTTTCAAAAATACTCACGCCGTAGGCACGGTCCGGTGGGCCGTTCCGTTGCAAGAGGTTTCGGAAAAGAATCCGTCCGCTGCGTCTTGACCCTTCCAGCGATTCCCACTACACGCATCCAACCAGTTTTCGGGCGCGACTTCGGGTTGTGCCCCTTGTGATTTGGCCGCAGGCGTTTTGCCGGGCCTCCAGAAACAAAGGAAGAAACCATGTCGCGCCGTTGCGAACTGACCGGAAAAGGCCCGATGACTGGCAACAATGTCAGCCACGCCAAAAACAGAACTCGTCGTCGTTTTCTGCCGAACCTGAACGACGTCACCTTGCGGTCCGAGACCCTGGGTCGCGGTGTTAAGCTGCGCATCTCGGCGGCTGCTCTGCGCTCGGTCGACCACCGTGGTGGTCTGGACGCGTTCCTGGCGAAAGCCAAGGACGAAGAGCTGTCGGCAAACGCTCTGAAAGTGAAAAAGGAAATTGCCAAGGCACAAGCCGCGGCCTAAGTCCCTACACTTATTAGAATTTCAAAGCCTCGAACCAAAGTGGTTCGGGGCTTTTTTGCTTGGAAACGATTAGTGAGAACCGTGAAGATTTAGGAAACAAAATCCTCTTGAGTGATCTTGTTCACAGACCGGGTCGCCCTATTTTTGCCATTATTGGTTTATCAACAAAGAGTGTTGTCCAATGTCATTTAAGAGTTTTTATTTCTTTCTTTTGCTTAGTAAGCTGGCAAGTAAGACAATTTCCGCATGTTCTCGGATGCAGCGCCAGGTGAACCGGTCTCATACCAGCCTCACAAAGGGAACCGTAAAGCGGCGCGGCCTGGAATACTGAAGCGATTTCGGGCGCGACGGTTTGGCGCTTGAAGCCTGTTTGCTCAGCGGCCTATATCGAGGTCGAATGAAACGTTTCGTGCCTCGAATCCTGCCTGTTGTGATGTGCCTGTTGGTTGTTCTGACAGGGCAGGGATTGGCCGTTTCGAGCGGAGTTGACCGCGCCGTAGGCCAGATGGTGCTGTGTACGGGCACAGGACCCGTTGTCGTCTATATGGATGCGGACGGGCAGCCGACAGCGCCTCCGCACTATTGTCCTGACTATGCTTTGGCTCTGCTGGGGGCGGTTCATCCGTATCCTACGGTTGTGCCGGATGCTCCGCTGATGGGTGGCGCTCAACCGCTCAGCCGCGATGAAAACCTGATCGCGCTGCCTTTGCCGCGTAAACCGGCGCGGGCCCCTCCGGTGACGGTCTGATTCCCTTTCGATACAAGTCAGACCCAATGAAATAGGAGAGGCGCGATGTCCCTCAAATCCACTCTGTTCGCAACACTGACCGGTTGCGTATTGGCCGTTCCAGCCCTCGCTGCCGATATCATCGTTGTAGACGACCCATATGCGAGGTCGTCTGGTAAGGCGGCCAAGGCGGGTGCGGCCTTTATGGTGATACAGAACACCAGTGATACCGATGATCGATTGATCAGCGCTACTTCGGACGTATCGGCCCGAGTAGAGCTTCATACCCATATGATCGACGATGCGGGCGTGGCCAAGATGGTGCATGTCGAGGAAGGTTTTGTGATCCCGGCGGGTGAGAGCTTTGCGCTCAAGCGCGGGGGCGCCCACGTTATGTTCATGGGTCTGAAAGACCCGTTTGAGCAAGGCGAGATGCTGCCGGTCACACTGGTTTTTGAAAATGCAGGTGAGGTCGTGGTTGAGATTCCGGTTAATCTGGAGCGCCAGGACAAGCATGGCCATGATAACCACGGGGCGCATTCGAACTAGGTGAACGCCTGTCTTCGGGCCGCATTGCGGCCGTCATCCATGCGTAAGGCCGGGCACAAAGCTCGGCCTTTTGCGTGCCTGGGCTGGTGTTGGCACTTTAGCGATTGATGGTTTTCATGCCGACCCGGTCGCTGGCGTTGTGCAGACGGGTGGCCAGCCAGAACATCACGGCTGCAATCGCAAGGGCTGAAAAGGCGATGGCCCATCCAAGCGCAATCAGCGCAACGGCAGGCCATATCATCAGCACCAGTCCGATGATCAGGGCTGCGATCCCGGACCCACGCATCGAGCCGCGTTGAGGGTCGCGCTCATTAATTTGTTGTGAGGCGGCCAGCGAGCCGATGCCGATGATCAATGCCCAGGCGCCCAATAGGAAGAAGGCCAGCTTGACGGTGCCTTCCGGCCAGATCAGCAGGACCAGGCCGATCAGAACGGCGCCGATCGCAGCCCCGCCCAACAGCCCGCGACGCCCAACCCCAAGCAGGGTCAACCCGCCGTCGATGATCAACAGTGCCCCAACCAGTCGTAGCAACAGCGCGATGCTGCCCGAGGGCCAGAAAAGCGCAGCGATACCAACCGCACCCGCCAGAACCCCACGTATCAGGAAGGTCCACCACAGGCTTGAGAGTTGCGCGCTCAGCCTGTCTCGCTCGGTCATGCTGCCATCGTCCAGAATCTCGCCGGTTTGTGGGTTTTGGTCGGTCATTTTACGGCCTCTTGAAAAACCTTGTTGAGATAGAGTGGGGTCGTCCCGCCTTGTCGTTCGCACTAGGTTTGGATCTGTAGTAATCGATCAACCCATTTTGGCACAGATTCGGACGCTTTGCCCAGAAGATGGTCGTCGAAACCTCCGCCTGTCGGCTCCAGATTGATCTCAATCGTTCGCGCCCCAACTGCTCCAGCTTCGTGCACAAAAGCTGCCGCCGGATAGACTTGGCCTGATGTGCCGATCGCAGCGAAGATCGTGGCGGAGGCGAGGTGACCGAAAATCTCCTCCATATGATAGGGCATTTCGCCAAACCAGACCACGTCAGGGCGTGCGGTGGGGGCGTTGCAGGACGGACAGGGTTCTCCCACTTCCATCTCAGGCGGTGCTGTCCAGCGGTGGCCACAGGATGCGCAGAGTGCACCGGATAGTTTCCCGTGCATGTGGATCACATCCTGCGCGCCGCCGGCCTCGTGCAGCCCGTCTACATTCTGCGTGACGATCACAACGTCCCCCGGAAAGTCCCGTTGCAGCTTGGCCAGCGCCTTATGCGCCGCGTTGGGTTCCACCTTGGCGGCCTGCACGCGGCGGGCGTTGTAGAACCCCTGAACCAAGGCGGGGTCGCGGGCGAAACCTTCGGGCGTTGCCACATCCTCGATCCGGTGTTGCGCCCATAGGCCGCCCTCATCGCGAAAGGTGCTGAGGCCACTTTCGGCGGAAATCCCGGCCCCGGTCAGAATGACGATCTTTTCCATATGCCCCTCACGCGCTACAGATTGGCCCATGACACATCGTATCCTCTTTGTTTGCCTGGGCAATATCTGTCGGTCTCCTGCGGCCGAGGGTGCCTTTCGCGCTCGTGCGCCCCATCACGCAACCGACAGCGCCGGGACGGCAGGCTGGCATATCGGCAAGCCGCCTTATGGCCCGATGCAATCCGCGGCAAAAGCGCGGGATATCAAGCTGGACGATCTGCGGGCCCGGCAATTCGTGGTTGAGGATTTCGAGCGGTTCGACCTGATTGTTGGAATGGACGCCGAGAACATCGCGAATATTGAGGCCCTGCGCCCGGTCGGCAATCAGACCCAAGTGCGTCTATTGACTGATTTTGCGCCTCATGCCGGCGCGGATCACGTACCTGACCCGTACTACACGCGGGATTTCGACGGCGCGCTGGATCTGATCGAAACCGCAGTTGAAGGGCTTGCTACGCATCTTGAGGGCTAGCTGTCCATCACCTTCAATTGCCCGCTGAGCCAGGGCAGCTTGGCAATGGCTGGATCGATCATCTGGCTTTGCATCAGCCGTCGCATCATGCCCGAAACCTCTTGCGGAACCTGATCGGACCAGTCGGTGCGGGTGAACAGCGATATCGTGCGCGAAAACGCGCCAAGCGGGCAGGGATGGGCCTGCAGGTCCTCGTGGAACCGGGCCGCGCGCATATATCCCAGCGGTGTAGTGATCGCCCAGCCCAAGCCCCGCGCCACCATCGCCATCAGGGCCAGGTGTGAGCCGATCTCGAACCGCTCTTCGAACTCTATCTGTTGTCGGGCGATATGGGCCTCGATCTGTCGGCTGATCAGCTGCTCGCGCGCATATCGCAGGAAAGGCAGTTTCTCGATGGCCTCGGTTCCATTGCTGACGCTGCTCGGCGCGACCAGAATGAAGGGGTCCTGCACCAGAGGGTACTCTACGACCCCCTCCAAAACCTCGCCGCTATGGGCTGAGACGGCCATATGCAGGCGCTGTGCTTCAAGCTCGGAAAACAGATCAAGGCTGGGCAGGGTGATCAGCTTGAATTTCGAGCGCGTCAGGCTGTCTGCCAGGAGTGTCGCAAGCCGCGGTGTCAGGTCATTGTCGAAATCGTCAATTAACCCGATCGAGAGCGTCGTGAGGTGCCCAAGATCCATCACGGTAAGCTCGCTTTGAGCCATCTGCAGCTCTGACAGAACCGCCTGCGCGCGGGTGAGAAAGCTGCGCCCAGCCTGCGTCAACCGCATCGGCCTGCGCCCGTGGTCCACCAGATCGGTGCCGATGGCCTTTTCCAGATTGCGCAATTGCTGAGAAACCGAGGGCTGGCTGAGCCCCGTGATCTCGGCCGCCTGCGCCACCGATCCTGTCCGGGCCAGCGCCTCAAACACCTCAAGGCCCCGCAGGGTCAGCCCTTTCATCACCATAAGATACACCTTTCGCTGCGCCTTTTCTGGGGCGCAGCGGGCATCAGGTCAAGGTTTCAGAAAGGCTTAGCTGCAGATCGCTTGCGCCATTTGGCCAAAGTTCTGATACCGATCCCACAGTGCGTCATCGCGTGCTGTCTGAGACATCTTCAATTGCTGCGCCTGATGGGGGTCGGTGAACCATTTCGAGACGGTCTTCTGATCACTGCGCGTCAACGCCTGATCCGCCACGCGCTGGATACAAGAACACCGCGCCCGCGTCGCAGCCTGACGATCCGACGCCAAACACGCCCGTTTGATCTGCGATGCGTCCGCAACCGGAGCCACTGTCGTCAGCGACGCCGCACAAAATGCGATTAGGAGGAACTGTTTCATGCTCATGCCTCGTTTTTGCCTGCTTGGAGGGATCTTGCGCCCCTCTCAATCTGCGCGGAAGTATGAATCAAAGTGGATTCGGGATCAATACATAGGACTTCACAAAGCAAAACCGTGGCTTCACGACGTCTTAGCGGCATTCGCGCGATCTGCATCGGCCCGGCCGTTAGGGGGGTGATATTCTGAAAAAACAAAGCTTCTGGCTCTGTGTCCCGAGGTGCTTTCGCAACAAACATGCTTTCTGACTCAATCCCGTTGGCTTTTAGGATGCTATGTCGATCAAGCAAGATGTGATGATAGCAAACGGCGCGTACATCGGAGAAGCGGGCAAGGCCAACATCAACAAGGCTGATTGCAGGAACAAAAACGTCCGGCGCCCCAAACATAAGCTCAGCCGCAGGGTGCGAGATCAGCAGGCGATGTTGCTGTGAAACGCTTATTGCAATTGGATTTTGCAATGGGCCGGGGGGGATTTCGACAGGTCTAAAACTGCCGCTCGCGATGACATCTTGTGATCCGACCCAAGTGATTGGCAGGTGCCCGTCATCTTTCGTCCAGACCACGTCGCCCACCTGAAGCTTCTCAATCGGGATATCACCCTCTGGGGTCTCTATAAGTGTTCCGCGGCAATAGCAGATGGGGCTCACATAATCTGAGGATTCAAAGCTCGGACCCTCTTGCGTGCTGACGACGGTCAGTGGGATACCTGACGGAGGAAACTCGCCCGGGCCGCCGATGAATGCTATCCCTTCAACTGTACCAAAGGCGGGGGAGGAGTTATTCACATTGAAGGCAACAGCCTGGTAGGTATTGGTTCCATCCGTCAGGGTAATGCCATATTCGGCCTCAACCCGCGTACCACTGGAAAACAGGGTCCCATCAATTGTTTGGTCGCCATCCAAGCGCTGATTGCCATCATTGTCTGCAAAGCTCGTGTCTGAACCTGCGTCCGTGATGAAGACTTCTGTAACAGCTAGAGTGTCGAACGTAATTGTTTCACCAATCAGATGGATGCCGGTGCCCTGGGTGAGGCCGTCCAGCCCTTGCGCGACCGAAACCGTTAACTGGCTTTCGCCCAAAACGAAGATAGAATAGTCGGCCACCTGATAGCTGCTTTCTGGTTCTTATTCGGATCAGTCGCTTTAGTCATTCTACCCATTGGCTAGAATCCGGTAAATGCTACTGGTCAGAAAGCTGCGAGGATGGCCTTTTTTGCAACGCTTCAGCGCTTGACGAGACCACAAACTCCGGACATATCCCAATCCATGACAGACCTCGCTCATATCCGCAATTTCTCCATCGTCGCCCATATCGACCATGGCAAATCCACCCTTGCTGACCGGCTCATCCAAGAGACCGGAACGGTCAAGGATCGCGACATGAAGGAACAGCTGCTCGACAGCATGGATATCGAGCGTGAGCGTGGCATTACCATCAAGGCCAACACGGTTCGCATCGACTATACCGCCGACGATGGCGAGAAATATGTGCTGAACTTGATCGACACGCCCGGCCACGTCGATTTCGCCTATGAGGTCAGCCGTTCGATGCGCGCGGTCGAGGGCTCTCTGCTGGTCGTGGACTCGACCCAAGGGGTCGAGGCGCAGACGCTGGCCAACGTTTACCAAGCCATCGACGCCGATCATGAGATCGTGCCGGTGCTGAACAAGATCGACCTGCCGGCCTCCGACTGTGACCGCGTGGCCGAGCAGATCGAGGATGTGATCGGCATCGACGCGACCGACGCCATTCAGGTCAGCGCCAAGACGGGGCAGGGCATCCACGAAACGCTGGAAGCCATCGTGAAACAACTGCCCGCACCGCAGGGCAATCTCGACGCGCCGCTTAAGGCGATGCTGGTGGATTCGTGGTATGACGCCTATCTCGGCGTCATCGTTTTGGTCCGTATCATGGACGGCACGCTGAAAAAGGGGATGCGGGTCAAGTTCATGTCGAACAACACCCTGCACCATGTCGACCGCGTCGGCGTCTTCCGGCCCGAGATGGAGATGGTCGACAGCCTCGGCCCCGGTGAGATCGGCTTTCTCACCGCGTCCATCAAACAGGTCCGCGACACCCGCGTGGGTGACACGATCACCAATGACCGCAACGGCACCGAAGACGCTCTGGACGGCTTCAAGCCCGCGCAGCCAGTGGTGTTCTGCGGCCTCTTCCCCGTGGACTCGTCTGAATTCGAAGACCTGCGGGATGCGATCGACAAACTGGCGCTAAACGACGCCTCGTTCTCGTTCGAAATGGAAACCTCGGCAGCGCTGGGCTTTGGCTTCCGTTGCGGCTTCCTCGGGCTGTTGCACCTTGAGGTCATCCGCGACCGCATCGAACGCGAATATGATATCGAGCTCATCACAACCGCCCCGTCGGTGATCTACCACGTCTACATGAAAGACGGCGAGATGATCGAGCTGCACAACCCCGCCGACATGCCCGACCCGTCCAAGGTCGACCATATCGAGGAGCCGCGCATCAAGGCGACCATTCTGGTGCCTGACGAATACCTGGGCGATGTGCTGAAACTCTGCCAGGACCGCCGCGGTATCCAGCTGGACCTGACCTATGCAGGCACCCGCGCGATGGTCGTCTATGACCTGCCGCTGAACGAGGTCGTCTTTGATTTCTACGACCGCTTGAAATCGGTGACCAAGGGTTATGCCTCGTTCGACTACCAGATGACCGGCTATACCGAGGACAAACTGGTCAAGATGTCGGTGCTGGTGAATGACGAGCCGGTCGATGCGCTGTCGACCATGGTTCACCGCGACCGGGCCGAGATGCGGGGCCGGGCGATGTGCGAAAAGCTCAAAGACCTGATCCCGCGCCACATGTTCAAAATCCCGATCCAGGCCGCCATCGGAGGTAAGGTCATCGCCCGAGAGACCCTCTCGGCCCTGCGCAAAGACGTGACCGCCAAATGCTACGGAGGCGACGCCACGCGGAAACGCAAACTGCTGGACAAGCAGAAGGCGGGGAAAAAGAAGATGCGTCAATTCGGGAAGGTGGATATCCCGCAGGAGGCGTTTATATCTGCGTTGAAGATGGATAGTTAAAAGCTGGCCATTCGTACTGCGGTTGGCGAAAGCGGTTGGCGCAGCCAACTGCGTACCCATACGGTTAGTTCGATTGATTAGTTGTCTGTTTTCAGACTTCGATTGACTTCGAAGTCAAATTGCGTGTCTTCGTGCTTTAACGAAAACTTGACGCTACCGCCTACTGCGACTGTAAATGCCATCAAGCCAACCAAAACGAGTCCCCAAAACTTCCAGCGTTCGGCTACGGTTCTTTCCGAAGGTTTATTCCCCGGGACCATCGACCTGAATAGCACTCGAGAAGATTCTTCTTCTGCATCCTGTAAAGAGTCTGCCTGACCGTGGAGCCGCTTGGTGCCGTAATGGTCATCTGGCGGACTGCCTCGTAAATTTCCGGGAAGGTCAATTGACCCGGGTGAGATTTCAGAAATATCGAGGAAATCAGGTTTTCTATCTCCCCCTTGGGGCGACGAGATTTTCCGTCGGCGACTTTCGAGATCTCTCTCCATTGCTCGTGTTCCTTCTGCTCTACGAGTTTTAGGTACTCATGGGTTGCCTCCCGAACCTCTTCAAAGGCTTCTTTCATCTTCCTTTGAGCGTTTGCTAGTCTTGCTGTTGCTTGAGTGAATTGGTCCATAGCTCAACGATATCCTGTAGGTCGGGTCAGTCAAGCTGCTAAATAGGGCTATTTTATCGTTATGATGTTATATAGGGATAGTATTGTAAATATGATCGTTAAAAAATAACGATAGTAGTTTATAGCGATAATTGGTAGCGATAATAATGCGTCAATGATTGAGATTTAGCGTTAATAATGAGGGGTCGGAGCGAATCTGAAATTGAGTTGAGATATCGCCCTGACCCACCCGCCCGGCGGCACCGCCGGGCCGCGCCGACCCGCCCCCATGGGGCGGCGTGTTTGCGCCACCCCTCGGGTCGGCGCTGCCCTCGTCTCTGGTGAGCAACCGTTGCGAACGCTTGAGCGCTCAGGGTCTCCGCCCGTTCGCGGCTATTTCCTCCTCCATTCAGCCGCTCCGCGCGTTTCCTCGAACGCATCCCGCCGCTCGTCGCAAGTGATCTGCAACCCCCAAACCTCTGACCCAGATCAAGGATCGAATTCGATCAAAGCGCTAGTGTTCGCGAACAGGTAAATACTTGAATGAGGTCGCAATGCTCCCCCTGATGTTGATCGTTCATATCTTCCTTGGCTCTACCCTTGCAGGCACAGCGGTTATTGCTGTTCTGGTGATGGGATACACCGCGGTCCTGCCAATCGTGCTGGCGGCAGCGGTGGGGTTTGTGGCGGCCTTTCCGGCCTCATATCTGGTGGCGCGCAAGCTGGAGGGGTGACGCTCGGACTTCGCCTGTTAACAGCCGTTGCCGTCACGCATATTCCGGAAAGAAAAAACCTGCCAAGATCGCGTCCTGGCAGGTTTGAATGGTTTCTGCAGTGGGGGAGAGGTTTACTCTCGGTTCCCCAGCAGTTGCAGCAGGAACATGAACATGTTGATGAAGTCCAGGTACAGGCTCAGCGCGCCCATGATGGCGGCTTTGCCCAGCCATTCCTGATCACCGGCATGTGCCATCTGCAGGTAGGTGTTCTTGATCTGCTGCGTGTCATAGGCGGTCAGTCCGGCGAAGATCAGAACGCCGATGACCGAGATCGCGAAGGCCATTGCCGACGAGGCCAGGAAGATGTTGACCACCATCGCGACGATCAGGCCGATAACGCCCATGATCAGGAAGGTGCCCATGCCCGACAGGTCTTTCTTGGTCGTATAGCCGTAGAGCGACAGACCCGCGAAGGCGATCGAGGTAATCAGGAAGACCTGAATGATCGACTGGCCGGTGAAGGCGATGAAAATCCAGCTGATCGACAGGCCCATCACGGCGGCGAACGAGTAGAACACCAGCTGTGCAGCCGCAGCCGACATGCGGTTGATCATGGCGCTGAAGCCGAACACAAAGGCCAACGGTGCGAACATGATCACCCATTTCAGCGGCGAGACATAGATCGAATGACCCAGCGCGGTCAGGTAGGTGGTCGCGTTCAGCTGCGCGACAGCAGCCGACGGATCGGTGGTGATCGACAGACCCGAGATCGCCCAGGCTGCGAGGAAGGTGATGAACATGCCCACGGACATCGTGCCGTAGACTTTGTTCATATGGGCGCGAAGGCCCTCATCAATCTCGGCGGCGCGTGCGCCTGCGGCCGTCCGAATCGTATCGAATTGTGCCATTTACAAAGGTCTCCCTAAACGTATCTGCGTGCGGCCCGTAAGTATTGGCCACTTTCCTGCTGAATATCGGCAACTGCAGGCTGTGTTTCAAGAGTTTCTGCAGTATTTCCGCCTAAAATACGCAACAAAAACGGCGACCTGCTGCCGCAGATCGCCTATCGCTGAAAAAACATGAGTTTTAAAGGCAGCTTTTCCAGAACTGCGGGGCATCCCAGATGGGACGGCGGGCCTCGGCGTCGGCCTGGGCACGGGTGATGCCGATGTCGTTCAGGGCGCGGGCATCCAGCCGAGCCAGTTGTTGGCGTTGACGTCGTACGGACAGGACGGACCGTATACGCGCAAACAGGGATTGTTTGTGTTGAGGGCAAGGGCGGTTCAGGGCGATCGAGTTCATGGTCTGTCCTTTCGTTTTTCAGATGGTTTAAATCGGTCTCATCAACTTCCTTGATTTATATGGCGAGTTGGTACACATTTTAAAAACGAATATTTTTGATTGGATGCATAAGGATTCGTGAACATGAGAAATCTGGACATCACCACATTGCGATCCTTTGTGGCCGTGGCCGATCAGGGTGGCGTCACACGCGCGGCGGGGTTTCTGCATCTGACGCAATCAGCCGTCTCCATGCAGTTGAAACGCCTGGAAGAGCTTTTGGATCTGGAGCTTCTGGATCGCAGCGGGCGGACCATCGCGCTGACCGCCTCGGGCGAGCAGTTGCTGGCTTATGCCCGCCGGATGATCGCTTTAAATGATGAGGTGATCTCAAAACTCACGGATCAGGCCTTTGAGGGCGAGGTGGTTCTGGGTGTCCCTCATGACATTGTCTACCCGGCGATTCCGCGTGTTCTTCAGCGGTTCAACGCCGATTTCCCGCGTGTGCGCGTGCAGTTGATCTCGTCCTATTCGTTGCAGCTTAAGGATATGTTCAAACGCGGGGAATGTGACCTGATCCTGACGACCGAGCCTTCCTCATCAGACGGGTCTGAGACCATTGCCGAGCTTCCGCTGCGCTGGATCGGGGCACCGGGTGGGTCGGCTTGGCGCAAGAATCCGGTGCCGATTGCGCTGGGGCGGCGCTGCATGTTCCGTCCGCAGGTTATCGCGGCGCTGGATGCCGCGGGTATCCCGTGGGAGCTTTCCGTCGAAACCGAGAATGACCGCACCATCGAAGCCACGGTCAGCGCTGATCTTGCGATTCACGCAATGCTAGATGGCACCGAGGCTGCACACCTTGAACAGATCGACTCGGGTGGTGTTTTGCCCGAGCTGCCCGCGCATATGATCAACCTCTACGGAGGAGAGCCGGGGCGCGATGCAATCATCGAGGCGTTGGCGCAACTGGTGCGCCAGAATTTCCGCATGCTGGGTAGCACGCCCCTTCGGGCCGTGGTGGGCTAGGGCGTAATAACGATCTTGCCGGTGGATTTGCGCTCTTTCAACAGGCGGAGGCCGTGTTCGACTTCGTTCAACGGCAGGGTGTGGCGGATATGAGGCGTGATCTTCCCTTCGGCATGCCACTGGAACAACGTCTGAAAACTGTTGCGCACGATATCGGGGCGGAACCTGAGGTAGCCGCCGATATAGAAGCCGATTACCGTCAGGTTCTTGACCAACAGGTGGTTGGCCGGGATTTGAGGGACTTCGCCACCAGCAAAGCCGATTGGCAGCAGACGACCTTCGGGGTTGGTGGCGCGGAAGGCGGCTTTGAACACGTCGCCGCCAATCGCGTCATAGACTACATCGGCGCCTCCCAATTCTTTGACGCGGGCGCGCAGGTCTTCAGAGGCGTCGATCAAGTGATCTGCCCCGGCAGCCTGTGCAACTGCCAGCTTTTCAGCGTCGCGCGCCTGGGCGATGACGGTTGCCCCCATCAGTTTGCCGATCTCCACTGCGGTTAGCCCGACGCCACCGGCTGCTCCGGTCACAAGCAGGGTTTCACCCGGCTGCAACTGGGCGCGATGGTCCAGGGCAAGGTGACTGGTCCCATAGGCGATCTGAATGGCGGCAGCCTCTTCAAAACTGGTCTCATCCGGCATGGGGATGGCCCGATCCGCGTCGAACACGCCGTACTCAGCCAACCCGTCCTGGCCCGAGTACACGGCGACACGGTCTCCAACCTTCAAACCTGAGACTTCTGGCCCCAATTCTTCGACAACGCCGGCGATTTCCATGCCTAAAGTGAACGGAGGGTTAGGCGTATCCTGATACGTGCCCTTCTGCATCAGCAAATCAGCGAAATTCAGGCCGCATGCTTTGATGGCGATTCTGACCTGTCCCTCGGCAGGTGTCGGCGTGGGTACTTCGACAATTCGCGCGTCGGCGCCTTTGGATTCAATGCGATATGCAAGCATGATGGTCCATCTCGGTTTTCAGGGAATAGGCCGCAGTAAGAGCGAAATTGTCAATGCGTTCAGCTGATTGAGCGCGCTAACGAAGGCAGTTTGGTCAGGCCGCGCCGCCAAAATCCCAGAGATACACAACCATAAACCAATGTACATAGATTCCAATTCAACCAACTTGAAAAAAAAGTCAAAAGCGGCAATATTGTACGGCAGTGCTGTATCGGGGGATCGCACATGTCTGGTTGGGGGATGCTTATGGGGACTTCTCTAACTTCTGTTTATGTGAACTGCGCGAAGTCCCGCAACAGATGTGTGTGTAGTAGAGGAGAATACCAATGACTCATCACGTCGATGTCCATGTGGGCAAGCGTGTCCGACATCGCCGCTGGCTGATTGGCATGACCCAACAGCAGTTGGCGCAGCAAGTTGGTATCAAGTTTCAGCAAATCCAGAAATACGAAACCGGGGCGAACCGAATCAGTGCCTCCCGTCTGTGGGACATTGCCGATGCGCTGGACGTACCGGTCAGCTTTTTCTTTGAAGGTCTTGAAGAAGGCCAAAAAGAGAAATCCGACAAGAGCGCGCTTCCTGCTGACCTGATGGGTGACAAGGAAGCCTTGGATCTGGTGCGCTCTTACTACGCGATTCCGGAAAACCAGCGTCGCCGTCTGTTTGAACTGGCACGTGTTCTTAGCGACGTTGCCTGATCACCACGGCTTGACACCGGCCTGTGTTCGCAGCACCTGTGCTGCATGAGCCAGACCGACCTGACCGACCTTGAAGTTGCCGAAGAAATGGCTGACGCCGCGCGCGCAGCCATTCTTCCGTATTTCAGACAGACCAATCTGGAAACCGATAACAAGCTGGCTGGCGGGTATGACCCCGTCACTGTGGCTGATCGCGCGGCGGAACAAGCCATGCGGGCGGTTCTGGCACAGCGTCGGCCAGAAGATGGCATTCTTGGTGAAGAATTCGGGCAGGTTGAGGGCACTTCGGGCCGAACCTGGGTGCTTGATCCGATCGACGGCACTCGAGGGTTCGTCAGCGGTACACCGACCTGGGGCGTGCTGATCGCTCTGTCCACTAAAGATGGTCCGATCATGGGCATTGTGGATCAGCCTTATATCGGTGAGCGTTTTGTGGGCGGATCAGACATAGCTCAACTGACTGGGCCTTTGGGCACAACTGCGTTGAAAACGCGTGGCACAAAGGTGTTGGAGCAGGCGACACTGTTCACGACCTTCCCCGAGGTTGGCACGTCAGAGGATCGTGAGGGTTTTCAAGCCGTAGCTGAGCAAGTTCAGCTGACTCGCTATGGCATGGACTGCTATGCCTATGCTCTGCTTTCTGCCGGTCAGGCAGATCTGGTGATCGAAGCCGGGTTGAACGCCTATGACATTCAGGCGCCGATTGCAGTGATTGAAGCCGCAGGCGGTATCGTCACCGATTGGCAGGGTGGCCCGGCCCACAATGGCGGAAGGGCATTGGCAGCCGCCAACGCTGAAATTCACGCCGCGGCGTTGGAAATCCTGCGTAGCTATTGAATGTCATTGCCGCAATGGTCGCGTGTTAGTAAACTGGACTGAGTCGGTTCTTGCGCCCGTTTTCCGCTGGCTGATGCACTCCTTGCTTGAAACGGGCAGAAGCAGGAGCGTGAAATGCCCGAAATACTGATCAAAAATGCCGACACCATCCTGACAATGGATGATGATCGCCATGAACTGCACGGCGCGGATATCCTGATCCGGGGCGGCCAGATCGCCGAAATCGGCCAGGGTCTGACGACAAACGGAGAGGTCCACGATGCCTCGGGCTGCGTCATCACACCCGGGCTAGTGAATACGCATCATCACCTCTACCAAACGCTGACTCGCGCGGTTCCGGGCGGGCAGGACGCTTTGCTGTTCGGCTGGCTGCAGACGCTCTACCCGATCTGGGCGCGGTTCGGACCGGACGAGATGTTCACTTCGGCGCAGATCGGGCTGGCCGAACTGGCCTTGTCGGGCTGCACTCTCAGTTCTGACCACTTGTACCTTTACCCGAACGGAGCGCGGCTTGAAGACACGATTGCCGCCGCCTCGGAATTAGGGATGCGCTTTCATCCCACGCGAGGCGCGATGAGTATCGGCGAAAGTGGCGGAGGCCTACCACCCGACAGTCTTGTCGAGCGAGAACAGGACATTCTCAACGACATGATCCGCGTGGTGGATGCCTTCCATGATCCTTCCGAGGGGTCGATGTGCCGGGTGGGTCTGGCTCCTTGTTCGCCCTTTTCCGTCAGCCGCGACCTGATGCGGGATACCGCACTGCTGGCGCGCGACAAGGGGGTGATGCTGCATACCCATCTGGCCGAGAATGATGAAGATATCGCCTATTCCGAAACCCAATTCGGCTGCCGCCCGGGCCAATATGCCGAGGAGCTGGGCTGGACCGGCGCAGATGTCTGGCATGCCCATTGCGTCAAACTGGATGGGGTCGAGATCGACCTGTTCGCAAGAACAGGAACGGGCGTGGCCCATTGCCCCTGCTCGAACTGTCGCCTCGGGTCTGGCATAGCGCCAGTAAGAACCATGAGAGATCAGGGCGTGAAGGTGGGGCTGGGCGCGGACGGGTCGGCTAGCAATGACAACGGCAACCTGATGCTCGAGGCGCGGCAAGCTATGTTGCTGCAACGCGTGGTGAATGGCGCAGACGCAATGTCTGCCCGCGAAGCGCTTGAGATCGCAACACGGGGTGGAGCCGACGTGCTAGGCCGGTCCGATTGCGGCCGACTGATGCCGGGTAAACGGGCCGATATTGCCGTCTGGGATACCCGCACAAGCCTCGAAAGCGCGGGCAGCTGGGACCCGGCGGCATTGCTTCTGGCGGGTCCAATGCAGGTCAAACATCTGTTCGTTGAAGGCCGCCAGATCGTGCGCTACGGTCAGATCACGACGATTGACCTGCCGCGCACCATCGAAACCCAAAACCGTCTGGCCCGCGCACTTGCCCAATAGCGGAATCCGCCCTTCATCTGGCTAAAAATATCCCCGCCGGAGGCATGTGCCGAAGGCGCATTCAACGGGCGACCTGCGCCCCTCCGATCCAGACATCAGCAATAGCGCGGTCGTCGCCTATCATGATGGTGGGGAACACGGCCTCCCACAGTTCATCGGCATGGGCCTCGCGCTGGGCGATGGCTGGGGTCGAGGCTAGGTCGATCACCACCAGATCGGCCTCCATCCCCGGGGCGACATTCCCAATGCAGTCATCCATTCGCAGCGTTCGAGCCGACCCGACTGTACCCAGCCAAAGCAATTGCGCCGGGTGCAAAGGGCGACCGCGCAGCTGGCCGATCTCATAAGCAGCGGCCATGGTGCGCAGCATCGAAAAGCTGGACCCGCCACCGGTATCAGTGGCCAGGCCAACGCGGTGGCCGTCCCTGATCAGCCCGTTCATGTCGAACAGGCCCGATCCAATGAAAGTGTTCGAGGTCGGGCAATGCACCAAACCAGCGTCCACCTCGCGTAGCCGATCCCGCTCACGATCCTCCAGATGAATGACGTGACCATAGAGGCCGTTCTGTCCCAGCAGGCCGAACTTCTCATAGGTGTCCAGATAGTCGCGCGCGTCCGGGAACAGGGACCGGACCCATTCGATCTCATCGGTTTGCTCGCTCAGATGGGTTTGCATCAGGCAATGCGGATGCTCTGCCCAAAGCGCGCCCAAAGCCTCAAGCTGTTCGGGCGTAGAGGTGGGCGAGAACCGTGGCGTGATCGCATAAGACAGACGATCCACGCCGTGCCATTTCTCCAACAGGGCTTGAGACTGATCATAGGCCAATTGCGCCGTATCCCGCAGCCCTTCCGGCGCGTTGCGGTCCATGCAGGTCTTGCCTGCGACAACCCGCTGACCGCGCTGTTGGGCGACCGAGAAAAAGGCATCGACGCTTTCGGGATGGATCGTGCAGAAACTGCACATGGTCGTCGTTCCATGTGCGGTGGTTAGGTCGAGGTACCGGTTGGCGATCTCGGTGGCGTAGTCGATATCGCCGAACTTCATCTCTTCGGGGAAGGTATAGGTGTTCAGCCAGTCGATCAGCCGCTTGCCCCAGCTCGCGATCATGGCGGTCTGAGGGAAATGCACATGCGGGTCGACGAACCCGGCCATGATCAGGTGAGAGCCGTAGTCCGTAACCTCGGCATCCGGATGCGCGGCACGCAAGCGATCCAGCGCACCAACGGCCTGAACGCGCCCATCCTCGATCACGACCGCTTCGTCGAGTTTGGAGCAATCCGTTGGCTCTCCCTCAAAAGGGGAGCCGTCAAAACTCAGAACGCGCCCTTTTAAAAGCGTCTTTTGCGCCATTCGCCTTGTTCCTTAGCTGTTTGAGCCCGTTCATCAGCATATGCGTGCGAAAGATGAGGGTAAATCGGCGCATTGTCATTGTTTTCCGGTAGCTGCTTCTTCTAATTAGGGGCCAATGGCATGACTAAGAACGGGAGCAGCACATGACCACAAGCATTGATGATCCCGTAACAGACTCTGCCGACGAAGACGTATACGCGCTGGACCGCCGTACCGTTGCGGCGATCCTGTTTGCCGTGGACGTGGATGATCGCGACAAGCTGGTCGCGTTGTTGGAGCCGTTGCACGCCGCCGACATCGCCGACCTTCTTGAGCAGATCAATCCCTATGACCGCGCCCGCCTGATCCGTCTCTATGACAAAGAATTCGACGGCGACATCCTGTCGGAACTGGATGAGGCTGTCCGGGAAGAGGTTATCAGCGTTCTGAATCCCGACGTTCTGGCCGAAGCCGTGCGGGACATGGAAAGCGACGATGTCGTTGACCTGCTGGAGGATCTGGAAGAGCCGCAACAGGAGACGATCTTGGACGCGCTCGAGGATTCCGAGCGGGTCGCGGCAGAACAGGCGCTCTCGTATCCTGAAAACTCGGCCGGTCGATTGATGCAGCGCGAAGTTGTCATGGCGCCCGAGCATTGGACGGTGGGGCAGGCCATTGATTTCATGCGCGCCAATGATGACCTGCCGGAACAATTCTATCATGTTGTGCTGGTTGATCCGCGCCTGAAGCCTGTCGCGCAGATCACCTTGGGCAAGCTGATGGCCGCGCGGCGCGAGGTGCCGCTGAAAGACCTGGCGGAAGAGGAATTCCACATCATCCCCGTCGATCAGGACGAAGAGGATGTGGCCTATGCTTTCAACCAGTACCACCTGATCTCGGCCCCCGTGGTCGACGCGGATGGCCGCCTAGTTGGTGTCATCACCATCGATGACGCCATGGTGGTGCTTGATGAAGAACATGAGGAAGACATTCTGCGCCTGGCGGGGGTTAGCGACGAAAGCTCGATCTCGGACAGTGTCGCAGCGACCAGCCGTCGGCGTTTGCCGTGGCTTGCCGTGAATCTGTGTACGGCGATCTGCGCCTCTCTGGTGATTTCACAATTCGAGGCTGCGATTGATCAGCTGGTGGCGCTGGCGATCCTGATGCCGATTGTCGCCTCGATGGGGGGCAATGCGGGGACACAATCGCTGACGGTTGCAGTGCGGGCATTGGCCACGCGCGACCTGACCGCCTCGAACGTCATGCGCGTGATCCGACGAGAGCTGTTGGTCGGCATGCTGAACGGCCTGTGTTTTGCAATCGTTCTGGGCACGGTTGGGATGCTTTGGTTCGATTCGCCGCTGCTTGGGGTCGTGATCGGGTCTGCTTTGGTCGTGAACATGATCATCGCGGGCTTTGCAGGTACGGTAGTACCGGTCTTGCTGGACCGAATGGGCATTGACCCAGCGCTGGCATCGGGGACGTTTGTGACAACCACAACGGATGTCATGGGCTTCTTCATCTTCTTGGGACTTGCCAGCGTGGTGCTTCTGTGACCGATCTGACTGAAATCAAGGCGATGGCACGCAAAGCTGCGTTTGCCCGTCGCAAAGCGGCGTTTGATGCCTCTTTGCCGGGCGCTGCGGGCCGTTTGTCCGAGATACTGGCAGGCCACCGAGGCGTGCCCATGTCGGGCTACATGCCAATCCGGACAGAGATCGACCCGCTGCCTGCAATGGCTGAGGCCACAGCCTACGGTCCCGTTGGTGTGCCGGTGATTCAGGCCGCGGGGCAGCCGCTGAAATTCTCGCGTTGGACGCCTGAGGGCGCTTTGAAGGATGGGCCTTTCGGGGCAAAAGTACCCGAGGTCGACGATTACTTCGACCCCGAAATCCTGATTGTTCCTCTGGTGGCTTTTGACGCCAAGGGTGGCCGTCTGGGCTATGGCGGCGGGTTCTACGACCGCACGTTGGAAGGGCTGCGCGCCAAACGCCCAACCCTGGCGATCGGCTTTGCCTTCGATGCGCAAGAGGCCGAAGGACTGCCGTTGGAGCCCACCGATCAGTCGCTGGATATGGTAATCACGGAAAGCCGGATTCTGACGTTCTAAGGCTGCCTCGTTAGATCGAGTGGTTTTCGCGGAAGTATTCCCAAGCGTCTACCTCGCGGCCGCTGGCCAATATGCAAACGCCGGTTTGCCCGTCGGCACCGTCGCGGATTTCATATTTGCCACCGCTTTCCACGCAGAACGTGGCCGCAGGGTTGGCAATCTGGGTGTTGGAATCGCTCGTTCCCGCCTGGTCACAAGCGGCTAGCGCAGTGAGGCCAAGGGCAGACAATAGGATACGCGACATCAAGTTTCTCCGATCTAAAGGGCTTTGACGGTTTATTACGGCAGCATAACCACTTGTGCTTCGCGTTGACCAGACTTACGACCAATGGGATGAGGATACTTTTTCTGGGTGACGTCATGGGCCGCGCGGGACGCACGGCCATCCAACAGCATCTGCCGCGTCTGCGCGACGAATGGCGTTTGGATTTTGTTGTGGTCAATGGCGAAAACGCCTCGAACGGGATGGGGCTGTCCGGGGATCATGCCAAACTGCTGCTTGATGCGGGCGCGGATTGCGTGACGCTGGGCGATCATGCCTTCGACCAGAAAGACATGCTGCAACACATCGAGAAAGAGTCGCGAATCTTGCGCCCGGTGAACTTTGCCAAAGGCGCGCCGGGGCGGGGTCATCGCCTGTTCAACGCACCTGGAGGGCGTAAGGTTCTGGTGGTTCAGGTTCTGGGCCAGGTTTTCATGAAGCGGCCCTTTGATGATCCGTTCTCGGCGGTCGAGCCGATCCTGAAGTCCCACCCGCGCGGCGGGCAGGCCAACGCCATCATCGTGGATATGCATTGCGAGGCGACATCCGAGAAAATGGCGATGGGCCACTATTGTGACAAGCGTGCGAGCCTTGTTGTGGGCACGCATACGCACGTTCCTACGGCGGATTCGCAGATTCTGCCCGGCGGCACCGCTTATCTGACGGATGCGGGGATGTGCGGTGACTATGACTCAGTCATCGGTATGGACAAGGTCGAGCCGATGCGCCGTTTCATCACTGGTATGCCCAAGGCGCGCTTTTCTCCGGCCAATGGTGAGGCAACCCTCAGCGGAGTGTTCGTCGAGACCAATGATCAGGATGGCAGCGCAAAATCAGTGCGCATGGTCCGCGTGGGCGGTCGGCTGGAGCAGGCCGGGCCGTAAATGCTTGCCCTGATCATCGCAATGCGGGAAACTGGGTGTAAGGCGCTTGGGCCTAGGGTTCGGACTGAAAACCACGAATGCAATTCCTCTCACTGACAGACACGGGTAGCGCGATACTGGCGCTTTTGGTGGTCGCAGGTATGTTCGTGATGTTCCTGCGCGAGGTCTACCCGACCGAGGTCGTGGCCATTGGTGGCGTCGCCTTGATGCTGGTGACGGGTATTCTGCCGTATCAAAGCGCGCTGGCTGTGCTGTCGAACCCCGCGCCTTGGACGATTGCCGCGATGTTCATCATCATGGGGGCCTTGGTGCGGACCGGAGCGCTGGATGCATTCACCTCAACGGCCCAGAAGCAGGCGCAAGTAAACCCGCGCATAGCGATAGCCTTGCTCATGGCGTTCGTGGTAGTGGCGTCCGCGGTGGTATCGAACACGCCGGTGGTCGTCGTAATGATCCCGGTTTTTGTTCAGATCGCCCGCACGCTGAACGTGCCTGCGTCGAAGCTGCTGATCCCGCTCAGCTATGCTGCTATTCTGGGCGGTACGCTGACCCTGATCGGGACCTCGACCAACCTGCTGGTGGACGGTGTGGCCCGGGCGCAGGGTTTGCAAGCGTTCACAATTTTCGAAGTCACGCCGCTGGGTATCGTGCTGGTGATCTATGGCATGGTCTATTTGCGCTTCATCGCGCCGCGCCTTTTGCCGGAGCGGGACAGCATGGCCTCAATGCTGAGCGACCGGTCCAAGATGAAATTCTTCACCGAGGCCGTCATTCCCCCAGAAAGTAACTTGATCGGGCGCGAGGTCACCGGCGTACAGCTGTTCAAGCGCCCGGGTGTGCGCCTGATCGACGTGCTGCGCGGCGACGACTCGTTGCGGCGCAACCTCAAAGGGGTGACGCTGAATGTCGGCGACCGGGTGGTTCTGCGCACGGAAATGACCGAGCTTTTGAGCCTGCAGAGCAACAAGGAGCTCAAACGGGTTGATCAACTTTCGGCTGTTGAGACCAAAACGGTCGAGGTTCTGATCACTCCGGGCTGTCGTATGGTGGGGCGGGCGCTGGGTACGATGCGTCTGCGGCGGCGTTACGGTGTGTATGTGCTGGCCGTGCATCGGCGGAACCAGAATATCGGTTTGCAGTTGGACGAACTTGTCGTGCGGGTGGGGGATACTCTGCTGCTCGAAGGGTCTCCGGCTGACATTCAGAAGCTGGCCGCCGATATGGACATGGTCGATGTCACCCAACCCTCGGCGCGGGCCTTCCGCCGAAGCCATGCGCCGATTGCGATTGGATCACTGGTCGGAATCGTCGTTCTTGCGGCGCTGGGCGTTGCGCCGATCCTGCTGCTGTCCATCCTATCCGTCGCTGCAGTCCTTCTGACGCGCTGCATCGACGCGGATGAGGCGTTTTCGTTTGTCGAGGGTCGCCTGCTGGCGCTGATCTTTGCCATGCTGGCCATCGGGGCCGCCTTGGACGCGTCGGGCGCCGTGTCCCTGATTGTCGAAGCGATTGCACCGTCGCTGAGTGTTTTGCCACCGTTCCTGATCATCTGGGCGGTGTATCTGCTGACCTCGGTTCTGACCGAGCTGGTCTCAAACAACGCGGTCGCCGTGGTTGTAACGCCGATTGCGATCGGTCTGGCGCAAGCCGTTGGGATGGACCCGCGTCCCCTTGTGGTTGCCGTCATGGTCGCGGCTTCGGCCTCTTTCGCGACGCCGATCGGGTATCAGACAAACATGATGGTCTATGGTCCCGGCGGCTATCGGTTCACGGATTTCATGAAGGTCGGCATTCCGCTGAACCTGACCGTTGGGCTGCTGGCATCACTTCTCATTCCGCTGTTCTGGCCGCTGTAGGATCGGCGCTGACCCGCCGTCATTTTGCGGTGCCTCTTGCAAATCTTGGCCGATACACAAAGCTTTATGAATATGTTTGCGACAAGAGGATTGGATCATGCCTGCAAAAGGAACCGCAATTGCCGCGATCGCCTGCGCGATGATGGCGAGCACCGGCTTTGCCGGAACAGTCGAAGGCTCGGCCAGCTATCGCGAAAGGATCGCCGTTCCGCCCGATGCGACCCTGTTTGTTGAACTTCAGGATGTCTCGCTGGCCGATGCGCCAGCCGTGACGCTGGCGGCGCAGCGCTACGCTCTGTCAGCCGTTCCGGCCTCGTTTCAGCTGAGCTATGACGACTCTCTGATCAAGGACGGGCACCGCTATTCTGTGAGGGCGACGATTACTCAGGGGCAAAAGCTACTGTTCACCACGGACACGGCCTATCCGGTAATTTCAGATGAGGCGGGCAATTCCGTCGATCTGATGCTCGTGCAAGTTCAGGCACAGGGGGCGACAATGCTGGAGAATTCGGACTGGATCGCCGCATCGCTAAACGGTGAGCCCATCGAAACGGAGAGACGGCCGGAGCTGATCTTTGGCCAAGGCGGCGCGTTCTCGGGCACTGGCGGATGCAATCGGTTCACCGGTCAGGCCGAGATATCAGGCAACCGGATCGAGTTTCCCGACAATATGGCGGCCACCCTCATGGCTTGCCCGCCACCTTTGGACGAGATCGAACGCGCCTTCCTTAAAACAATGCAGAGCGTCACCACCTTCGCCATACAGGGCAACGCGTTGGCCCTTTTGGATGAGGCGGGCGAACCCGTCATCAAACTGGTTCGCAAGCAGTGACGCGTCAGGCCACAGCGCGGGATCGCCCTGCGTTGCGGCCTGAGAAGATGCAGCCGCCAAGGAAGGTGCCTTCAAGCGCGTTGTAGCCATGATAGCCTCCACCGCCGAAACCGGCGACCTCGCCGGCAGCAAACAGGCCGGGCACCACTTGCCCGTCCTCTCCGATCATCTGACTGTCCAGATTGGTCTGCAGCCCGCCAAGCGTCTTGCGGGTCAACACGTGCAGCTTGACCGCAATCAACGGGCCGTTTGAGGGATCGAGGAACTTGTGCGGTTTGGCCGTCCGGATCAGCTTGTCACCGCGGTAGTTGCGTGCCGCCAGAATCGCCATCATCTGAGCGTCTTTCGAGAACGGATTGTCGACTTGGGAATCCCGCGCCTCAATCTGCGCCCTCAGATGGGCCTCATCAATCAGACCTCCGCCCAACTGGTTCATCCCACTGACCAACTCGGTCAGAGTGTTCGCGACGACGAAATCCTCGCCCTTTTCCTTGAATGCCTCAACAGGGGCTGTGGCTTTGCTGCCCGACAGAATGCGCTGGCGGATCACCTCCTTCCAACTGCCCGAGGTGAAATCGGGGTTCTGTTCTGACCCCGACAGAGCGAATTCCTTTTTGATGATCTTCTGGGTCAGAACGAACCAGCTATACTCGTGTCCTGTTTTCAGAATTTCGCGTAGCGTCCCCAGCGTGTCGAACCCCGGCAGGCAGGGCGGTTGCAGCCGATGACCCTTGGCATCGAACCACATCGAGCTTGGACCGGGCAAAATGCGAATACCGTGCGAGGGCCAGATCGGATCCCAGTTTCGCACGCCTTCGGTGTAGTGCCACATGCGGTCTCCATTGATCACATGTCCGCCCGCCTTTTCGCTGATCGGGATCATACGTCCGTCCACGTGAAACGGGACGCCTGCAACCATGTCTTGCGGAGGCTCGCCCAGACGGTCGCGGGGCCAGTTCTTTCGAACCATCTCAAAATTCCCGCCGATCCCGCCCGAGGTGACGATGACCGAAGGAGCGTAATATTCGAACTCGCCCAGCTCTTCGCGGTTGGTTTTGGCGCCGCGCTGGGCTGTATCCTCGGCCAGAACTTCGCCCGAGACACCTTTGGCACAGCTGTTCTGCATGATGATGTGGCTGACCTGATGGCGAAACTTCAGCTGGATCAGCCCGGCGCTGACATGTTCTTTCACGCGGCGGATGAAATGCTCCAACACGCCGGGGCCGGTGCCCCAAGTGATGTGAAACCGCGGCACCGAGTTGCCATGCCCGTCCGCGTAGGAGCCTCCACGCTCGGCCCAACCAACCACCGGAAACCAGCGCAGACCCATATCGTGCAGCCAAGGGCGCATTTCCCCTGCGGCGAATTCAACATAGGCTTCGGCCCATTTCCGGGGCCACAGATCGTCGTCGCGATCAAATTGCGCGCTGCCCATCCAATCCCGCAGGGCCAGGTCGTGGCTGTCTTTGATGCCCATCCTGCGCTGCTCGGGCGTGTCGACCATGAACAGGCCGCCGAGGCTCCAGAACGCTTGTCCGCCCAGGAAGCTCTCGGGTTCCTGATCCACAACGATCACCGTCTTGCCCCGGTCGCCCAGCTCAGCCGCAGCCGCCAGCCCGGCCAATCCGCCTCCGACAACGATGGCATCTGCCGTGTTATTGGCCATGTCAGATCCTTTCAGCGTTTGCGAAACCAAAGGAGGAAGGGGAACACAACGACATACATAGTGACGCCATAAACCGCCGAGGGCAAAGCCAGAGTGCTGAACCCGGTCTCGGTTCCCGTGATCAATGCCGCCAAGGTCAACCCGAGGGTCGAGTTCTGGATGCCGGTGTCAATCGAGATGCTTTTACACTCGGCCCAGGACAGGTTCGCCGCGCGTGAGACGCCCAAACCGATCAGAAGCAGGGCGATATTCAAAGACACCAACCCGGTGCCCATGATGCCAAGGTTCTCAATAAAGAGCTGCCAGTTTCCGGCCACGGCGGCGATGACGATCAGCAGGAACAGAGCGCCAGCCAGTTTGGACAACCCGCCCTCGATACGGTTTGCAAACCCCGTTGCAAACCTGCGGACCGTGATGCCGATGGCGACGGGCAGGGTCGTGATCAGGAACATGGCAACCGCCAGCCCAGTGATCGACACTTCGGGCGCGTCCTCGCCCATGAAATGCGCGATGGTCCAGGCGGCTAGGATCGGCACAGTCAGGATCGACAGTATACTGATCACCGCGGTAAGGCTGACCGAAAGCGCCACATCGCCCTTGGCAAATTTCGTCAGGATGTTGCTGGTTACACCACCCGGACAAAAACTGAGCAGCATGAAACCGACGGCAATCTCTGGCGGCAGGCCAAGGAGTTTTACGGTTGCAAACGCCGCGATTGGCAGCAGCACGACCTGACACAGCGCTCCGATTGCAAACGGGTATTTACGGGTGAGGACACGTCGGAAATCGGCGATCTCAAGCCCGATGCCCAAAGACAGCATGATGATGGCCAGCGAAACAGGCAGGCCGACATTGATTAGAAAATCCAAGAACAACTCCTCCCAAAGTCGTTTGAATGCAGACTAAGCGAGGGGGAAACCGTCAGGCAACCGCGTCGTTAGGTCATCTATAACGTTCTACAAACCGGCGCAGGATTTCGCCCGGCTGTGTGACGTCGGCGGCGTTGCAGATATCGATCAGGCGCTGGGCGTCCTCAGGAGGGAAATAGCCGTGGTGCTTATAGATGTTGATGCGCTGCTCAAAGTCTTTGGCGTCAGCTTCCGGATGGAACTGAGTCGCATAGACGTTCTGCCCCCAGCGGATCATCTGAAACGGGCAGGGGTCTGAGGCGACGAGATGCACGCATCCATCCGGCAGGGTCTGGACGGCCTCTTTGTGGCCCACAAACGCGTCGAACATGGGCGCAAGGCCCGCAGTCAAGGGATCAGCGGTACCGTCCGCAGTCAGATGGCATGCCGAGGGGCCGACCGGTTCGCCGAAACGGGTTTTGCTGACGTCGCCACCCAAATGCGCGGCCAGAACGCCTAACCCATAGCAGCAGCCCATAAAGGGGTGATCCTGTGCCGTGATTTGAGGCATCAGCCCCATGACCGCGTTTTCGATCTTTGTGTCCAACTCGGATTTCGTTGCTGGATCGTCGCTGACGCAACCCGGACCTCCGCCGACGATGACACCCGCGTAGTCGGTGACATTCAAGCCTTTGGGCAGGTCTTCGCAATCCAGCCGGATGCGGTGGGTTTGCTCGAGCGTCAGGCCGGTTTTGTCGAGGATCGAGGCATATTCGGCATCCGATGCATCAGCTTCGGGGCGCAATTGTAGGATCAGAAAGCGTTTCATAGTGGGGCTTTACCTGTCAAAGCGGCCAGAAGACAAGGATCGCGGGGATCGAAACAGCGATGATCAGGATCTCAAGCGGCAGACCCATGCGCCAATAGTCACCGAACCGATAGCCTCCAGGCCCCAGAACCAGCGTGTTGTTCTTGTGCCCGATCGGCGTGAGGAACGCGGCCGAGGCGGCAACGGCCACCGTCATCAGGAACGGATCGGGAGAGACCTCGAGCGTGCGGGCCATCTGGATGCCCACGGGGGCGGCGACAATGGCCGTGGCCGTGTTGTTCAGTACGTCCGACAGCGTCATCGTCACAACCATCAGAACGGTGAGGATGGCCCAGGCGGGCAGGCCATTTGTCAGCTGGATCAGGGCATTGGCGATCAATTCGGTGCCGCCTGAGGTCTCCAGCGCGCTGCCCAAAGGGATCATCGAGCCGAGCAGCACCACAACAGGCCATTCGATGTGATTATAGATGTCACTGATCGGCATGATTTTGGTCAGAACGTAGGCCACGACAACAAAACCCAGCGCGATGGGCAGGTAGATCAACCCGATGCTGGCCGCCAGAACCGCAGCGGCGAAGAGGCCGATGGCGAGCCACGCCTTTTCGTTCGCCGTCACGTTCAGCCCCCGCTGCGCCAGTGGCAGACAGCCCAGCCATTCTGTCACGTCGGCACCCCTGTCGCGGGGGCAGAGCAGAAGCAAGATGTCGCCGGCCTCGACCTCGGTCTTGCGGACCTGTTCAGTGATGCGGCGACCCTGGCGCGAGATGCCCATCAGAACCGTACTTTGCCGCCACGCCAGACCCAACCCTTGCGCGGTTCGACCGGTGATGCGCGCGCTTTCCGTGGCGACAACTTCGATCACCTCAAGCCCGTCGCCTTCTGCGGTCAGCATCTCTTGCCGACGGGTGTCCGAGAAATCCAGCTTAAGCGCCGCGCGGAACTCATCCAGCGCTTCGGGTCGCGCCTCCAGCACCAGCGCGTCGCCTTCTTTCAGCGTGGCGTGGGCGGACCGACCATAGCGCCGTTTGCCGTCTCGGATCAGGCCGATGATCGCTACGTCGGACTTTTCGGCATCCTCGTACAGCTCGCTAACACGCTTGCCGATATGAGGCGACTCGGGGGGTAGGGTGAGTTCGGCGATGTATTCGGCCAGCGCTTCGGTTGCTTCTTCCTGCGCGCCTCGGTTCGGGATCAGCCGCCAGCCGATGAGGGATACAAAAGCCAATCCGGCGATGGCCGCAATCCCGCCAACGGGCGCGAAGTCGAACATCTTGAACGGCTCGCCCAAGGTCTCGGCCCGGATCGAGGCGATGATGATGTTTGGCGGTGTCCCGATCAGGGTCGCCATGCCACCCAGGATCGTCGCAAAGCTGAGCGGCATGAGCGTCAGTCCCACCGCGCGCCCCGCTTTGCGCGCGGTTTGTATGTCTACCGGCATCAGAAGGGCCAGCGCGGCCACGTTGTTCATGAAGGCTGACAGAACTGCGCCGATCCCACCCATCAGTGCGATATGGGCGCCAAGCCCGCGCGAGGCATCCACGAGGGTGCGCGTGATCAGGAACACGGCCCCGGATCGGACAAGCCCGGCCGAGACCACCAGCACCAAGGCGACGATGATCGTTGCGGGATGTCCGAAACCAGCAAAGGCGTTGTCGACTGGCACAACACCCAGAGTCACCCCGATCATCAGGGCGGTGAAGGCCACAAGGTCATACCGGAAACGGCCCCAAAGGAGCATTCCAAAGACTGTAATGAAAAGCGCAAACAGAATGATTTGATCGGTCGTCATGCGGCCACCTTACCCTCAGATGGGCGTCCCGCAAGCCGCTCTCTTGATCCTTTGCCCTGCAAACGTCTATATGAGCGCCGAATACGCTAACATGATGACGAGGACGCACCATGGCAGGCCACTCCAAATGGGCCAATATCCAGCACCGCAAGGGACGTCAGGACGCCGCGCGGTCCAAACTGTTTTCCAAACTGTCGAAAGAGATCACCGTGGCCGCCAAGATGGGCGACCCCGATCCCGACAAGAACCCGCGCCTGCGTCTTGCGGTGAAAGAGGCCAAGTCAAACTCGGTCCCCAAGGACGTCATCGACCGCGCGATCAAGAAATCGGTTGCAGGCGAAGGCGACGAATACGAAGAAATCCGGTACGAGGGCTACGGCCCCAACGGTGTTGCCGTGATCGTTGAGACCATGACGGATAACCGCAACCGGACAGCCTCGACCGTGCGTTCGACCTTTTCCAAGAATGGTGGAAATCTGGGTGAAACCGGCTCGGTCGGGTTCATGTTCGACCGCAAGGGTGAGGTGGTCTATCAGGCGGATGCAGGTGACGCGGATACTATCTTTGAAGCCGCGATCGAGGCAGGGGCCGAGGATGTCGAAAGTTCGGAAGATGGTCACATCATCTGGTGCGCCGATACCGACCTGAACGACGTATCGAATGCGCTGGAAGAGGCGTTAGGCGAATCCGAATCCACCAAGCTGGTCTGGAAACCCACCACGACCACTGAGCTGGGTCTGGAAGACATGCAGAAGCTGATGAAGCTGGTCGATGCGCTGGAAGATGACGATGACGTTCAGCGCGTGACAACCAACTTTGAAGCGACCGATGAGGTCATGGCGCAGCTCTGATTGCACTCGACAACTGGTATCGAAAAGCCCGGCCCGTTTGGTCGGGCTTTTGTTTTTTTAGCTTCCGAAGTGTTGCTTGGCTGATCAGGCTCAAGCGATTACTCTTTGAAATGTGGACGAGAAAACAAAAAGGCTGGCTTTGATGCCAGAGTGATACATGGCGCGTGACCCGTCAGATCTGGCAAAACGCAATGTCCCGGTCCTGGCCGGGCAGAGCATTCTGTCTCAGGTCGCGTGGACCTTAGGCAGCCCGTCGGTGGTTTTGCCGTTTCTGGCGGTCTCATTCGAGTTGCCGATGTTCATCGCCGGGGCGTTGGTCTCGGTTCGCATGGTCGGCAGCATGATCGCGGATTTCTTTCTGGCCCGTTCGATTGCCGCGCGGCCCGAGAAGAAACGCGGGATTGCGATGACCGAAATCGCAATTGGAACCTGCCTTTTGGTCGCCATGGGGGTAGCCGCCACAGGCATCGTGCCGCTGATCGCCATTGCCTTCATCGCAGTCTTTTTCCTGATCGGGCTTATCGATGAGGTGCAGAACCTCATGCTAACCGATCTACTGGGCGATCATGTGCATTCGAAATCCCGAATGATGATGCAGTATTTGCAACTGGGGGCCGGTGGGCTGGGCGCCATAGGGTTGGCGCTTTTGTTGCATGAGTTGACCAAGGACAATCCGCCGTTTTCGCGCCACTCGGTCGTCATCGCGGTGTCCGCCACGTTCTTTCTACTATCTGCCCTGTCGATCCTTGCGATGTTTGAGATCCGCAAGACCAACAGTTCAGAATCCAATGAAGCCAAACACTTGGGCCTGTCTTTGAAAGCCAATATCAAGTCCATCTTCAGCATGTTCGAACATGCTTGGTTTCGCCGCTACCTGGTCATGCGCATGCCGCTTGTCGTAGTGTCCTTGTCCGTGCCGTTTTTCGCCCTGATTGCGGCCGAGGCGCATCACAGCTCGGCCAAGGGGCTGACCGCGATGATTGTGTCTTCGGCGTCTGGCTATCTAGTCTCGGCCCCGCTTTGGCAGCTGTTAAACATGAAATCCCACCGTACCGTCATGGTCGCAGGGACTTTGATGGTCGCAATTACAGGGATCGTCCTTTTGGCGTTTCACTATCTGGGCATCGACCACGAAGTTCACCTGCATGCGATTGCCCTGTTCATCGCAACGGTTGCCGTCACGGGGATCAGCAGCGCGCGCAAGCTCTACTTTCTTGACGTCGCCCCGAAAGAGCAGCGGGTTCAGGCCTCTGCCGCGATCAAAAGCATCGCACGCCTGACCGCTGTTGCCATGTCAGCCGCTTTGGCAGCGGTCGCGCATATGCATGAGGTTTCGCTGGCGGTTGCGTTCATTGTTCTGTGCAGTCTGGTCGCAACCGCTGCCTGTTACATGGTCGTCTTGCCCAAGCCAGCGACACCTGATTTGCAGGGCGGCTGAAGCCACCAGAGGCCCAATCAGAAGAACGACGAAATCTCGTCCAGAGGTTTCTTCATCTTGGCAACGGAGGGGACAGTCGCGGCCTCTGATGGGTGGCCAACAGCGATGATCATTTTGGGCTTTTCCGATGCTGGGCGCCCCAGCGCGTCATTCAGGAATTTCATCGGGTTCGGCGTGTGCGTCAGTGAAGAAAGCCCGGCGTGATGCAGGGCAGCCAACAGAAAGCCCGTTGCGATGTTGACGCTTTCGGGGACGTAGTAGTTTTTGTACCGCGTTCCATCCTCGAACTCACCCCAGCGCTGGGCGAAAACCACGATCAGCCAAGGGGCAATGGTCAGGTGTTCTTTGACAGCGTTGGTCCCGATGGGTTCTAGCGCTTTAATCCACTCATCCCCTGCGCCGCCAGCATAAAAACGACGTTCTTCTTCCTCGGCCTCTTCACGGATGCGTTGTTTCAAAGCCGGGTCAGCGATGGCCGCAAAATGCCATGGCTGGTGGTTGGCCCCGGATGGCGCGGTGCCTGCGGTCCGCAAGCAGGCCTCAATCACTTGGCGATCAACGGGGCGGTCGATGAAATCTCGGATGGTATGGCGCTGGCGCATCTTGTCGTAGAATGCCTGAGCGGCCTGCTGCATCTCGGCATCGCTCATCTCGCTTCGATGGGGCAGGGGTATCGGATCATAGCTGAGCGCATCGCGTGAGAACATGGTCTTACTCCGGATTTTTGCTCTTTATCTGGCGGTCGGCATCCGGGATCAAGGCCTTTGCAGCGCCCCGTTTTACGGCTTTGGTCAAGGGGGTCAGAGCCGAGGCCAAAACGCGACCAACCTGCCAATTGAGGGGTACGTCCAAAGGCGCATCGGGCGCGACTTCGCAAAGCCTGCCATCCTGCAAAGCGTCGCGCACCAGGGGCTCGGGGTTCATGCCCCAACCCAATCCAGCAATAGCGGCATCGACAAACCCATGGGATGAGGGGACGAAATGCGAAGGCGGTGAGAGTCGCTGCCCGGTTTGGGCCGCCATCCAGACCCTCTGAAGGCTGTCCTTGCGGTTGAATACAAGGCAGGGCGCTTTTGCCAGCGATCGTGCGGTCAATCCCGCGCTGAACCAGCGCTTGGTAAATTCCGGGCTGGTCGTCGCGAGATACCGCATCGCGCCAAGGGCATGGGAATCACATCCGGTGACAGGTTGCCCTCCGACGGTGATTGCAGCACTGACCTCGCCACGGCGCAGCCAGTCTGCCGAATGCTCCTGATCGTCGATCACGAGATCGAACAACAGGTCCGGCACCTGCGTCATCACATCGATGAACCACGCAGCCAGAACATCTGCCGGAAGGGCGATGCGCACCCGCGCCGGACCGGGGCCGCTCTCCAAGGTCAATTCGCGTGCAAGTTGGGACTCCAGCAGTCCGATATCCTCGGCATGTTTGGCAATCCGCAGCCCGGCAGGCGTGGCGGTGCAGGGAGAGCCGCGATTGATCAGGCTGGTGCCGATGCGATCCTCCAACGCTTTGATCCGCTGGGAAATTGCCGAGGGCGTAACGGACAGCTCAGAGGCCGCCGCGTCAAAGCTCCCGTGCCGCAGAATCGCGGCCAGCGCGTCCAGGTGATGTGGATCGATGAACATTAGTCAGATTTAATCTTGTTCAGTATCTTTAATTTGATAGGCCGAGGCGAAGCCGCTAGTCAAACCTTCAAACGACAGGAGGTTTCATGTCAGCGCCCCTCATCGCTGGTTTTGTCCTTAGCTTCAGCCTGATTCTGGCCATTGGTGCGCAGAATGCGTTCATCCTACGGCAGGGTCTGCGGCGCGAGCATGTGTTTATCCTGTGCCTGACTTGCGCCGTATCGGACGCGATTTTGATTTCCGCCGGGATTGCAGGATTTGGCACGCTGGCACAGGCCGCGCCGTGGTTCGAGACTGTCATGCGCTTTGGCGGCGCCGCGTTTCTTACATGGTACGGATTACGCAGCCTTCGGTCAGCCTGGCAGGGCGGGGCGGCGATGGAAATGGGCGAGAGCCAACGCACAAGCCTGCGGTCGGCGATGCTGACCGTGCTGGCCTTCACCTGGCTGAATCCGCATGTCTATCTGGATACCGTGGTGCTGATCGGCTCGATTTCGGCCCAGTATGAGGACCGGTTCAGCTTTGCCATTGGGGCCGTGACCTCAAGCTTTGTTTTCTTCTTCACGCTGGGCTACGGGGCCAGGATATTGTCGCCGTTTTTCGCGCGCCCACGCGCATGGCAGGTGCTGGACGCGCTGATTGGGATTGTGATGCTGGGAATTGCGTGGAAGTTACTTGTCATGTGAAGGGTTGTTCTACCGGTAAATTCGGTGTTCAACCGGGACCATGACAACAGCTTCCGCCCCTTCGCGCCCCGTAGTGGGAATGTTCTGGATGTTCGCTGCGGGTCTGGCCTTTGTGGTGATGACGGCGCTGGTGAAATCACTCGGCTCGACTATGGACCCGATTCAGGCTGCGTTTTTGCGCTACGTTCTTGGGTTGGTGTTTCTGTTGCCTGCTCTGCGGTCGATCCTGGCAACGCGGTTGAGCAAGCGCGATCTCTCATTATTCGGGCTAAGAGGGGTCATCCACGGGGTAGCGGTCATGCTGTGGTTCTACGCGATGACCCGCATTCCTTTGGCCGAGGTGACGGCCATGAACTACATGACCCCGGTCTATGTCACGCTGGGCGCGGCCCTATTTCTGGGTGAGAAGCTGGCCTTTCGCCGATTGGCCGCCATTCTGGTCGCCTTGATCGGCGTGTTGATCATTCTGCGCCCCGGATTTCGCGAAGTTTCCAGCGGGCATCTCGCCATGCTGGGAACAGCGCTGACGCTGGGTGGGTCCTACCTGCTGGCCAAACTGCTGGTGCGGGATATCCCGCCCTCGGTCGTGGTGGCCCATCTGTCGATCTGGGTGACGCTGGCCTTGATCCCCTTTGCAATCGCGGTCTGGTCGCCGCCTACTCTGCGGGACATTGGGGTGCTGTTTCTGGTCGCAAGCTTTGCAACAGCAGGGCACTATTTCATGACATTGGCTCTGCAGGCCGCCCCGGTTGCGGTCACACAACCCGTCACCTTCCTGCAGCTTATCTGGGCGACGTTTGTCGGAGCCTTGGTGTTCCACGAAAGCGTTGACATCTGGGTCGTGGCTGGCGGTACGCTGATCCTGACCGCCGTCAGCTTCATTTCCTGGCGCGAAGCGATGCTGAACAAACGCGATGTGACACCGTCGGCTTTTGCACCCAAAGCATGAAAACAGCCGTCCGAAAACGAGATTGATTGACGAGTCAATAAAAAGCGCCTAGCGTCTTCGGGAAATCCTGTTGCCCAGGGGGACGCGATGCCAAAAGTCGGAATGGAGCCTATACGCCGTGATGCGATCGTTCGTGCGACGATTGCCGAATTGGGCGTGCAGAAATCTCTGGACGTGACGGTCAGCCAGATTGCCAAACGCGCAGGCATGTCCAGCGCGTTGGCGCACCACTACTTTGGCGGCAAGGATCAGATCTTTTTGGCTGCTATGCGGCAAATCCTGACGGATTTCGGTAAGGAAGCCCGGACCGAGCTGGCTGCCGCAGCCCCGGACCAACGGGCGCAAGCCATCATCCGCGCCTGTTTCGCGCATTCGTGTTTCACCCCGGACGTGATTGCGGCGTGGATGACCTTCTATGTCCTTGCGCAAACCAATGACGACGCGCTGCGGCTGTGGAAGGTCTATCAGGCGCGCATCCGCTCGAACCTGATCCATGCGCTGCGCCCCCAAATTGCCGAACCGGTCAACGCGGCCGAGACCATGATTGCCCTGATCGACGGGCTTTATATCCATTCGGCGCTGAGCGCCCCGGAAGAGCCACAGCTGGCTGCCAATCACGCCTTGCGCGTCCTGAATACTCTGCTCGAGGGCGAAAAATGACAAAACCAAACATTCTGATCCTGATGGTGGATCAGCTGAACGGCACCTTGTTTCCCGACGGTCCGGCCGACTGGTTGCACGCGCCGAACCTGAAGAAACTGGCCGAACGCTCGACCCGTTTTGCCAATGCCTACACTGCCTCACCGCTTTGCGCGCCGGGGCGGGCGAGCTTCATGTCGGGTCAGTTGCCCTCACGCACAGGGGTTTACGATAACGCGGCCGAGTTCCGAAGCGACATCCCGACCTATGCACACCATCTGCGCCGCGCGGGTTACTACACTTGCCTGTCGGGTAAGATGCATTTTGTCGGGCCAGACCAGTTGCACGGGTTCGAAGACCGCCTGACCACCGATATCTACCCCGCTGATTTCGGTTGGACTCCGGATTACCGCAAACCAGGTGAGCGGATCGACTGGTGGTATCACAACATGGGGTCCGTCACCGGCGCGGGCGTGGCCGAAATCTCGAACCAGATGGAGTATGACGACGAGGTCGCTTACCACGCCAAGGCCAAGCTCTATGATCTGGCGCGCGGTAAGGACGACCGTCCGTGGGCTATGACCGTCAGCTTCACGCACCCTCATGACCCCTATGTTGCGCGCCGCAAGTATTGGGATCTTTATGAGGATTGCGAGCATCTGCTGCCTGAGATTTCTGATCTCGGCTATGACAATCAGGACCCGCATTCCAAGCGGATTTTCGACGCGAATGACTGGCGCAGCTTCGACATCACAGAAGAAGATATCCGCAAGTCGCGCCGCGCGTATTTTGCCAATATCACATACCTGGATGACAAGATCGGCGAGATCCTCGAAGTGCTGGAGACGACGCGCCAAGAGGCGATCATCCTGTTTGTCTCGGACCATGGCGACATGCTGGGCGAACGCGGGTTGTGGTTCAAGATGACGTTCTTCGAGGGCTCGTCGCGAGTGCCACTGATGATCTCGGCACCGGATTTACCTGCCGGACTGATTGAAACGCCTGTGTCCACCATCGACGTGACCCCGACTCTGGGCGCGCTAGCCGGTGTTGATATGGCCGAGATTGCCCCATGGACAGATGGCGAAGACCTCGTGCCTTTGGCCAAAGGGCAGGAGCGGACAGCCCCTGTGGCGATGGAATACGCGGCCGAGGCCTCCTATGCGCCACTGGTCTCGTTGCGCTACGGCAAGTGGAAATACACTCGTTGCGCTCTGGACCCCGATCAGCTGTTTGATCTTGAGGCCGACCCGCATGAACAGAACAACCTCGCCGATGATCCCGTGCATGCCGGAACCTTGCAAATCCTGCGCGCCAAGTCCGAGGCGCGCTGGGACCTGGACCGGTTTGATGCGGATGTCCGCGCCAGCCAGGCGCGCCGCTGGGTTGTCTACGAGGCGTTGCGGCAGGGTGGGTACTACCCGTGGGACTACCAGCCGCTGCAAAAGGCATCCGAGCGCTACATGCGCAACCACATGGACCTGAATATCGTCGAGGAAAGCCAGCGGTTCCCGCGCGGCGAGTGACCTCTTCTTCTTTTTGAAAATACGCCCGCCGGAGGCAGAGCAGGTTTCGAAACCTCTCACGGCGGATCTATGGAGACGTGAAATGGAAGCAGATTTTGTCATTGTGGGTGCTGGCTCTGCCGGCTGTGCGATGGCCTATCGCCTGAGTGAGGCCGGGGCCTCGGTTCTGGTGATCGAACATGGGGGCACGGATGCCGGGCCATTTATTCAGATGCCCGCGGCGCTGAGTTACCCGATGAACATGTCGCTTTATGACTGGGGATTCAGCTCGGAACCCGAACCCAACATGAACAACCGCCGGATGGCCTGTCCGCGTGGCAAGGTGATCGGTGGGTCTTCCTCGATCAATGGGATGGTTTATGTGCGCGGCCACGCGCGGGATTTTGACACTTGGGCGGATATGGGGGCGGATGGCTGGTCCTATGCGGATGTGCTGCCTTACTACAAACGCATGGAAAACTGGCATGATGGCGGCCATGGCGGTGACCCGGAATGGCGGGGCAAGGATGGTCCACTGCATGTGTCACGCGGTCCGCGCAAAAACCCGTTGTTCCAAGCCTTCGTCGATGCTGGACAGCAAGCGGGCTATGAAGTCACGGGCGACTATAACGGCGAGAAGCAGGAGGGTTTTGGCCCGATGGAGCAGACCGTCTGGAAAGGACGGCGCTGGTCAGCTGCAAATGCTTATCTGCGACCTGCTCTGAAACGTCCCAACTGCGACCTTGTCAAAGGTTTGGCGTCGCGCGTTGTGATGGAAGAGGGTCGCGCAGTTGGTGTAGAACTGGTGCGTGGCGGCAAGAAAGAGGTCATTCGTGCCCGGCGTGACGTTATTCTGGCCGCTTCGTCGATCAATTCGCCCAAACTGCTGATGCTCTCGGGGATCGGTTCGGCATCACATCTGGCAGAGCACGGCATTGACGTGATCGCCGACCGCCCCGGCGTGGGCGCAAACCTGCAGGACCATCTGGAGTTGTATATCCAGCAGGCCTCGTTGCAGCCGATCACGCTGTACAAGCACTGGAACCTGTTCAGCAAAGGTCTGATTGGCGCGCAGTGGCTGTTCACCAAAACCGGTCTTGGGGCCTCGAACCAGTTCGAGAGCGCGGCGTTCATCCGGTCGAACCCGGGTGTGGAATACCCCGACATCCAGTACCACTTCCTGCCAATTGCAGTGCGCTATGACGGTCAGGCCGCGGCCGAGGGGCACGGGTTCCAGGCGCATGTGGGGCCGATGCGGTCTCCGTCGCGTGGGGCTGTGACTTTGCGGTCGAACAAGGCTGAAGACGCGCCGGTGATCCGGTTCAACTACATGAGCCACGAAAAAGACTGGGAAGACTTCCGCAAATGCATCCGCCTCACCCGTGAGATCTTTGGTCAGGACGCCTTCAAACCTTATGCGGGCAAAGAGATCCAGCCCGGCGCTTCGGTGCAGACGAATGAGGAGCTGAATGCCTTCATCGCAGAGCATGCCGAGAGCGCCTATCACCCCTGTGGCACCTGCCGGATGGGGCGCGCGGATGACAAGAACGCCGTGGTCGACCCCGAAGGTCGTGTCATCGGTGTGGATGGTTTGCGCGTGGCGGACAGCTCGATCTTCCCGCAGATCACCAATGGTAACCTCAACGCGCCGTCGATCATGGTGGGTGAGAAGATGTCGGATCACATACTGGGCAAGGACGCGCTGCCGAAGGCCAATGACCGCCCGTGGATTCACCCGCAATGGGAGGTGGCGCAGCGCTGATTTGATCCGCGTCAAAGTGGGGTGGGGTGACATCCGATAAACCTGAATCGCAACGACATTTATTCAGGAGCGAACAGGAATGTCCCACACCCCGCATGAACTGGCCGAAGAGTTTCCGGACAAAGTTGAGGTGATGAGCCAGCTCAAGCAGACGGACGCTCATTTTGCGCGGCTGGCTGACGAGTATCACGAGATTAACCGCCGCGTTCACCGCGCCGAAACCAATATCGAGCCGGTGGAAGAACTGGCCGAGGGCGAGATGCGTAAGAAACGCGCCGCGCTTAAGGATGAAATCTGGGCGATCGTGTCCAAGGTTTAACGCCAACAGCGGGGGCTCTGCCCCCGCACCCCCGGGATATTTTGGCCAGATGACGATCAAGTGACCTCATAGGGCAGTGTGCCTCGGGTATGAGTGTCGATGGCCAAGCGCCGTTCCAGTGGCGGAACCGAGCGTTGGTGGCAATTTGCGCGCTCACAGATGCGGCAGGAAATGCCGATCGGTTCGTAGGCGCTGGCGTTGTTGATATCCAGATTATCTGCATAGACCAATGCTTCGGCGTGGCGGGTTTCGCAGCCCAATGCAATGGCATAGCGACGCACCGGCGCACCGAATGAGCCGCCGGGTTTTGAAACATCCCTCGCCAGCGAAATGTAGCGGACACCATCGGGCGTTTCCGCCAGTTGCCGCAGGAAATGCCCCGGAGTTTCAAAGGCGCGGTGGACGTTCCACAACGGGCAGGCACCGCCAAAGCGGGCAAATTGCAGCCGCGTGGCCGAGTGGCGCTTGGTAATCGTTCCGGCCTGATCTACGCGGACGAAGAAGAACGGGATGCCTTTTGCGCCGGGCCGCTGCAAAGTGGACAGGCGGTGCGCGACCTGTTCGATTGAGGCGCCAAAGCGGTTGCTCAGCATTTCCAGATCATGCCGGTCCTCTTGGGCGGCGGCCAGAAATGCGCTGTAGGGCATCAGGGACGCGCCCGCGAAGTAGTTGGCAAGGCCGATTTTGGCGATGGCGCGGGCCTCTTCACTCTGGAATTTGGCGAAATCGAGCGTGGCCTCTAACAGCTTGTCCTGACTGATGAGGGCAACCTGAAGCAGCAGTTGAAAGACCTGCGTTTGCGGTGCAGCGCGCGAGGACAGGCGCAGGGTTCTGCTTTCCTTGTCGTAGCTGCGCAACGGGTTGATGTCTGAGAAGATCACTTGAATGCCGCGTTCTTCCAGGCTTTGCAGCGCGGCCTGACGGATGCCGCCCGGGCCGTCGGCGCGTTTGGCAAACAGTTCGGCGGCGCGGTCAACCGCGTCGATGTAGTTGTCGCAATAGTGGAAGAAGTCGCGAACTTCCTCCCATGGGCTGGCTTGGGTGCGGGAGTCTTCGCGGCCTAGCGCTTCGTCTAGTGAGGCGAGGCGTTCGTGGGTTTGGCGATAGCTTCGGTGCAACTCGATAAAAGCACGGGCAAGAGCTGGGGCGTTTGAGGCGGTTAGGCGCAGATCAGCTAGTGGGGGGATATCGTCGGCAAAGACCGGATCGGCCAGCGCCTCACGCATATCCGAGACCAGCCGCTCGCTATCGCCCGTACTTAGCTCGGTCACGTCCATGCCGAACTCCTGCGCCAACGCCAGAACAACGGTGGTCGAGATCGGCCGGTTGTTGTTTTCCATCTGGTTCAGGTAGGGCAGGGAAACACCCAGTTTTGTGGCAAATTCCTTCTGGGTCAGCGTCAAGCGCGTGCGCATTTCGCGCAGTTTGGCGCCGGCATAGAGTTTTTGGGTGGCCATGGAAGTGCCTTTGCAACTTTTCTATTCCGGCACGTTAACTTTGCAAACCCTCTTGGGCAAGGCGTCTTAGAGGCCCAATTGCCGTTCGCGCCAAATGACCGAGCAGATCGCTGCGATGGCAAGGATCGCCGTGACCAGCATGAGCCAGAGCAGGGGCATTGCGCCTGTTTCGACGGTCAGTAGCGCCCCTGCCAGTGCGCTCAGGCCTGCTCCTCCGCCCAGCATGATTGCGCCGCTGAGGCCCGAGGCGGTGGCGGCCAGATGTGGTCGAACGGACAGGGCACCGGATGTTGCGTTTGGGATCGTCATCCCATTGCCCAATCCGACGAACGTCATGAAGCCGAAAAAACTGAGCGCTGTTCCGAAGCCTGTCAGGAACAAAGCGGCAGACAGGGCGACGCCGGCGGCGTTCAGCCAGGTTCCCCAAAGTACCATGCGGTTGATGCCGAACCTGACCGAATACCGCCCGCTGAAGAAGTTCCCCAAAAAATAGCCCAACGCGGGTGCGCCGAAATAGATACCGACTTCGGCCGCGCTCATGCCAAAGACTTCGGTTCCGATGAAGGGTGCGCCGCCCAGATAGGCAAAGAACGCGCCGGACGAGCACGCAGAGGAGAGGGAGTAGCCCCAGAACCGGGGAGACATGAGCAGTTCAGGGTATTCGCGAAATTGCTGCAGCAGGGTTTTACCGCTTTTGGCTGAGGTTTCCCCGAAATCGACATAGGTCAAGGCAAGGGTCAGGGCGCCCAAAGCGAAGGGCAGCCAGAAATTGGCTTTCCAGCCAAAGCTCTCTTCCAGTAACCCGCCTATGGCCGGGCCAATCATCGGGACTACGGCCATTCCCATGGTGACGTATCCGATCATCGAGGCCGCCTGATCCTGATCATACATGTCGCGAACCGCGGCCCGGCTGAGGACCATCCCGACCACCACGACCGCTTGACACATGCGGAAAAGTAGGAACACCTCGGCTGTCGGTGCATAGATGCAGCCAAGTGTCGCCAGCAGAAAGAGTGCGAGTCCCCAAAGCAAAACCGGGCGTCGTCCCGCCTTGTCTGCAATTGGCCCGATGATGATCTGCAGGACCGCGTTTACCAGCAGATAAAGGGCGATCGACAGTTGCATGACCTTGTAATGCGTGTCGAAATGTAGGGCCATGTTCGGCAGGCTTGGCAGGAATAGATTCATGCTCAGCGCCGACAGTCCCGAGAGAAGAACCAAAGTGCCGATTGTGGGTGGTGTGCGATAAGCCGACGACGTTCTGAACTGCATGGTTCGCTTGTATAGCTGTTGAGTAGGCAAAGGCCAGACGCTTGATGCTGTTGGTAGAAATTCGCAAATTTACAGTTTGAGCAAACGAGATTTTCAAAACTTTGCAAATTTGCCGAAAATACCTTTGGCTGAAGGGTAGCTCACTGTAGGGTCCGGTCAGATTTCACAGGGGACTATCGCCATGAAAGACATCCTTTCCGAGCTTGAAGAACGCCGCAACGCGGCCCGTCTGGGTGGTGGGCAAAAACGGATCGACGCGCAGCATGGGCGGGGCAAGCTGACCGCGCGCGAGCGGATCGAGCTGCTGCTGGACGAAGGCAGTTTTGAAGAATTCGACATGTTCGTCAGCCACCGTTGCACCGAATTCGGGATGGAAAAACAAAAGCCTGCCGGGGATGGTGTGGTCACCGGCTGGGGCACGATAAATGGCCGTATGGTCTATGTGTTCAGCCAGGATTTCACCGTGTTTGGTGGTTCGCTGTCGGAAACGCACGCCCAGAAGATCTGCAAGATCATGGATATGGCCGTGCAGAACGGCGCGCCGATCATCGGGATCAACGACTCGGGTGGTGCGCGAATCCAGGAAGGCGTCGCCTCGCTCGCGGGTTATGCCGAAGTGTTCCAACGCAACATCACCGCGTCCGGCGTGGTACCTCAGATCAGCGTGATCATGGGCCCCTGTGCGGGTGGCGCGGTATACAGCCCGGCGATGACGGACTTTATCTTCATGGTGAAGGACTCATCCTACATGTTCGTCACCGGCCCGGACGTGGTGAAGACCGTCACGAATGAGGTCGTTACAGCTGAGGAACTGGGTGGGGCTTCAACGCATACCAAAAAGTCCTCGGTCGCGGATGGCGCTTTTGAAAACGATGTCGAAGCTTTGGCCGAGGTGCGCCGACTGGTCGACTTCCTGCCGCTTAACAACCAGGAAAAACCTCCGGTTCGGCCTTTCTTTGACGATCCCAACCGTGTCGAAACCTCATTGGATACATTGGTACCGGACAATCCAAACACACCGTACGACATGAAGGAGCTGATCACGAAGATTGCGGATGAAGGCGATTTCTACGAGATTCAGGAAGACTTCGCCAAGAACATCGTCACTGGCTTCATCCGTCTGGAAGGACAGACTGTGGGTGTTGTGGCGAACCAGCCCATGGTTCTGGCTGGGTGTCTGGATATCGACAGCTCACGCAAGGCGGCGCGTTTTGTGCGCTTCTGCGACTGTTTCGAGATCCCGATTCTGACGCTGGTGGACGTGCCCGGCTTCTTGCCTGGGACGCAGCAAGAATATAGCGGCGTGATCAAGCATGGTGCCAAGCTGCTTTATGCGTACGGTGAGGCGACCGTACCGAAAGTGACCGTGATTACCCGTAAGGCCTATGGTGGCGCTTATGTTGTGATGGCCTCGAAGCATCTCCGTGGCGATTTCAACTATGCGTGGCCCACGGCTGAGATCGCGGTGATGGGTGCGAAAGGCGCGACCGAGATCATCCACCGCGCTGACCTCGGCGACGCTGAGAAGACCGCGCAGCATGTCTCCGACTATGAAGACCGTTTCGCCAACCCGTTTGTGGCGGCTGAACGCGGCTTTGTGGATGAGGTGATCATGCCGCAATCAACGCGCCGTCGTGTCTCACGGGCTTTTGCCAGCCTGCGCGGCAAGCAGTTGAAAAACCCGTGGAAAAAGCACGACAACATCCCTCTCTGAGTGTGCGGGGTGGGGCGACCCACCCAAATCCGCCGAAAATTGCGGTACTCCGCCGCGGTTTGCCCGAATTCAAGGCAGAATTGACAACGAGCGAAAAATCGTCGAATGATCCGATCCATCAGACATAGAACCGCGCGGGCACATAGCACTGCGCGCGCGATCCCGGAAGGAGGAGCCTGCCATTGGCGGGTCCGGGGTCGCGCCTTGGGTCTGATGTTTAGTATCCTGTCTCTGCCAAGCATTTCAGTGGCCGAAACCTCTCTGCCCGTGCCTTCAGGCCAACCCGTGCATCTGAGCGACGTTCTGTTGGACAACAACCCGGGAGAGCTGTGGGTGCGGTTCCGGTTCATCGCCCCAAAGATCGGCGCGACGGTGGGGCGGATCGGGTACGACGTGGCCTCAAACGATATGGAGCATCTGTGCCAGACGCTGGCGGTTGCCTATGTCGCCCAGCATGATTTGGACCCGGCCCTGGTGGTAATTTCACTGTCCGACCGCCCGATCCAATTCGGCGATGCCGCCCCCGATGCAACTCAGTTTTTCGAAGCCTACCGGCTGGAGCAGTCCCGGTGTATCTGGGAGGGGCTCTGACCATGATTTGTCGTCATGAAAGCAGAGCATCTCAGACAACGGATGCGGCTTTGGAGGTGCGCGCTATGACTTTTTCCCCTTTCGGGTGCGAATTCTTATTCCCGATGACAGCGGTCAACGAGGTGCTAGGATGTTGAAGCATCGGGGTTTTCCGGGCCGTCTGCCGGGGACGGATTTTCAATTCACTATCCGCCGTGCCAACCCTAAGGGCGTGACGCCGATCACCCGGCGTGAGCGGTTCCGCGACCGCAAACCTGCGGACCGTCGCGCAGATGCCGCCTTTATGGAGGCGCTTTGGCAGAACTTCGGGGATCAGCCCTTTGAACGCGGCAATCTGGATGCAGGGCGGCTGAGCTGGCTGTTTGAGCGTGAGGTCGTGCCAGCCGAAGATCCCTTCGACCCGGCTAGCTATGATGCGTTGTTGGTCATTGATCTGGACGCGGCACGTGCGTCTTTTCCCGAAGTTTTCGGGGTGGGCTGAGCGGTGATCCACCCTGTGCCTCATATCCTTGCCCGCATGGGTAAAACCCTGCCCGAAGACGGGCAGGGCGGGTATATGGCGTCAGAAGTTCAGCTGCGCGGCGACCTGAACCCGGCTGCCGTCGAAGGTGTCACCGGTTGTTGCGTCGTTGCGCTCACCATAGATGTACTCGGCGCTCAGCGTCAGGCTGTCGGTCGCCTGATAGAAGGCGTTGACGTGGATTGTCTCCAACTCGGTGAAGTTGAGGGATCCGCTGCCGTCCGAGAAGCTGTTGGTCGCCAGATCGTAGTCTTCCCGACCATAGGCGATGCCGACATTCCATTTCGCACCCAGATCCTGACGGAGCTCAATCGTGTAGCCGTCAACGTCATTGGCCTGGCCGTTGACGATGGCGTTGCCAAGGCCGATCAGGTAGGGGCCGATCGCTTGACCAGTCACGTAGTTGACCTGGAACAGACCGCCCTCCCATGGGCGAACCGATCCCGAAAGGGTCACGCCCCACTGGTCCACTTCGGTGGCACCATCGCTGGTTTCGGCTTTACCGTAGAGGCCCGAGATACGCGCGACGTAAGTACCGTCATTGTATTCAGCCGCCGCGGTCAAAACCGGGTCGTTCGAGTTCGAGCCGCTGACGTTTTCCTCGAGCGAAACGCTGAAATCAGTGTTCGTGCCGAAGCTGTTGGTATAGCGGATTTGCGGCTGACGGGCGAAGGCGATGCCAACCGGGCCGTTGAATTCAACCGACGTAGGGTAGGTGTCCAGCGGCTGGAAGTTTGTCCAGTACTGACCGATCAGCCAATTGTCACCAATGGTGATGTTGGCATGACGCAGACGCAGTTCGGCCGTGCCGTTGGAGGCAAACAGGTCCAGCTCCAACTGACCGCCGATGTCACCCAGGGCACTGGGCGTGCTGGTGCGCAGGCCGATGCGCGACTGGCGTACGGTGCTGCCGAAGGTTCCGCTGGTTGCGGTCGAAGGCTCGCCGATGACGTTCACGAACGCGGTGTCGCCCTGGTCGAAGTCGAAATCATAAAAGAAGTCGGCTTTGATGTAGCCGTAAAGGTCCAGGCTGGTGTTCCCAAGGCGGAAATCGCCATTCGCCGGACCGGCGCTGGAAGCCTCGAGCGCTTCGACCCGAGCCCGCAGAGCATCAAGCTCGGCCTGTGTTTGAGCGTCCTGAGCAAAGGCAAGCGTGCTGGTCACACTAAACGCAGTGGCAGCAAGCAGGATTGCCTTTTTTCTCTTTGTAAACATGTGGGTGTTTCCTTGTTTGCGAGTGTGCGTAGCCAAAGTTCCACGCGCCCAGCGATCAGGGAAATCACGAAAGAGGGACTGAAAACGCGTTTTTGCTCAAGTATTTGTGCTGAAAACAAGCTCGTGATTCACAGTAGGGTGAACAGATCGGTTAACCCACGGCATGTGCGCCAAAATAATCTGCGAACAGGTGTGAATGCCCGTGATGCTGCAGGCGCAGAAATCAAGGTAACGGCAGAGAAATGTAACGAAACTGTGACGGTTTGGGCGGGGTCGACGCAGCAAAATCGCACAACTCTTGTCGGCATGAATTTGCGCGGAGTTTCGCCTGTTGGGCAGATTCTGGCCGGAATCTTAGGTGGAAACAATAACTTGTTTGCAGACAAGATTGTGCAGTGCATTTTGATCCAGCCGTGCGACACTACTTTGCCTGCGTCGCACATGCACCTACTATTCCGTACCCCTTCCTTGCGCGGGCAGGCTTGTGTTCCCCACATCGTCCTGTCCGCGTTTTTCTTTGCACAAAAAACTGGCCTGAATGGGCATAAACCTGCGCAAAACGCTGATTTTACCTCGTTGTTATTGAATAACGGTGTTGAGTTCCTGCATCTGCCTTTAAGAGCAACACAAAAAAAAAACACGAGGCAGACATCATGCGTATTTCAAAAATGTTCCTTGCACTGGCAACCTGTGCGGGCCTCTCGGCGTGCGGCGATACTCTCGGCGAACAGGCCATCCTGGGCGGCGGCGCGGGCGCTGTCGGGGCAGCCGTTCTCAGTGCCGATCCGTTGGTCGGTGCGGCCGTCGGGGCCGCAGGCAACGTGCTGTACTGTAAGACGCAGAACACCTGTAACTAACGCGAAATTTCGGGGCGCAAGCCGCCCCGTCCGTCGTCACGCATTGCACCGACGTGGGGATGCCCTCCCTGCGGCGGCTTTTTGCGTTTCCAGAACACCAAGCCAAAGGACGTTCCATGTTCAATAAGATCCTGATCGCCAACCGGGGCGAGATCGCCTGCCGGGTTATCAAGACCGCCCGCAAAATGGGTATCGGCACCGTTGCCATCTATTCGGACGCGGACAAGAACGCTCTGCACGTGTCGATGGCGGATGAGGCTGTCCATATCGGCCCACCGCCTGCCAACCAGTCGTATATCGTGATCGACAAGGTCATGGATGCCATCCGCCAGAGTGGCGCGCAGGCTGTCCACCCCGGCTATGGCTTCCTGTCGGAGAACGCCAAATTCGCCGAGGCGCTGGACGCCGAAGGCGTGGCCTTTGTCGGCCCCCCGGTCGGTGCGATTGAAAGTATGGGGGACAAGATCACTTCGAAAAAGATCGCGCAGGAGGCCGGTGTTTCCACCGTCCCCGGCTATATGGGCCTGATCGAAGACGCCGATGAGGCGGTCAAGATCTCGAACGACATCGGCTACCCCGTCATGATCAAAGCCAGCGCCGGCGGAGGTGGTAAAGGCATGCGGATCGCGTGGAATGACGAAGAGGCCCGCGAGGGGTTCCAGTCCTCCAAGAACGAGGCCGCGAACTCGTTCGGTGACGACCGGATTTTCATCGAGAAATTCGTGACTCAGCCGCGCCACATCGAAATTCAGGTTCTCTGCGATAGCCATGGCAACGGCATCTATCTGGGCGAACGCGAATGCTCGATCCAGCGCCGAAACCAAAAAGTGGTGGAAGAGGCCCCGTCGCCCTTCCTGGATCCCGAGACCCGCAAAGCCATGGGCGAACAGGCTGTCGCGCTGGCCAAGGCCGTGGGCTATTCCAGCGCGGGTACGGTGGAGTTCATCGTCGATGGGGAGAAGAACTTCTATTTCCTTGAGATGAACACCCGTCTTCAGGTGGAACACCCGGTGACGGAACTGATCACCGGTGTCGATCTGGTGGAGCAGATGATCCGCGTGGCGAATGGCGAAAAGCTGACCATCACGCAGGATGACGTAACGCTGACAGGCTGGGCGATTGAAAACCGTCTGTACGCGGAAGATCCCTATCGCAACTTCTTGCCCTCGATCGGCCGTCTGACCCGCTATCGCCCGCCGCAGGAAACCGCTGCAGGTCCGATGCTGGTCAATGGCAAATGGCAAGGCGACGCGCCCGAGGGCGAGGCTGCCGTGCGCAACGATACCGGCGTCTATGAGGGCGGCGAGATCAGCATGTATTACGACCCGATGATCGCCAAGCTTTGCACATGGGCCCCAACCCGCGAAGCCGCGATTGAGGCGATGCGCGTGGCGCTGGACAGTTTTGAGGTTGAAGGGATAGGCCACAACCTGCCGTTCCTGTCGGCGGTGATGGATCACCCGAAATTTGTCAGCGGTGACATGACCACCGCCTTTATCGCCGAAGAATACCCAGACGGGTTCGAAGGCGTGACGCTGCCCGAAGACGACCTGCGTCGGATTGCGGCCTCATGCGCGGCGATGCACAGGGTTGCTGAGATCCGCCGGACCCGTGTCTCGGGCCGGATGGACAACCACGAACGCAAGGTCGGCAAGCGCTGGGTCGTTTCGCTGGAAGGTCAAGAACTGGCCGTTCAGGTCAATGCAGACAAGGAAGGCGCGACCGTCAAGTTCGAGGACGGCTCGACCGTTCGCGTCGCATCTGACTGGACACCGGGCGACCAGCTGGCAGTGCTGGATGTGGATGGAAGCCCTCTGGTTCTGAAAGTTGGCAAGGTTTCGGGCGGGTTTCGCATTCGCAACCGGGGTGCGGATTTGAAGGTCCATGTGCGCCGTCCGCGTCAGGCCGAGCTGGCCAAGCTGATGCCAGAGAAACTGCCGCCGGATACGTCGAAAATGCTGCTCTGCCCGATGCCGGGTCTGGTCGTGAAGATCGACGTGGAAGTCGGTCAGGAGGTCCAGGAAGGTCAGGCGCTGTGCACCATCGAGGCGATGAAGATGGAAAACATCCTGCGCGCCGAGAAGAAGGGCACCGTTGCCAAGATCAACGCAGGCCCGGGCGACAGCCTTGCCGTAGACGAAGTGATCATCGAGTTCGAATGATCATGACCGCGCTTTTGGCATATCCTCAGGTCTCACCGGCGTTCTGCGCCGGTGGCTTGAGGCGTGGCAAAAGCGGTCAGCCGCCCTCGCGCCGTTCGCGGATTTCGCGTTCGCGCAGGGGGGTTTTGTCGATCGAGCGGCCGATCTCGCGCACGCTCCACGGGGACGGTTTGCGCAGTTTGACCACGCCGTCCTTGTCGACAAAGACCATCTGGAACCCGCGCGGGCGCAGCTTGGACCGGATCGAGGATCGTGCGGACGGATCGGTATCCGTTAGCACCACGACATCCCGATCCCGCATCGCGTCCTCGCCTTCCAGCAACATGTCGATCTGCTGCTGGAACCGGGGATCAGCGGGCGTGTCGGCGAAGACGACAATGGGCCGGTGGGTCCACATGAAATCGCTCAACTCACTGTCGCCGACAGGGCGAACATATTCATCATCAGCAGGTGTTGTTCCGTCGGCGGCCAAGGCAGCCAGCGGGATAAGTGCCGAGAAAACAAGGGCAAGCGTTTTGTTCATGGGGCCTCCTGTCCCGTTGAATATAGCCTCTGTGCCCGCGAATGCGACCGGCGAATTGCATAACACGCTCAATTTGTCGCGCGTGGGCCATGCCCGTCATCTGCTGAACCACGATACGCACGGATTGCAGGCTGCTGCAGGCCGAACTGACGAGAGGACACCTCGATGACCGATAAGAATGACTGGCGCGCGCTGGCCGAGAAAGAATTGCGCGGACGGCCGCTGGACGATCTGACCAAGGAAACGCTGGAAGGCATCAGCGTCAAACCGCTTTACACACAGGACGACACCGCCGATTTGCCGCATATGGGCACTCTGCCGGGGTTTGGCCCGTTCACGCGCGGTGTGAAGGCGACGATGTATGCCGGGCGCCCGTGGACCATTCGCCAATATGCGGGGTTCTCGACCGCCGAGGAATCAAACGCCTTCTACCGGCGCAATCTGGCTGCAGGTCAGCAGGGTGTCTCGGTCGCCTTCGATCTGGCAACGCACCGCGGCTATGACAGCGATCATCCGCGCGTTGTCGGCGATGTCGGTAAGGCCGGTGTTGCGATTGACAGCGTTGAGGATATGAAAATCCTGTTCGACGGTATCCCGCTCGACAAAGTCTCGGTTTCGATGACTATGAACGGCGCGGTCATCCCGGTTCTGGCCAGCTTCATCGTGGCGGGCGAAGAACAGGGGCACGACAAATCGGTCCTGTCTGGCACCATTCAGAATGACATTCTGAAAGAGTTCATGGTGCGCAACACCTACATCTACCCGCCTGAGCCGTCGATGAAGATCATCTCGGACATTATCGAGTACACGTCGAACGAGATGCCCAAGTTCAACTCGATCTCGATCTCGGGCTATCACATGCAAGAGGCCGGCGCGAACCTTGTGCAGGAGCTGGCCTATACCATCGCGGACGGGCGCGAATATGTGCGGGCTGCGCTGGATGCGGGCATGGATGTCGATAAATTCGCAGGTCGTTTGTCGTTCTTCTTTGCCATTGGCATGAATTTCTTCATGGAGATCGCGAAACTGCGCGCCGCGCGGACTCTGTGGCATCGCGTGATGACAGAGTTCGGGGCGAAGTCCGAACGCTCCAAGATGCTGCGGACACACTGCCAAACTTCGGGCGTGTCGCTGCAGGAGCAGGACCCTTATAACAACGTGATTCGCACCGCGTATGAGGCGATGAGCGCGGTTCTGGGCGGCACCCAGTCGCTGCACACCAACGCTCTGGACGAGGCGATTGCCCTGCCCACCGATTTCTCGGCCCGTATCGCGCGGAATACACAGTTGGTCTTGCAGGAAGAGACCGGTGTGACCGATGTGGTCGATCCGCTGGCTGGTTCCTATTACGTGGAAAGCCTGACCAATGATCTGATCGAGAAAGCCTGGGCCCTGATGGAAGAGGTCGAGGAAATGGGTGGCATGACCAAAGCCGTGGCCTCGGGCATGCCCAAGCTGCGGATCGAGGAAAGCGCCGCGCGGCGTCAGGCGATGATCGACCGTGGCGACGAGGTGATCGTTGGGGTCAACAAATACCGTAAGGAACAGGAAGACCCGATCGACATTCTGGACGTCGACAACGTGGCCGTGCGCGAATCTCAGGTGGCGCGGCTGGAAGAGATCCGCGCCACCCGCGACGAGGCCGCCTGTCAGGCCGCGTTGGACGCGCTGACCAAGGCCGCTCAGGAAGGCGGAAACCTGCTGGCTGCTGCGGTCGAGGCCGCCCGCGCCCGCGCATCGGTAGGAGAGATCAGTATGGCAATGGAGAAAGAGTTCGGCCGCCACCGCGCCGAGGTGAAGACCCTGGCGGGCGTTTATGGCGCGGCCTACGAGGGCGACGAGGGCTTTGCCGCCATCCAGAAATCCATCGAAGATTTTGCCGAGGTCGAGGGGCGTCGCCCCCGCCTGTTGGTGGTCAAGATGGGGCAGGACGGTCACGACCGGGGTGCCAAGGTGATTGCAACCGCCTTTGCTGATATCGGGTTTGACGTGGACGTTGGCCCTCTGTTCCAGACCCCGGCCGAGGCCGCGCAGGATGCCGTGGACAATGACGTGCATGTGGTGGGCATCTCGTCTCAGGCGGCAGGCCACAAGACGCTGGCACCGCAGCTTGTTGAGGAACTCAAGAAAGCCGGGGCTGAGGACATCATCGTGATTTGCGGTGGGGTGATCCCTCAGCAGGATTATCAGTTCCTGTATGACAATGGGGTCAAGGCGATCTTTGGGCCGGGGACAAATATTCCCGATGCCGCACAGGACATCTTGCGCCTGATCCGCGACGCGCGGGACTGAGGCGGGGCAGGGGGCTGTCTGCCCCCTCTTTGCCTGACGGCAAATTCACCCCCGAAGGTATTTTCAAACAGAAGAAGGGCGCGGGTTTGGCTTGCGCCCTTTTGGTGTGCTTAGAGCGTTTTGCGTTTTACTTAGGGTAAAAGCATCGAAATGCGCGTTCGACCGCAGGGAGAGGCAGCGTATTTTGATACAAATCAAACGCAAAGCGATCTAGGGTGTCATCGTGGAGGGCGCGATGGAGTTGGATCATATTGCGGTGGCGGGTGCCACGTTGGAAAAGGCCACGGCGCATGTGGAAGATGCGCTGGGTGTCAGTCTTCAGGCAGGTGGCAAGCATGAGGCATTTGGCACGCATAATCGGTTGCTTGGCCTGAAGGACGGGCTGTATCTGGAGGCGATTGCCATCGACCCGGATGCGTCTCATCCCGACAGGACGCGGTGGTTCGATCTGGACCGGTTCGAGGGTGCGCCACGACTGACCAACTGGATTTGCCGCGTACCCGATATTGAGGCTTCTCTATCCGTGTTTCCCGATGGTGTCGGGACGCCGATTGACTTGGCCCGAGGGGCTTTGCGGTGGCGTATGGCGGTTCCGCCAAACGGGCGTTTGCCCTTTGACAACTTGTTTCCGGCGCTGATCCAGTGGCAGGGGGATCTTCACCCCGCGCGTATGTTGGAGGATCATGGGTGCCGCCTGAAACGTCTGATTGTCTATCACCCGGACGCGTTGCTCTTGGCGGAGCAGCTGGGTCCGCTTGATCCGGTCGTTTTTGACACGGGGCCAGCGTCAATGCAGGCCGAGATCGAAACGCCTCATGGGGTACGTATTCTGCGATGAGGGTCCGTCAGGCCCAACCAGCGGATGCAGCAGAGATCGCTTTGATCACCAACGCGATTATTCGCGATACATTGGTGACCTTCACGACCGATGAACGCAGCGTCGAGTCGATTGCAGATGATATCCGGGCGCGCGGAGCGGCGTTTCTCGTGGCTGAGGATCAAGGGCGGGTCATTGGTTTCGCAACCTATGCCCCGTTCCGATCCGGGCCGGGCTATGCCAAGTGCCGTGAGCATTCGATTCAACTGGCAGACGATGCTCGGGGCCGTGGCGTTGGGCGCACTCTTATGGGGCGGTTGCAGCAAGTGGCCGGCAGCGAAGGGGTGCATGTTCTGGTGGCCGGGATTTCTTCGGCCAATCCGGGGGCGATCGCCTTTCATTCTGCGCTTGGGTTTTCTGAGGTCGGGCGCATGCCCGAGGTTGGGCACAAATGGGGGCAGTATCTGGACCTTGTGCTGATGCAGAAAATTCTTTCGCCCGAAGGGTCTATCGCACCTGACAGTCCTGCAATGGGACGCTAGTGTACGGCCATGTCGATCTGGACCCGCATATCCGACGCGCTGAGCGCTCTTGCCCAAGGTGAGAGCCTGACGGCTGTTTTCGAAAAGCTGCGCTCGCCACCCGAACGCTCGGTCGCGTTTACAATTGCGGTGATTGCGCTGGGGGCCAAGATGGCCAAGGCCGATGGACAGGTGACACGGGATGAGGTGACGGCCTTCCGCGACGTGTTCCAGATTGCGCGCGAAGATGAAGAGGGCGCGGCCCGTGTCTTCAACATGGCTCGCACCGATGTGGCGGGCTATCAGGACTATGCCCGCAAGATCGCTCGGATGTTCTCGGAAGACAGCACCACCCTGTGCGATCTTATGGAGGGGCTGTTCCATATCGCCATGGCCGACGGGTTCTATCACCCGAACGAGAACGAGTTTCTGGAAGAGGTCAGCCGAATTTTCGGACAGACGGATGCTCAGTTTCTGGCCCTGCGCGCGCGGTTTGTGCCGGATGCGCCGAACGACCCTTATGTGGTTCTCGGCGTCTCGCGCGACATGTCGATCGCTGAGATCAGGAAGGTCTGGCGCAAGCTGGTGCGCGAAACCCATCCCGACGCGATGATGTCGCGCGGAGTCCCGGAGGAGGCGATCCGCCTGGCCGAGAAGAAGATGATCGACATCAACCGTGCCTGGGACGAGATCAACGGCGCGACGGTTTAGGCGATGCGTCTGGCGACCTACAATATCGAATGGTTTGCCAACCTGTTTGATCGCAATGACAGACTGATCGTCGATGACAGCTGGTCCGGTCGTCATGACGTGACCAAAGCCCAGCAGGTCGAGGCGATCGCCAAGGTTCTCACCGCGATTGACGCGGATGCGGTTCTTGTCGTCGAAGCGCCGAATACGGGCAAGCGGCAGAACACGGTACGCGCCTTGCAAGCGTTTGCCGAGGTTTTTGAACTCCGCACCTCGCAGGCGATCATGGGATTCCCCAATGATACGCATCAGGAACTGGCGCTTCTCTACGACCCGGAGATTCTGTCGGTGCGCCATGATCCAAGGGCGGCAGATGACGCCCCGCGCTTTGACGCGGAGTTTCGCATAGATCTGGACGTGGATGCGACGCAGGACGTGGTACGGTTCTCCAAGCCGCCAATGGAGCTGTCGGTCCAGACCAAAGCGGGGTTTGAGTTTCGCCTGATCGGCGCGCATCTGAAATCCAAGGCTCCGCATGGGGCGGAGTCACGGGATGAGGCGATCCGTATCTCGATCGCCAACCGCCGCAAGCAGTTGGCACAGGCGATCTGGTTGTCCCGTCGGGTCGCGCATCACTTGGCTGAGGATGATCCAGTGATCCTGTTGGGCGACTTAAATGACGGCCCCGGTCTGGATGAGTTCGAACATCTGTTCGGGCGCTCCTCGGTCGAGATTCTGTTGCAGGCGGGTCTCTATGATCCCCATGCGGCTACGGCGTATGGGCCGCGTCCCGGATCTGTGCCTGCTACCGCACGATTTGCGCGGCCCGAGAACGGCACGTTCCTTGAGGCGTTGCTGGACTACATCATGATCAGCGAGGATTTGCAGTCTCGGCGACCCGTCTGGCGCATCTGGCATCCGTTTCGAGATGCTGCCTGCTGGGCCAAACCTGACCTACGAGAGGCCCTTTTGACCGCGTCGGATCACTTTCCGGTCACGTTGGATTTTGAGCTGTGACCTTTCAACTGGGCGCGGAAAGGCTTACATTCAGCATATGAAACATATTCTGATGATCGGCGCGATGACAGCCGCTTTTGCGCTGCCTGCAACGGCCGAGGAAGAAGATGCCCCAACGCTGATGGAGCAGGGGGCCGAGTTGTTTTTCGAGGGCCTGCGCCGCGAGATGGAGCCGGCTTTGGATGAGTTGCTTGGCCTTGCAGATCAATTTGGCCCCGCGATGCGTTCTTTCATGCAGGAGATGGGACCCGCGCTGGCAGAGCTCGCCGCCGAGGTAAAGGATTGGAGCGTCTACGAGATGCCCGAAATCCTGCCCAATGGCGACATCATAATCCGCAAGAAACAGACCGAAGATGCGCCTGAAACACCCGAAGCTTTGCCAGAGGCCCCGGACGGAGCCACGGACATCTAGGGGCAGCTCAGCCCTTGATGACCACACGCACTTCGGATTTCAGGGCATTTGCCAGTGAATTCAGACGGGACTCGGCGACTTCGTTGAACAGGGGCTGCACGGATTTGGGCAGCACCAGATCAAGCTCACGCTTTTTGGGATAAAAGCGTAGCTTGCCCACATGTGCGTCGCTGTCCATGCACAACATGGCCCCGAACCGCATAGCCTTGCCCAGAATCTCGGCCTGTTTTTGGCCCTTTTCATCCAGCAACTCGTAGAGTGGCGCAAATCGGTTGCCTTCGCGCTTGTTGCGATAGCGATGTTGCAGCGCAAGGCCAATGAAAACGCGTTCTGAGTGTTTCAGCCCCCCGAGATTAGCGCGGGTGACATAGTCGAAACAGACCTCGGCCCGGTAATCAGGATGCGCGCGCCAGCTGACATCGTGCAAAAGGCAGGCGGCCTTGATCAGACGGACTTGCGTCGCAGGCGCAGATTTGAACAGAGGCATCACAAAATCGAACAGCGTGCGGCCCATACCCGGCAGGCGTGCGTCTTTCGCTTCGGAAAACCGGCTGGCCTCGATCAAGGGATCGCGGTCGCGCTGTTCCTGCGACATCTGCTCATACAGCAGGCCTTCGCGGATACCATAGCTTGAGATCGCGATATCCTTGGGTTTGAAGGTGCGGATCAGCCGCGCAAGCACGTCCATCGCATAAGGGATCAGCGCCATTCGAGAACTTGAAACCCCGGCCTGGCTGCGCAATTTGTCATGATCGTTCGCGTCGATGAATTTGATCGTTTCGCGCACTTGCTTGGTGGTCATGCGGTATTCGTGCAGGACGTTCAGAGGATAGCCCCGCCGCAGCATGTCCAGTCGCGCAAATGCACGCCAGCTGCCGCCCACCAGAAACAGCCGGTCGCGCTGTTGGCCCATCTGGCTGTGCAACTCTTCCATAGTGGATTTGATATGGGCCTTGCGCGCACGGCGCCCGCCCTTGATATCGCGCAGCTTCAGCGGACCAAGGGCCGAGGTCACGCGACGGCCAACATCGCCGCCTCCGATCTCGGCCAATTCCATAGACGAGCCGCCTATGTCGCAGATCAGGCCATACGCTCCGGGCCAGCCCAGCATAACGCCTTGGGCTGATAGGCGCGCCTCTTCCTGACCGTCGATCACAGCCACATGCAGCCCGGTTTTTGCTTTGACGTCCTGACAGAAATCGGGCCCGTCTTTCGCCTCACGCACAGCGGCGGTAGCCACGACGTGCAGCCCCGGCAGGCCGAGGTCCTCTGCGATCCGCTGAAAGCGCCGCAGGGCGGCCATCGCCCTCTCACGCCCTCGGGGATTCAGGTGGCCGGTCTCGGATAGCCCCGCGCCCAGCTCGCACATAACCTTTTCGTTGTAGAAATAGGCAGGTGACCGCGCCGCGCCATCAAAGACCACCATTCGGACCGAGTTCGATCCGACATCGACCACGCCCACACGTGACAGCGCCCTTGTGCCGGGGTCGTCGAACAGAGGTCTTCCGAAAGGCCCCCAATCAGGAATGTCGGTTTCGACGGTCTGGTCCATGTCTTACCCAGAAATTTCGCTGTCAGAATGCGCAATTGGCGCGCGTGGGTCAATCATTCGGTTCGCCTTCATCCGGGTCCATTTTCAAGACCCGGATCGCCAGGGCGCGCGTGATATCCCGTTTCTCGGACAATGCAAAATCGTCCAGCTGCGCGACCACATCGGCGGCGGTCTCAAAGCGTCGATCCATGTGCTTGACTAGATAGGCAATCACCTCGGGGCCGGGGTTCAGCTGCCGGTCGACAAACAGTTTCGCAAGCACTGCGCATAGTAACGCGTCATCCGGTGGATCAAGCGCAACGTGATGCGCGCCTTCGACCCGGCTTTGCAGATCCGCCAGCGGCAATTGCCAAAATTTCGGCGCCAGACGCCCGGTCATCAGCAGGGCGTGACCCTCAGCCAGAACGAGGTTGTGCAGGTGAAACAGCACTTTCTGCTGCTCGATATCACCTGCGATCATCGGAACGTCTTCAACCGCAATCGGGCTGCGCGCTAGATCGGGCACGTCCTCATACCGCAGCGCCTCGGCTTTGATGATGCGCCCGCCGGTTTCAGCCGCCCAGACATGGGCCAGGTGGGTCTTACCTGCTCCTGCCGGGCCACTCAGCACCAGTTTGTTGCCGGGCCATGAGGTGGCCGAAATCATCGCAACCGCAAGCGCGTTCGCCGGGGAGACAAAGAAGTCCTCACGCCCAAGCGCGGTTTTGGCGGGCAAATCGAAGCTCAATTGTCGGGCCATTTACGCGTTGTCCTGATCCTGGCTTTCGAGGCCGGTATAAAGGCGGCTATCCAGATAAACCGACGTGCCGAACCGAGCCAGCACACCCAAAGCTGCGGCAACCGGAACGGCGACCAGCATCCCGACAAAGCCGAAAAGTGCACCAAAGACCGACAAGGCCAACAACAGCCAGACCGGATGCAAACCAACCGAGTCGCCGACCAGTTTGGGCGTCAGGAAGTTGCCCTCGGTCACTTGTCCCAGTGCAAAGATACCTGCGACCAGCCCGATATGCGCCCAATCCCCCCAGAACTGGAACAACGCCAGGCCGATAGCCAACGTGCCGCCAATCAACGCGCCCAGATAGGGAATGAAGGTCACCAGCCCGGCAATGAATCCGACGATCAGGCCGAATTGCAGCCCGACCAGCATCAAGGCAACCGCATAGTAGGTGCCAAGGATCAGACAGACCGTGCCCATGCCACGCACGAATGAGGCCAGCACGTTGTCGATCTCACCGGCAAGACGTTTGATCGTGGGGGCGTGGTCGCGGGGCAGCAGCTCTCCGATCCGGGCGACCATGCGGTCCCAATCCAGCAGCAGGTAGACCGAGACGACAGGCACGATGACAAGCAGCACCACCACGTTGATTGCCGAGCCAAGCGAGGCCACAACGGATTCCAGCACATCCCCAGTCTTGGATTTTAGCGTTTCACCCAGCCCGACAAGGAACTGGTGCGAGCTGGATTCGCGGTCTAGAATCGACGGGAATTGCTTCTCGATGAAGGCGCGCAGCTCCTGGAACAGGCTGGGCACTATGTCGACCAGGTCGATCAACTGTGTGACCAGAGCTGGCACAACCATCAGAATCGCAAGCACAAATCCAAGGACGCCGACCACGGTGATGATCCCGGTGGCAGCCATCCGCGACAGCCCCAGCTTTTCCAGCCGATCGGCGACGGGGTCGAGGAAATAAGCAATTGCGCCGCCGATCACGAAGGGCAAAAGCACATCGCCCAAAGCCCACAGGATCACGACAAAGACAACCGTGGCGATGCCCCAGTATCTCAGCTGATCCTTAACCGGCAAAGCCATGGCGCATCCCTTTGTTGCACAGCGTTGCCATGTTCTTGGCCCATGACGCGCGGCGATGCAAGCGGTTCATGGGCCTCGGTTTCTGCGGGTCAGTCGGTCAGCGTGCCCAGTTCCGGAGTATCCCCCGTCGCGGTCTCGTCCGGCCAGTTGGTGCGCCAGATTTCGGCGGACCAATGGCCGCAATGAACGGCGGGGCGGTCAAAGCCGGGCAGGGCGGGTAGCAGAGGCTCAACAACCACATCGTGCCGTGGAACGGCGAAATAGGGGAATGAGTACCGCTCGCGCCCTGATCGGTTGACTACGCGGTGCGGCGTGGATTTCAATCGACCGCCCGACCACAGTTCCAGCATGTCGCCGATATTGACGACGAAGCCACCGGGCGGGCAGTCGGGTGTGATCCAGTCACCGGTGCGGGTTTGCACCTCCAGCCCTCCGACGGGATCTGGTGCGATGATGGTCAGCGCGTCGGTGTCCTTGTGCGGGTGGATACCATAGCCGCCCTCATCCGGCTCCTGCGGAGGGTAGTGCAGCAGGGTCATGTTGGTCATCGGGTTTCGGAACGCGTCGCGCAATTGGCGTTCCGGCAAACCCAGTCCGGTTTCGAGCGCTGCGAGCAGAAGGTCTGCCACGTCATCCAGCATCGACCAGTAGGTCAGGATGACATCGCGAGACCCTGGCACTTCGACCGGCCAGATGTTTGGGCCATAAAGCCCGCAATCTTGACGGATCGCAGCCTCGACGTCGACTTCGTGATGCAGCTTGTAGCCTTCGTATTTGTCGGCTTTGCCTGAGCCGTCATTGGGCGTGAAGAACCCCATCGGGATGAACCCGCGATAGTTCTCGCGGGTGATGGCTTGTTGCCATTTAGAGGCCTCCTCAACCGCAAAGATCGCGCGAGACATGTCGCGCACTTCATCAACAATTGCCTGGGAAATGCCAGTGCCCGTGATCGATAAAAATCCTATCTCAGTGCAGGCTTCCATGATCTGCTGCACGGTTTGGTCCCGGTCGGGATGCGTGGCGTCGCGCAGAGGGTTGAGGTCGATTGTCGGAATGTAGTCCATCAGTGAATCCTTACGCCTTGCCGGTCCAATTCTGCGTGAACAGGGGCAAGGTTCATGCTGTGCAGCTCCTGGTTGCTTTTCAGTGACAAGGCTGCCGCGATGCCGGCCCCTTGCCCCATGACCGCGCAGCACGCCATGTTACGCGTGGCCGCATGGGCCACCTTGTCGGCCCCGTGCGAGCGTCCGGCAACCAAAAGCCCTTTGACACCTTTGGGCAGCATCGAGCGATAGGGTACCTGCATATAGCGGCCAGTGGTCGGCAGGATCAGGATGCCGTAGCCGTCGATAAACTCGGGATAGATACCAATCGTATCCTCAAACCGGCCCTGCTGGCGCGCGTCCTCTTCGGTCATGTTGTAGACCGCGTCGATCTTGCGCGTGTCGCGGATACCGATGGTCATCCCGAAATTCCGCAGGCGCGCGTTTTCACAGCCGGGCATGAAACGACGCAGCGCCTCGATGGCGAGCATGGACTGACGCCGGCCTTCGATCTCACCCTTTGTGAGGCTGTCGGGGTCGGTGCCGTCGATTTCAGCCAGATGGATGAGGTTCATATAGGTCAGCTCACCCGTGTCGTGCATCGCACCCCAGGTCCCTGCGATCGTGTTCAGATGAGGCGGGATCAACCCCTCATCAATTGCCTGCTGGAACGGCTTGTGAACGAAGGGAGAGAACATGTCGTCCTCTTTGCCTGAGGTTTCGATGTTCCATTCGCCTCCGCCACCCCAGTCTTTATAGGTCTGCGGGTCAGCCTTGACGCCTTCCATAAAGGCGCGTTTGTCGACGCCGGCGAGATGGAACATGACCGAGGCGGCCATCATATCCTCGCGCGCGGTCTTGTAGGTGGGGGCGCCAGCGCGGTGGGCGACATCGGCGTCTCCGGTCGCGTCGATCACGACCTTGGCCAAAATCGCTTCGCGCCCAGCTTTGGATTCGGTGATGATGCCGGTGATCCGGTCACCCTCCATGATGGGGGCGACGAACTGACGGTGCAGCATGGGGTGCACGCCCGCCTCTTCGACCAGCTTGTCGGCCACCAGTTTGAAGCCTTCGCTGTCCAGCTCATAGCTGAGCGATTGGCTTTCCGGCACTGCGGCGCCCATGTCTTTCGCTCGGGTCTCGAACTCCATGCCGATGCCGCCAGCCTCGACCGTTTGTTCGTGGCGGTACCAGGCGAATCCTTCCACGCCCACGGCGGTGATATTGCCGCCCATACAGCCGAAACGATCGACCAGCGACACTTCGGCCCCGGCGCGCGCGGCGGCCAAGGCGGCGGCTAGCCCTGCCGGGCCGGAGCCGACGACCAGAACATCTGTCTGGTGAACAACAGGGATTTGACGGGCGGGTTCCGAGATTGTCTGCATCGGGGCCTCATGATTTTACATTTCCGTCACACTTCAGGTTCCTGATTGGCGGGTCAATAAAAAATGCGACGGACCTGAGGTCGCAAAATCACCAATGGCCGATTGCCCCCGGCGGGGGTTTGGCATAATCACCTTGAAAAGCTCAAATCCACCTTTGAAGGTCACCCAATGCGCCTTAGCCGTTACTTTCTGCCCGTTCTCAAGGAAAACCCCTCCGAGGCCCAGATCGTCAGCCACCGGCTGATGTTGCGCGCCGGGATGATCAAGCAGGCTGCTGCCGGGATCTATTCCTGGCTGCCGCTGGGCTTCAAAGTCCTGCGCAAGCTGGAAAACATCGTGCATGAGGAACAGGCGCGCGCGGGCCATATCGCGATCCAGATGCCGATCCTGCAATCGGCGGATCTGTGGCGCGAATCCGGTCGCTATGATGACTACGGGCAAGAGATGTTGCGGATGCAGGACCGTCACGGTCGCGACATGCTGTATACGCCGACGGCCGAGGAACTGGTGACCGACATCTTCCGCGGCCATGTCAGCAGCTACAAGGACCTGCCGCTGACCCTCTACCAAATCCAGTGGAAATTCCGCGATGAAATCCGCCCGCGTTTCGGCGTGATGCGAGGGCGCGAATTCTACATGAAGGACGGTTATAATTTCGACCTGACCAAAGAAGACGCGCTTCACGCCTATAACCGCCATCTGGTGAGTTACCTGCGCACCTACGAACGCATGGGCCTGCAGGCTATTCCGATGCGCGCCGATTCCGGCCCCATCGGCGGCGATGACACCCACGAGTTCCTGGTTCTGGCCGACACTGGTGAATCCGAGGTCTTCTATGACAGCGCCGTCACTGATCTGACCTTTGGCGACCGTCAGATCGACTATGATGACCGCGCGCAATGTCAGGCGATTTTGGAAGAGTTCACCTCGAAATACGCGCGCACGGACGAAACCCATGATGAGGCGCTTTTCAACCAGATCCCAGAAGAGCGCCGCCGCGTGGCGCGCGGGATCGAAGTGGGGCAGATCTTTTACTTCGGCACCAAGTACTCGGAAGCCATGGGCGCGACCGTTCAAGGTCCCGATGGCAAGCCGGTTCCGGTTCACATGGGCAGCCACGGCATTGGTGTCAGCCGCCTGATCGGCGCGATCATCGAGGCCAGCCACGATGACAAAGGCATCATCTGGCCCGAGGGTGTGACTCCGTTCCATTGCGGCATCGTCAACCTGAAGCAAGGTGATGAAGAGGCGGACGCGGCCTGTGACAAGCTCTATGGCGCCCTGACCGCTCTGGGTCTTGAGCCCCTCTACGATGACCGCAACGAGCGGGCAGGGGGCAAGTTCGCCACCATGGACCTGATCGGCTTGCCATGGCGCATCACCGTCGGACCGCGCGGCCTGAAAAACGGTGTGGTCGAACTGACCTGCCGCCGCACAGGCGAAAGCGAAGAGCTGAGCCCCGAAGCCGCCGTCACCAAAATCGCCGGGATTTATGAGCAGATCGCCTAATCCGCTGATCTCGGTCATCACCGCGACCTACAACCTGCTGTCTCAAGGGCGGCAGGACAGTTTCAAAGGCGTTGTTGATTGCATGCAGCGCCAGAATTGCGCGCGGGCCGAGCATATAATTCAAGACGGTGCCTCAACCGACGGCACCGTCGCTCTGTTGCACGAGTTGACCGAAGGGATGCCGCGCACGAGTGTGATCAGTGAACCGGATGGCGGTTTGTATGACGCGATGAACAAGGGCGCGCAGGCAGCAAAGGGTGAATACCTTTTGTTCCTGAACTCAGACGACTCGCTGGCCTCGGATGATATTCTCAACCAAGCCGCAGATCGGCTGGAGGCGACCAAGCCTGATTTCCTATATGGCTCAACGCTGCGCCGTTATGAGGATGGCGGTGAGACGATGGAAAAGCGCATGTCGCTGAAAGCTATCCTGCAGCGCATGCCGTTCTGCCATAACTCGGTCTTCATTCGTCGTGATGTGTTTCAGGCTCTGGGCGGGCACGATAGCCAGTTCAGTATTGCTGCCGACTATGACCTGATGCTGCGCCTGATTGGTTCGGGCTATCAGGGTGAGCGTATGGATGAGCCGATCTCACTATTCTGGGATCGTGGCGCGACCAGTGATCAGGACGCGACTGGCAAGGATTACGCTCGGGTCTGGATGAATTACTACGCGGGATTCAAATCCGCGAAAGCCCTCAGTCTGGATGATTTCGCCGGGTTCTATCGACGTGGCCACATGCCGGCTCGTCTGATCTGGGAGCTCTTACGGCGACCCGACACACCCGAGCCGATCAAGATCGCCGCGCGCCACAGTCTGGCAAAAACCCTGCGCCGGTCCGTTCAATTCTGGCGCAGTTTTTAGGCCCGTACGACCGGCCGCGCAGTCAGAATGTCGCCGTCTGCGTCGTTCCCGCGGGCCACAACGATCGGACGCCCCATGCGGCGCACCAGCTCGCGAAGCTCAAAGCCCAGAAACCGGATCCCGCAGATGCGTGCGCCGGTGTCGCGGTCGGTTACGCAAAGACGCCCTTCGCGAAAGGCAAGGCGATAGCCTTTGTCCCTCAGGACCTCGGCCAAATTGTTCCAGCTAACTGCGCTCGCAAAGATCGGACGGATCGCCGCACGAAGCAGTGCTGCAGTCTCACAATCCAAATCTGATGAAGGTTTGTGGGCCAAAATCGGGCCCGTCCCAAGTTTTGTATTTTGAATATTCATGAGCGACCCCCGCTCTTTCAAATGTGTTCCCCCAAAGTCAGGGTGACAAAGTTTCTGATATTAAGCAAAAAGCGAAATAAAATTGCTCAATTGTTGTGGCATTTTGAGTTCAGTGCCTCACGCAATGCCGATATTGACTTCATAGCTGAAACAATAGCGGCCTGTCTGTGAAGGTCGTCACAACCTCTGGTGTAACCAATTGGCGGGCAAGACTACTTTTACCCTGCCAAAGGACCGTTAAGTGATTCGTTTCGATCTGGAGGCAGTGCAATTTGACCTCGGCAGATTTGCTGATAGACGAGGGCACGCCCCAGAGAAAGGCCGCAGGTTCGTGCTGAGTTTCGCCACTATCGTCTATTCCAAGGATTTTCCGCTGCTCAGGCTTCAGGCGATGTCTATGGCCCGGTTTGTTGCGCCGGATCAGGTGGCCTCGATCCATGTCATTCTGAACGATGTAGATGAGGCCGGGTTGGCAGCGAAGATCGAACCGATGCTGCAGTACTACGGCCCGCTGCGCCCTAAGGTGCGGATTCTGAAGGGCGAAGAGGTGTTGCTGGGTGAGAGGCACACTGCCCGGCGGCCGCTGAAAGATCGTATCCTTATCGAAAACCGCTATCGCCTTCCCCTGATCCGCAAAGGCGGATGGAGGGGCAACAATGGCTACCGCATGCAACAGGTACTGAAACTGGGCGCGGCGCGGGTGGCAGAGGCCGAGAACATCGTCATTCTCGATACCAAGAACCTGTTCCTGCGGTCGTTCGAAGAAGGCGAGTTCTTCTCACCCCAAGGACCAGCACGTATTCAGTTCATGCCAGTTCAAAGCGACTATCACCGCAATTGGTTGCTCCAGAGCCTTGAAGCTTTGGGTGTTGAACAAACGCTGACGGACGACCTGCGTACCACGACGTTTTCAACGCCCTTTCCGGTACGCCGGACGCTGATCCTTTCGCTGCTTGATGAGATCAATACACGCTACGGCTCGGTTCAGGCGCTGTTCGCGTCTAAACGGCGGCCATCGGAGTTCATGTTGATGAACGCGTTCTGTCTGAAGTCACGTGATGGCTATGCGCCGTGGTTCGAACCCGCTGACCCTGCGCATATTGGGATGTGGCCGACTTATTCCACGGATGAACTGGCCAAGCTGGTCGCGCGGCTGCAGGACGACAGATCGCTGACCCTCGGGTTGCACAACAGGGCGGTTGCAAACTTGCCAGAGGATTTGCGCGGGCAAGTCTATGCGGCCCTTGAAACGCGTGGCATATGCGATCGCCAGGTGACCGAAGAGGTTCTGCAGCAAACTTCCGCGCTTTCGAGCTGACCCATAAGGACAAGCGGCTTGACCCTCGGGCGAAATGCCGAGAGGGTCGCGCCAAACCAGAAAATGACCCGGAGCAGGCATGGCCAAAACACCCCCGCCTTTCGCCCCTTTTGAATGGAAGATCGCCTGGCGCTACCTTCGCGCGCGTCGGGCCGAGGGCGGCGTCAGCGTGATGACCTGGATCTCGCTGATCGGGATCACGCTGGCTGTTTTTGCGCTGATCGCGACCCTAGCGGTACGTTCGGGGTTCCGGGCGGAATTCGTCGGCACCATTCTGGGGGCAAACGCACATGTGACGGTCTATTCCTCCGGTGAGATCGACGCGCAGGGGCGGGTTGACCGGACCATTGCAGATTTTGAGGAACGTACTGCGCGTTTGGCGCAGGTGCCCGGCGTTGAACGGGTCGCCCCCTTGGTCAAAGGGCAGGTGCTGATCACCAATCGCGACCGCAGCAGTGGGGTTCAGGTCTTCGGGATGCGACCGGACGATCTGCGCGATTTGCCGGGTATTGCGGAAAGCGAGGAAGCGGTTGGCGATCTGGCTCAGTTCCAGACGGGCGAAGACGTCATCGCCATCGGTTCAGGCGTGGCGCGCAGCATTGGCGCCACCGTTGGCGACACCGTCAAACTGACTTCGCCGAACGGGGTCAAAACGGCCTTTGGAACCTCACCACGAGTAAACGCCTATCGCGTTGTTTACGTGTTCTCGGCCGGGCGCTACGATATCGACCGCACGCGGGTCTATATGCCGTTCTCGCAGGCGCAGAGTTTCTTCAATCGTGAGGGCGTCGCTGACGAGATCGAGGTCATGGTTGAACGCCCCGAAGACCTCAATCCGATCCTGATCCCCATCCTTGAAGCCGCAGGCGAGCGCAGCCAGATCTGGACGTGGCAGGATGCCTCGGGCGGGTTCTTGAGGGCACTGGAGGTCGAGGACAACGTGATGTTCATCATCCTGTCGATCCTTGTCCTCATTGCGGCAATGAACATCGTCTCAGGCCTGATTATGTTGGTTAAAAACAAAGGCCGAGACATCGGTATCCTGCGCACCATTGGTCTCAGCGAGGGCTCGGTCCTGCGGGTGTTTTTCATCTGCGGCGCCTTCACGGGCATCATCGGCACGGTCATGGGGGTGATCCTAGGTTGCCTCTTCGCGCTCTACATCGACCCTATCTTTTCGTTTGTGAATTACGCCATGGGCGGCGGTGTTTGGGATCCGTCGATCCGAGGGATCTACGCCTTGCCCGCCGAGCTTCACCTCAGCGATGTTCTGAAGGCGATTGGTTTGTCTCTGGGCCTGTCTTTCCTTGTCACCTATTTCCCCGCCCGCCGCGCCGCGCGGCTGAACCCGGTTGAGGCGCTGCGCTATGAATGATGTGAGCTTGCGGCTGAACGGCCTGACGAAAACCTACCTGAAGGGCACTCCGGGTGAGGTGCAGGTTTTGCGCGGGATTGATCTGGAGTTGCAGGCGGGCGAGGCCGTCGCGCTTGTTGCGCCCTCGGGTGCGGGCAAGTCGACCCTGTTGCATATCGCCGGGCTGCTGGACACGCCGGACAGTGGCAACGTTGAGATTGCGGGTCAGGATCTTGCAGGAAAAGGCGACCGTACACGCACCTCCGTGCGACGTCAGGATGTCGGGTTCGTCTACCAGTTCCACCACCTGCTGCCCGAGTTTACAGCGCTCGAGAACATCACCCTGCCACAACTCGCCAACGGTGTGTCTGAGCGGGATGCGCAGGACAGGGCGATGTCCCTGTTGGACCGTGTCGGTGTCGCCCAACGCGCCGATCACCGTCCGGCGGCGTTGTCTGGAGGGGAACAGCAGCGGGTCGCGTTCTGTCGCGCTCTGGCCAACGCTCCGCGCGTTCTGCTGGCGGATGAACCGACAGGCAACCTTGACCCGGATACATCGGATCAAGTGTTCGAGGCCCTGATGACCCTGGTTCGCGACCAAGGCCTGTCGGCGCTGATCGCCACGCACAATCTGGACCTGGCCGCGCGGATGGACCGCATCGTCAGGCTGGAAGGTGGGGTGCTCAAGCCAGTTGAGTGATCGCCACTCCGATTGCCATCACCGCAATTCCTCCTGCGCGCATCAGGGTAAGTGGCGTGACCTGCGCGCCGAACAGGCCGAAATGGTCAATGGCGGCTGTGCTGATCAATTGCCCCAGAAGGACAAAGAACACGGCATTGCCGACGCCGAAATGCGGCGCGACATGGGTGATCGACAGGACGTAGAAGGCGATCAGAACGCCCGCGAGCAACAGGTGTTTCGGGGCCTGCGCCACTTTTGACAGCGCCTCAAAACCGGGAAAGACCACCATCACCAGCGCGGAAGACCCGAAGGCGATGGCAAACAGGATCACAGCCGCTGTGGTCGGCGAGCCGATAAGCTTGCCGAGCGCCGCGTTCAAAGCTGCAAGGATTGGGACTCCGATCCCGGCGGCCAACATGATGGCTGCGTATTGTGTCATGGCCCGAACCCTCTTTACCCGTATTCGTTGATCTGGATCATTGCGCCAAGCCGCGCAGCGGGCAAGCCTGTTGACAGCAATTGTGGTAGGAGGATGCGATGATCACAAAGCTTTGTTTTGCAACGGCGTCAGCTCTGTTTGCCATGTCTGTCCCCCTCTGGGCGCAGGATGCAGAGAAAGGCGCCGAGCTTTACCAGCACTATTGCGCCACCTGCCATGGGATTGATGCAACCGGCCATGGGCCGATGGCCGGAGTGCTTGTCATTCAGCCGACCAACCTGAAGACACTGGCAAATGCAGACGGTGTTTTCCCTACGGCCCGCGTGGTGGGGCGGATTGACGGGCGTGATCCGTTGGTGAGCCATGGCAGTCCGATGCCAGTTTATGGCCCGTATTTCGAAGGGCAGGACACGGCGATCAAAACGCCCGATGGGCAGCCGATCCTCACCAGCCAGCCCATTGTGGATCTGGTGGAGTATCTGAAAACCCTGCAGGACGGCTAAGCGTTCAGCTGCAAATGCCTTCTACCTTTGCCTCGCTCCACGGGATCGCGATGTCACGCTCGCGGCCGATCTGCGGCAGCGGGGACAGTTCGAAATGTACCCCTAACATGTCGTGCAATCGTTTGGTGCGCTGCGCCTGAGGGTCTAGCGCGCGGCAGCAGACATATTCCTCTACAATCGCGCCCTGCTGTTCGAACCCGTAGGACAGGAAATCGGGCGAGGTTTCCAGATCGAACAAATACGGATCTTTGCGCCCGCCATGTTCCGCTGCGGCGCGCAGGGGGTGATAGCCTGTGGTCTCGCGGTTCTGCCATTGCCAGATATGGGTCAGTTCATGGGCCAGCAGCATGGCGGCGATCAGGTTCATCTCTTCAGGGTAGTCGGACATGTAATCGTCAAGATACCAATCGCGCGCGAAATAGACTTTGTTGAACAGGGCAACGGCGGCCGGTTTTCCGGTGACCACACCAGCCTCGACAGGGGGCAGGATACGTTCCCGACAGGCCTCGCGCGGGCGCGCTTCGCGGAAATAGGTGACTGGCACGACTGGGGCCCCTTTTACCAGCCGGACGCTATCCAGATCCAAGGTCGTGCCTTGCACCGCGCTTGCAAAGCCACGCTCCTGCTCGGTCAGGGGACGCCCGCAGGAGGACAGAAGCAAAAGGAGCATAAACAGAATGCGCAAGGCCATGAGGTCAACCCTAGTGCGTCACTTGCGTTGCGCAAGGCGATTTCACGTAGACGTGGCCGGGCCGCAGCCGGTACTTGATCTGGCACAAGACCAAATCGGCACGATACCTTTACACGGGTCGAAAGATCTATCGGAGAGTCCATGTCCAGTTGGGTGCCATTCATATCAGCTTTGACGGCGTTTTTCCTAAGCCACGCCATTCCCGCGCGGGCACCGGTGCGGGCCAGATTGGTAAAGGTTCTGGGGCAAAAGGGGTATCTGCTGGCGTATTCGGCATTGTCCGTCATTGTCCTTTCATGGCCACTCGTGGCCGCAGCAAACGCGCCCTATGTCGAGGTCATCCCTCCGTGGCCTGCGCTGCGTTGGGTGCCGTTGGTCGTGATGCCGGTGGTGTGCTGGCTCGCGATGGCCGGACTGACCATCCGTAACCCGTTTTCGTTTGGTGGGCTGGGAAAGGCGGGTTTTGATCCGGACCGCCCCGGTATTTTGCGCACCACCCGCCATCCGCTTTTGGCGGCGCTGATGCTGTGGGCCGGGGCGCATCTTCTGGCGAATGGCAGTTTGTCTCATGTGATCCTGTTTGGCCTTTTCGCCGTTTTTGCCGCGCTGGGCATGACGTTGATCGACCGCCGGACGGCCCGGTCATTAGGCAAGGACTGGCCTCGCCTGTCGCGCAATACCGCACGGTTTTCGCTACGCGCGCCCTTACCTTGGCCGCCCATGCGCGTTTGGCTTGCTTCGCTTGCCGTCTTTACCGTTCTGATCGCCTTGCACGGTGCTGTGATCGGCGTCTCACCACTTCCCTGACGCAAGGAGTGGTCGACCCGCATATCTCGTGCTATCTGATATGCCGAAGTCTGACTTGTGAGGTCCAAAAATGCATCTGGCCTATGTTACCACCACTGATCGCGGCGCGACTGACCGCTTGTTAAGCGCCGTGGCCGCACACCTGCTGGCGCGTGGTGCCAAACTGGCGGGGGTCGTGCAGACCAACACGGAATGCACCGATAGCAGCAAATGCGATATGGATGTGCAGGTTCTGCCCGATGGCGAGACCATCCGTATCTCGCAATCCCTGGGCGAGCATGCGCGCGGCTGCCGTCTGGACCCTGCAGCGCTCGAGCAGGCTGTAGGACAGGTCATGGCAACGCTTGCCAATGACCCGCAGCTGATGATCATCAACAAGTTCGGCAAGCACGAGGCCGACGGGCGCGGTTTCCGCCCCGTCATCGCCGAGGCTCTGGCACAGGACATCCCCGTTTTGCTGGGCGTCAACGGGTTGAATGATGAGAAGTTTCAGGCCTTCACGGGCGGGGCGGCAGAACAGCTGACGCCGGATATTGAAGCGATTGTCAGCTGGTTCGAAAAGGTCTCAGCACAGCGGGCGGATGCCGCATAAGGGCAGCCTCACGTAGCGTAATGCGCTGATATCCTGACTTGTTTGGTTGTGCCTTGGCTGCAATCCTCTCTCTGGGAGGACAATAAGCATGTGGTCAAACTGGGCCGGGAACGAAACCGCCACCGCTCCGATTGCGCGCCCTGTGGGATTGGAACAGCTGCAGGCGACGGTGGCGGAGCCTGCAAACGTGCGGGTCGTTGGGGCAGGGCATTCCTTTACCCCAATCGTAGGCGGCGCCGAGCGGATATTGGATTTGTCGGAGTTGCATTTGCCTACGGTTGGACCGGTCGAAGATGGGCAGGTTTGGGTCAACGCAAATGCGCGTTTGCGAGATCTTTCTCCTGCTTTGGCCGAGCAGGGTGTGGCGTTCCGCAATCTGGGCGACATCAACACGCAGTCTCTGGCCGGGGCCGCGTCCACGGCTACTCATGGCACTGGTCGCACTTTGCCCTGCCTTGCGGCCGAGATTACTGATGCCAAGTTCATCGGTGCGAGCGGTGACATATTGACCACTTCGCAAATCCCGCTGGAGATGGCGCAGGTGACGCTGGGCTTGCTGGGTATTCTGACCGAGGCGCGGATCAATGTCGTGCCGAAATACAGTCTGCGCCGTCAAGTCACGCTGACCGATCTGCCGGATGTCTTGGCCAACATGCATCAGAACTGGGCCGAGAACCGGAATTTCGAGTTCTTTTACATCCCCTTCACCGGCAAAGCGGTCGAGCTGCGCCACGCCCTCACCGATGCCCCCGAAAGCAAAGCACCGCGCGATCTGGATATGCTGGCGGTCAAGGTGCTGAAGCTCGCCCGAAACGCGGGACGCTTCAGTCCCGGCCTGCGCAATCTTTTGCTAAACCTGCTCACGCTGGCCCAGTCGGATGAAGACTACGTGGGCGAAAGCTGGCGGGTGCTGTGCAGCGACAGGCATATACGGTTCAAGGAGATGGAGTATCATCTACCCGCCGATATCGCTGGTGATGTGTTGGCCGAGGTCTTTCGTCGTCTGGAGCGTGACCACAAGGACATCTATTTTCCGATCGAAGTGCGCCAGACAGCAGGTGACACAGCCTGCCTGTCACCGTTTCAGGGCGGCCCGCGGATCTCGATCGCACTGCACACGGATGCGGGTGAAGATCACAGCCGCTATTTCAACGCGCTAGAGCCATTGTTTCTTGAGGCTGGAGGGCGCCCGCATTGGGGCAAGATGCACAGTCTTTCCTACAAAGACTTGTCCGGCCTCTACCCGGATTTCGATCGCTTCTGCGCCCTGCGTGAGGAATTGGACCCACAGGGCAAATTCATGACGCCCGCCTTGGCCCGGTTGTTCCGGCCATGAACGATCCCTACCTCACCCGGTTGTCCGAGACTTTGCGCAAGTACGAGGTCGACCAGCCGGTCGTCGCAGTAGACCTGGATCGTGTTGAGGCAAATTGCCGGGCAGCACAGGCCGCAGCTGACCCAGGTCTGGACCGGCGCTTGGTCGCAAAATCTCTGCCTTGTCTGCCGTTGCTGGATCATATCCGCAGGCTGATTCCCAGCTCAGGCCTGATGAGCTTTTCCGAACCGATGCTGTCGGCTCTGCTGCAGGCAGAACAAGAGACAGATCATCTGATCGGAAAACCGCTACCCGTCACCTCTGCCGCGCGTGTGTTGCAGTCTTGTCCGGGCGCCGCAGACCGAGTGCAATGGCTGATCGACACCCCTGAACGCTTGCGCGAGTATCTAACCTTGGCGGAGACAAGCAAAACGGCGCTGCGTTTGTCGCTTGAGGTGGATATTGGTCTGCACCGTGGCGGGTTGAAGGTGGATCAGGTTGCCGCACTCGCACGGGTGATCTCGGCGCATCCAAACGCGCGTTTAAGCGGGCTTATGGGGTATGAGGCGCATCTGGCGAAGCTGCCTGGTTTCCTCAAGTCCCGCGCGAGCAATTCGAGCGCTAAGGCGTTTGCTCAAGCCGTGGCTTCGCTGCCTGAAGGTGCGGACTATTGCCTGAACACTGGCGGTAGCCTTACATTCCAGAGCTACCGCGCACCAGGGCCAGCCACCGAGGTTGCGTTTGGTTCGATCCTCGTGAAGCCATCCGATTTCGACCACGCGACCACTACTGGCTTTCAACCAGCTGCGTTTCTGGCCACCCCTGTCCTCAAGACCATGCCGTCAAACCCTCTGCCCGGATTGGAATTCCTACCCCAGCGCAAAACCCATATCGCGATCTTCGGAGGGCATTTCCCCGGCCAACCCGTACACCCCGGCGGGTTCACCTATTCCTCGGTCTTCGGGCGGTCGAGCAATCAGGAGGTTTGGACTGGCCGCTCTAGCCATGCCGTCAAACCCGGTGACATCGCCTTGATCCGCCCGAGCCAAAGCGAGGCTGTTCTGAACCTGTTCGGAACGGTTTTAGCGTTGCGAGAGGGGCAGGTGATCGCGGAATGGCCATGCTTGCCGAATTGACTCCGATAACACTGCGATACTTGTGCGATTTTTCAGCCGTTTTTCACCGCGAAGCGCATTGAATTCGTAAAGCTATGGGCGTAGTTCTCAACGCGTGCCGACCACGGGTCGACACAGGTTGCCCGCGTGGTGGAATGGTAGACACAAGAGACTTAAAATCTCTGGGCCGGAAGGCCGTGCCGGTTCGAGTCCGGCCGCGGGTACCACACACAACTCCCTAGACAGGATAGTCGAGCCTTGTGATCAACTGCCAGATATCGCGGTTCAGGGTGGACAGATCTTCGACAACCTGTTCGATCTCGCGCAGGGCCTCACCATCCAGAGTATCCGTGCGACCCATTTTGATGTCTGTTTTCCGGTCCGCAATGCGCATCAGAATGGTCTTAGGGTTGCCGCTTTCGGGATCAAAGGAATAGATGCAGTGATTGAACCGGTTGCGGATGCCGGACAGTTTTCCAAGCCGTTTGGTGTGCTCCAGGATCGGGTCCCGAATACCCTCGGGGCGGCCATCCATTTTCGCGAGCCGCTCAACCAGATCAATCCGGGCACGGGTCGTGTTCAGGGTCAGAAAGATAATAACGGCAGAGTCTTTGCTGGTTCCAGCCAGACCGGCAATCAGGTGGATTAACAGGCTTTCGGTGTTGGTCCACATATAGTTTAACCGCCCCACCAACAGAATAAGCCGGTCAAACCGTTCTTCCACGAGATCAGCCAACACGTGGGCTTTGCGCATCAAACGGCGCAACCTCGAAATAGAAATGAGCAGCCGCAGTGCGGTTGCTGACCCCGATCTTGCCGACCACGTTATGCATATGCAACTTGACGGTATGTTCCGTAATCCCCAGCCCGGCGGCGATGACCTTGTTGCTCTGACCTTGAGACACCAACCTGAGGACCTCTTTTTCCCGTTTTGTCAGCCTGTCGAAGAGTTCAACCTGCTGTGAGTCGGCGGGCTTGGGCGTTACAGATGATGCTGGGGCCTTGCAGGGGTTCGCCTTAGGGCCCGCGACACAATCCGCGAGGAAGCTGGGCAGGTGCAGCTGCTCATGCATCAGAAGCCTCAGGATCGACCGCCACACATCAGGGGCGACGTTCATAGGCAGAAAGCCGATCTCGCCGTACCGACTGCGATCCCAGCGTTCAAACAGATGCCGGGCTGCGGCATCCTTGCGATAAGAAAACGCGAGGCATCCAAACGGAACCTGTGCCGCGTATTTACTTGGCCGTTCCAGCAGATCCTCCAGCATGACCTGATCTACGACCAGAACGCGGCTAGCATTTGCTTTGGCAGATGTTAGGTCGTCCAGTGAATCGAAACGCGATGCGCGAACGTCAAATTCGTTCTGGACGCTTCTGAGGGTCTGATTGGAGAGAAAAAGCTCTCGACCAATGAAGTGAATTGAAAGGTCTTCGGTCTTGATATTCTGGTAGGCGTAGTCACGCTCAGACGAGTCAATCATTACTGTCCCCCCACTAAAAAACCGAACTGCAATTCGCAGTTTTTCACACAAGTAATTCGGGCAGTTCGAAAGCCGAAATAGTCTTAAAAATATAGACTTATTGTAGTTGAAATGTAGGGGGTCAGCAACCGGATATTCGGATTTGATACTTGGTCCTAGAACCATTGATTAGGGTTGTGTTCCGGTGATTTCGGGTAAGTAGAGGGAATTCAACGGCTTCTTTCGTCTAAGACCAATCGGTAGGGTTTTAGGTCGGATTTTTTAGCGAAAACTCCGACCACTCCCGCAATATGCCAGAATTTCAACAGACTAGCCGTTCTAGAGCTTTTCGATAGCTTGGCAGCTTTGTCAAAGGCTGCGACGCTTCCTCTACTTCAGATTGCGAAGGTTTTTCCTTTAACGCCCGCTTTTCGTGCATTTTCGCGAATCTCTTTTCAGCGGGGACGTCGGCTTAGCCGGGAAAGGAGGTGCAGAAAGCTCGGAACCAACAGACCGCAGGGTTATGCGTTCAGGCATACCGTGCGGATTTTTGTTTCAACCGCACGAGTAACCACCTTTGAGATGAATGGTGGTCAGGTGCGCCAATAGAGTGGAAAGCAATATGTCTGACCGTAGAATTCTATCCCCAGTCACAACCGTCGAAGAAATTGATGTTGAAGACATGGACCCGGTCGTTGAAGACCCGGGTGTTGAAGATCCTGAATTGGAGATGGCTGAAAACGCCCAACAGCAGCAACAGCAACAACAACAGTCTGTCGACAACACAAACGGCGGTGACGACAGCAACACCAATGGTGGCAACGACAGTAACACCAATGGTGGAAACGACAGCAACACGAACGGTGGCAATGACAGCAACACCAATGGTGGCAATGACAGCAATACCGTTCGCGACAATGGCAACAGCACCAATGACAACGTGAACCGGGTCGATATCGACTTTGGTGAAGGCGAGTGGATTCCGCGCGACGATGACAAGGTCGATGTGGACATTGCCGATGATGCCTCGACCGGTGACGTGATCACGGCCGGAGACGACGTGAACTATGATCCCGGTGACGATCTGAACCTGGATATTTCGTTGAACGGCGAAGGCAATGACATGGCCTCGTTCAACAACCAGTATGCCAGCCTGACGGACAATGACACGCTGAACGGTGCGACCGTGTCCAACTCCGGTACCTTCGAACAGAATGGTGATGCGACCGGAGGTAACGCAACTGCGGAAGAGGGCATTGATTCCTCGTCTGATGGTGGAGCGTCCGGTAGCGGCGGCACCAGCCATGGCGGCGAAGCCTGGGGTGACACCTATGGCAGCACTTCGATGGCTCTTGGTGGCCACTCCGGAGATGCCAACGGCGCGGCAACTGGTGGTGCAGGCGCAAGCTCGGGCGAGGCGCATAACGGCAGCATCGGTCTAGGCCTGTCTGGGGCACAGTCGGATGGTGACGGTACGGGCGCCGCTGGCGGCAACGCCAACAGCACCTCGAACGCGACGAACTCTGGAACATCCAGTGCCAGCGGCTCCGGCAATGGCGGAGAAGGTGGCGCGGCCGGATCTCTTGGTCTTGGCTTAGGTCTTGGCCTGTCTGGTTCAAACGCTGACGGCAACGCCAACGGCGGCGACAATACGTCTGGCTCGCTAGGAACCGGCTTGGGTCTTGCAGGAACAGATGCATCCGCACAAGGCTCGAATGCTGGCAGCGGCAATGCGCAATCCAGCGGCAGTGCCGATAACACAAGCTCCGGCAGCAATCAGGCCAACGGCGCGACCGCAGGCAGCAACAATGCTGCGGGCATCGCGGGTTCTGGCGCATTGGGTGCCAATGACGCAGATGGCGGCAACGGTCCGGGCGGTAGCGGTACTGGCGGTGCAGGAACCGGCGGCAATGGTCCGGGTGGTTCAGGCACAGGTGGCAATGGTCCAGGCGGAACCGGCACAGGTGGCAACGGTCCGGGTGGAACCGGCACAGGTGGCAACGGACCGGGCGGAACTGGCACGGGTGGCAACGGACCGGGTGGTTCGGGCTCCGGTGGCAATGGTCCGGGCGGTGCAGGCCCAGGTGGCGCAGGCCCCGGTGGCACGTCAGGTACAGCCGAAGGTGCCCTGTCTGCACTGAACCAACAGAATCTTGGTCTTGGCCTGAATCTGGCCGATCCTGATCCGACAACTGGCGGTGGCGGCACAGCCGGAGATGCTACCGGAACCGGCGGCGCCGGATCTGGCGGAGCAGGCTCGGGCGGCAACGGTCCCGGTGGTACCGGAGCGGGCGGCAATGGACCCGGCGGAGCCGGTTCTGGCGGCAATGGCCCTGGTGGCGCGGGTGCTGGCGGGAATGGTCCCGGTGGTGCCGGTGCTGGCGGTAACGGTCCTGGCGGTGCAGGCACCGGTGGCATGGGCATGGGCGGCAACGGCCCAGGCGGTGCAGGAGCCGGCGGCGCAGGCGGTGGCCGCGTTGACACAAGTTCGGACGCGCAAGGCGTTGGCGACCAGTCTGCGACAGGTCCTGACATCTCGCAAAGCCCGGGCGACGTGACAGGTGCGACCAACAACCTGCAAACCCCCGATGGTTCGGGCGGAGCCGGTGGCAGCAATGCTACCGATGGCACGGCCGAAGCAACCGGAACTGGTGAATCGACTGCCGAAGGTACTGGCGGTGCAGGTGGCATGACCTCGCCGACATCGAGCTCGGCCGGTAGTGGCGCCGGATCTGCGGATGCGACCAACACAGCTGGCGATGGTGGTGACAACGAGGTGTTTGCAGAAGCTGACACCGATGGAACCGCTGACAGTCTGGCCGAAGCGATTGCCGGGTATGGCGGCGCGGGGTCTGCTGACAATGATGCGACCTCGACTGGAACCGGCAGCGCGACGGGATCGGCAATGTCCGGTGACGGCGGCTATGGTGGCGCGGCCACAGCGGCTGGCGGCACTAGCGGCGCGGTCATGGGAAGCTCGACCGGCGGCATGACAAACGGTGCAACCAATACCGGTGGCGAGGCCTCGGGCGCCAATTCTGGTGCAGGTGGTGCAGGCGGAAACGCCGGTACCTGGGGCTCCGACAACGGTGGCGATGGCATCGTGAACGGCGAATCCTACGCATCGGCTGCAGCTGTTGTGGATACGGCGGCGTTCAACCAGTCGATCGTCATGGGCGCAAACGTCCTTGGTAACTCGGTCGATACGACCATGGTGGGCGGCTCGATGACGTCGTCCTACGCCAGCGACGATACCGAGGTCTAAGACCCGTTTCGGGCTCTGCCATTTTCAGAGCCCGAGCTTTTTTCAAAACCGCCGGGGGCGCGCCACGTGGCCCCGGCTTAGCAAACCCAAAGCGGAAATTTTCAGCCGTAGCGGGTGACAAGGAACGTTAATATGTCCCTCGACAGTATTACTGAAACGATTGCACATTTTGTTGGAACTTTTGAGCTGACAATCGAACAAGGACGATTGAGAGACCAGTATGAAGAGTTCACCGCGCTACGGCGGAAAGTCGAACTTGAAGACCTGTCAGACCCCACAAGAATTGAGGTCAAGGCCACGTTGAAGGCCGATCCGGGCGACTATGCCCCGATCCCTTTCAAATTCAACACACCTCCGGTCGAGCTGCCGCCACCACCCCCGGCAAACGGCCCGAACTATGAGACAAACATTTTCCTCGACCCACCGGAGGGTCCTTCTGAGGCGGTACGCGAGGCGGCATTGGGGCCGGCAGATGCGCCGCCTTTGATGCTGTTCCAGTTTCAGAACGAACTGATAGGGTCAGCAGTCACCTACACGTTCCAGACACTGTTCCTGCGCGACAATGACGTCGTCGGAGAAGGGGAGTTCCGCGATGTCGGCGCCCTGATCAGTGCAGGGCAGGACATGCTCGAGGCCGCCCTGACATTCCATGCGATGGCGGCGCCGTCCTTTGCGTTGGCCGATTATGCGTCGCTTGAACTGCTCTCTGAGATTGCCGAGCAGATTGTGAACCCGATGAACTCCGAGATCGAAGGTGTCACGGTTCATCAATTCCACGGCGAAGACGCCGTTGGTGTGATCATAAACGGCGAAAAGGTTGAAGAGGCTCTGGAATGGGACGACCTGCTTCCGGCCTATCACCACCCAGATGAGGAAACCGAAACGCCGGATATGCTGCCCGTAGAATGGGACCGCTCGGATGACGAAGAATTTGCCGACGGCCATATGGTCATCGCGGGCGGCAACCTTGCGGTCAACGAAGTGGCGGCAACGATTGCCTGGATTGATGCGCCCTACATAGCCGTAGGCGGCAAGGCGATGGATTTGACTGTGATCAGCCAGGTCGCTGTGATTTCCGATTGGGACCAGATCGAAGAAGGCGGTAGCAGCGGAACCAAGGTGGTGCAGTCAGCCTCGGTCGGCGTTGAAGCGAAAGCTGCCTTTTGGCTGAACCAGGCCGAGGGGGCCGAAGGGCAACCCGCCTTTGCCTCGGTCGATTGGATCAGCGGCGATCTGGTCGTTGCGAATTTCATCAAGCAAGAGATCGACGCCACGGATATCGACCACATACAGGCCGAAATCTCGGCAAGCACGACGCTTTATGCGATGGGCGACAACCAGATGGTCAACGTCACCGAGATTGTCCAGCTGGGCAGCTACTATGATGTGATCATGATCGGCGGCAATATGATATCCGTCGATATGCTGTTCCAGACCAACGTGTTAGTGGATGACGATATCGTAACGGGCGGCTCGATCTCGGCGCAGGGTGATGAAAACCTTGTCATGAACGAGGCCTCGGTGTCGAAAACGGGTGAGGACAGCCACCAGGAGCTGCACCAGGATATGGCTAATGCCATGGCGCTGGGTGAAGCAGACATGGACGCGCTTGAGGACGCATTGCTCAACGATCCCATGTTCGCAGGGATGGAGCAGATCCGTGCCCTGAAAATCGAGGGCGATCTGCTGCAAGTCAACATCATGGAACAGATCACCATGCTGCTGGATCAGGACGATGTGCATGTGTCCGGGCCCAAGGCTGCCGAGACGGAAATCACCGCGGGCAGCAATGCTCTGCTGAATGCGGCGAATGTTGCCAAGGCCGGGATCGACTCGGTGGTGATGGCGGCTGAGGAGACCTATTCAGATCTGCTCCTGCATCAGGCCAGCTTGTATGATGTGCCGGATCAGGAGGGCGTCTCTGAGCTGACAAATGATGCCATCGCCGTGTTGATGGAAGAGGCCAATAGCGAGCTGGCCAAGATCCACGAAACCGTCGCCAAACAAACAGCCCCGACCGAGATGGCGGGCGCTGACGACGGCCTGCAGACCATGCTGGCGTGATTTCCCGTAATTTTAGCGAGTGACCGAAAGGTTAGTTTATGTCGATTGTGTTTTCGTCGCGCCGCACCATCTGTTCCAGCCCTTTGGATCGAAATGGCGGCGTTGCCGTGTCCGAGGCGCCGCGTACCGAAAAGGGATCGAATACGCCGCAAGAACCCAAAGATTCAACCCTGCTTCTGCTGCATGATGCGCTGCGCGTCGATACGCCAGACGCGTCGCGGGGCGAGGAGCAAATGGCAGCTAAGTCTTGTACTGCAGAACCAAAGAACACTCACCGCGCCGATTCTCCCCTTCGGCGCGAACAGCCGCAACCTTCGCAAGATACGACCTCTGAAGGTGGCGGCGCTGGGGTGGCCGAAGCCGAGGCCTCTGATCCTTTTGACACCAACATACCCAAAGCGCGTAAGACCCCCTCTGCGCGCACAGATGGTGGGGATCGCATAGGCACTACGATTGAGGCCAAGGCAAACGAGCCGTTGCCGCCGACCAAATCTGGTGGTGGTGACGGCAATGGGCCACCCCACACCTTTCACAAGCGAACCCCGCCCGAGGATTTCCGGCGCACGTTGCGGGTTTCGATGCGCGCGATCTACCGTAATCTGGTGTTCGTTCTGGTGCTGACTTGTGCCACCAATATTTTGATCCTTGCTATTCCGATCTACCTTTTTCAGATCAGCGACCGGGTCCTGACCAGCCGGTCCCTAGATACGCTGATCATGCTGACCACGATCGTTGCCGGTGCGGTGATCTTTCAAGCGGCATTTGATGCGGTCCGTAGGTTCATGCTGATGCGCACGGCGGTAGAAGTGGCCGCACGGTTGGGTGCCCCGGTGCTGAGCGCTGCGGCCCATGCCTCATTGCATGGGAACGGGCGCGAGTATCAGACGCTGGGTGATCTGCAGCAGGTGCGAGGTTTCTTGGTCTCGGGCACGTTGATCTCATTTCTTGATGTGCCCTTTGCACCACTCTTCATCTTGATGATCTTTTTGGTGCATCCGCAGCTTGGCATGATCGTTGTCGTAACGGCCCTGTTGCTGATGACGATTGCCCTGATCAACCAGAAAACGACCGCGAAACCGTTTGCCGAGGCTAATAAGGCCCAGTCCATGGCGAACCAGCATCTGGATTCGATGTCGCGCAATAGTCAGATCATCAACGCGCTTGCGATGATCCCTGAGGCCGTCCGGATCTGGGGCCGCGACACCGCGCAATCGCTGACCTGGCAGGTGCGTGCGCAGGATCGCAACGTGATCTTCGCCGCCATTTCGCGGGCCGTGCGTCTGCTGACTCAGATCGCCATCTTGGGGTGGGGGGCGTTTCTGGCGCTGCAAGGTGAGATCACCGGCGGCATGGTCATCGCAGCCTCGATCATCGCCGGGCGCGCGTTTGCTCCTATTGAAGGCTCGATTGAAGGGTGGAACGGCTTCCTGCTAACCCGTGGGGCCTATGGGCGGATCAACGCGCTCCTGTCCAATTCCGCGCTTCAGTTCGAAAAACTGCGCCTGCCGCGTCCCGAAGGGCGGTTGGATGTCGAACGCCTGCTTTACGTTCCCGGAGGGACTAAACGCGTCGTGCTGAACGGGATCACCTTCGCGCTCAATCCCGGTGAGACGCTGGCGATCATCGGCAATTCCGGCGCGGGCAAGACGACGCTAGGCAAGACGCTTGTGGGCTCGATCCTGCCGACTTCGGGCAGTGTGCGGCTGGACCTGATGGACATCCGCAACTGGGACCCGCGCCAGTTTGGTGAAAGCATCGGCTACCTGCCGCAGGACGTGCAGCTGTTCCCCGGTACCATCAAGGACAATATCGGTCGGATGCGAGAGGACGCGACGGACGAACAGATCCACGACGCTGCCGTTCTGGCCGATGTCCACAACATGATCGCAACCCTGCCGCAAGGATATGAAACCGTGGTCGCCGCTGACGGATCGCCCCTGTCGGGCGGGCAGAAACAGCGCATTGCTCTGGCGCGCGCCTTCTTTGGCAATCCGCGTCTGGTGGTGTTGGATGAGCCGAACTCGAACCTCGATGTGGCGGGGGATCAGGCGCTGGCACGGGCGATTGCGCAGGCCAAGGACAGCAAGATCACTGTCGTTGTGATTACGCAAAAGCCGACACTTCTCAATGTGGTGGACAAGATCATGCTGCTGACCGATGGGCGTGTCGCCTTGTTCGGCCAGCGTGAACAGGTACTGCAGCAACTGAATGCGCCACGAAAACAACCTGGCATTGAAGGCCAGCAGGGGGGCTGATCATGAACGATATCGTACCCGTCAATACGTCTCCGTCCGAGCCGACCGTCTGGTATTCCGAAGTGCCGCGCTCAATCAATCGTCTGATCGTGGTGGGGTTCGTGATGCTTGTCGTATGCTTCGGTGGCTTCGGCGTCTGGGCCTTCAGCGCGCCGTTGGCGGCCGCCGTCATCGCGCAAGGCAGCTTTGTTGCCACCGGTCGGAACAAGATCGTCCAGCACCTTGAGGGTGGGATTATCGAGGATATCAAAGTCTCGGAAGGTGAGGCCGTGCAGGCCGGTCAGGTACTTATGACGCTGGATCAGACCTCAGCTGAGGCCAATGAGAGAGAGCTGTTCATTCGCAAGATCCGCCTGCAAGCAATGACCGAGCGGTTGCTGGCAGAATATGGCGAGCGCGAAAAGCTCAACTTCTCCCCCGACCTGATTGAGGCATCAAATGATGTTGAGGTGATGACGATCCTCGATGGCCAACGGCTCAGCTTTGATGTCTCGCGCAAAACGCTGCTGAACGATGTCGCGCTTCTGGCGCGCAACATGGAGGCTTTAAGGATCCGCGCCAGCGGGTTTGAGGCTCAGTTGAAAAGCATGCAGAGACGCTCGGAGATCTTGCAAGAAGAGTTCGAGACAAAGGAAGCCTTGTTCGAAAAAGGGTTGGTGCGCAAAGGCGATCTTAACACGATCCGCCGAGTTCAGGCCGAGGCCGATGGTCAGCAGGCCCGCCTGCAGGCCGAAGCCGCCGAGATTAACCAGATGCTGTTGAAATACGAGGAACAGATCTCCCGCACCCGTTCAGCCTATCGCGAGGCAGCGCTAGATGAGCTGGGAGTTATCGAAGCCGACCTGGAAAGTGTGCGTGAGAAATCCCGACAAGCCCGCAGCGTTCTGGCCCGCGCGGTCGTGCGCGCGCCCGTCACCGGAACCGTTGTGCGCCTTCACTACCACACACCCGGCGGCGTGATCGAAACCGGCGAGCCCATCGCCGAGATCCTGCCCGCCGACGCCCCGCTGATTATCGAGGCGCAGATACCCCGCACCGAGATTGACAGCGTCGTTACCGGCCAGGACGCGACGGTGCGCCTGATCGCGCTCAATCAGCGCACAACCCCGGTTCTGAGCGGTCAGGTCTTCTATGTCTCAGCCGACGCGCTGGTCGAGGATTCTCAAGGCGTCCCGCAAGAGGTCTATCTGGCGCGCATCTCACTGACACCCGAGGAATTGAAACGCGTCCGGGGGTTCGTGCCCACTCCGGGTATGCCGGCCGAGATCATGATCCAGACCGAAGAACGCACTTTTGCCGCCTATATCGCCAAACCTGTCTCAGACAGCATGTCTCGGGCATTTCGCGAGCAATAGGGCGATTTGGCTACACCAACCCGTCGTCGCATGCTAACCCTTGCATGTGTAGGCAACTAGGGGCCGGTGCAAATGCCACTAACAGTCAAGGATATGATGGAAGCGGCTAATGCCGTAGTCCCGCGTATCGGTGTGGATCAGGCCAACGCGCTGATCGGGGACGGCGCGTTGCTGCTTGATGTCCGTGACGTGGTCGAGCTTCAGCAGTCGGGTCGTGCAACCGGCGCGCATCACATCCCGCGCGGCATGCTTGAGTTCCGCGCCGATGACACGCTGAAATCCCATGATCCCGAGCTGCAAAAGGACCGGGCCACTATCCTCTATTGCGCCGCCGGAGGGCGTGCGGCGCTGGCAGGGAAGCTCCTCAAGGATATGGGCTATGACGAGGTCTACAACCTTGGCGGCCTGGCAGATTGGGTCAATGGCGGCGGCGAGACTGTGTCCGCCTAAAGGCGCAGGTTATGCGTTCAGGAAAGCCCTGACGGCGGCCTCAAATTCACGGGGCTTTTCGGCGTGCAGCCAATGCCCGGCCCCCGGGATTTTGGCAAAACGCGCGGCGGGAAACAGGGTTTTGATCTTGTCGCGGTGTTCGGGCAGAACATAGTCGGAATTGGCCCCGGCCAGAAACAGCGCTGGGCCATCCCAATGGGCGTCTATTTCGGGGAACCCCATAATCTTGGGCATCTCCGATGCCAGAGCATCAAGGTTCAGAAGCCAGCGTTTCCCCTCGATATCCAGTGATTGGGTAAAGAAGCTTTGCAATGCCGGATCAACCCCTTGCTCTGCCAGCTGTTCCGCCGCGTCGGACCGGCGCGCAACCCGCGAGAAATCGACCGCGCGCATCGCCTCAATGAACTGGATCTGGCTATGGCCGTAGGTCACTGGCGCGATATCGGCGACCACCATTTTTCGAACCAGATCCCCGTGTTGCAAAGCCAACATCATGGCCGCCTTGCCACCCATCGAATGCCCCACCACATCGGCTGATCCGCCAAGGCTCTCGATCACTTCCGCCAGATCGGACGCCAGATCAGGATAGTCGTGCTCATCACTCCACAGGCTCTGCGAGTGGTTGCGCATGTCGACGGCAATCACCTGCCGCTCGTCGGAAAGCCGCCGCGCGATAACGCCCCAGTTGCGGGCCGAGCCATAAAGCCCGTGCGCAATCAACAGGGGTGGGTTGTCCGTCGGGTCGCCATGGATGATCGTATTCAGCATAGTCTTGTGATACGCGCGACTGCACCGAACAACCAGCCCCATTGTCGCCCCTTCGCAGGGCGGTTAAGTTGTCCCGTCAGGAGGCGCCGATGACCCAGGAAACAGACATCCAGACCCAGATTGCGCAGACCATTCAGTTGCTGCGCAAGAAACTGGGGGTCAAGGACAAGACGCTGATCGCCTCGGTACGCCGCGCCAAGCGACGTTTGCCGCGCAATGTTTACAAGCAGGCCATGGTGTTGGCGCAAGCCGAACCGATGGCAGAACATCCGAAACTGCGTCTGGTTCTGGACGGGCCGAAGCTTGAGAAAGCCTCGGATGAAGTGCAGAACCATCTGAATGCCATCAATTTGGCGGACCGTCGATTGGGTTGGTTTCTGAGCTTTCTTGGCTCGGTCGCGTTGGGCCTGATCGCTTTGGCGGCATTGGCGATGATTGTGCTGCGCTGGCGCGGGTACATCTGACCAAAACGATATTGCAAATAAAAACGGCGCCATTTTTCTGGCGCCGTTTTCTTTTTCGGTTTCCGGTAAGAATTACAGGTTCGGATAGATAGGGAAACGGGCGCAGAGATCGGCGACTTCGGCTTTGACCTTGGCCTCGACCTCGGCGTTGCCGTCTTCGCCATTGGCGGCGAGGCCGTCGACCACTTCGATGATCCAATCCGCGATCTGGCGGAATTCGACCTCGCCAAAGCTGCGCGTGGTGCCGGCGGGCGAGCCCAGACGGATGCCCGAGGTGATGGTCGGCTTCTCAGGGTCAAACGGCACGCCGTTCTTGTTGCAGGTGATATGCGCGCGGCCCAAGGCCTTCTCGGTCGCGTTGCCCTTCACGCCTTTGGGGCGCAGGTCGACCAGCACCACATGGGTGTCGGTGCCATGGGTCACCGTGTCCAGACCGCCCTTGATCAGCTGATCCGACAGCGCCTGCGCGTTGGTGATGACTTGGCTGATATAGGTCTTGAACTCCGGGCGCAGAGCCTCGCCGAAGGCAACCGCCTTGCCTGCGATGACATGCATCAGTGGGCCACCCTGAATGCCGGGGAAGATCGCCGAATTCACTTTCTTTGCGATATCTTCATCATTGGTCAGGATCATACCACCACGAGGTCCACGCAGGGTCTTGTGGGTTGTCGTGGTCGCTACATGGGCGTGCGGGA